>JAJDNV010000349.1 GCA_022340545.1 Acidobacteriota bacterium | reverse complement strand
GCCCGCTCCCGGCCCGTCGACTCGAGGGCCCGCGCGTAGAGAAGGGCCAGGGGTGTCTCGTCGAAGCCGGGCTCGCGCGCCGGCAGGCGCTCGCCGCGCACGAAGGCGGTGAGGAGGTTCGCCAGGTAGCACTCGGTGAAGGCGGACGTGGACACCTGTTGATGGCTCATCGCCTCCAGCAGCTGGCCGTGAAAAAACGCAACCGCCGTCTCGTCACGAATGATTCGCCCTCGCATCGGCTCCTCCCTTCCCCCCGAAGGGCCTGCCTGCACTCGTGTGACTGCAGGAACCGTGCACAGGTCTTCCCGGACACCCGCTGAAGGACGCAAGTGATTGTGGGGGTGGGGGTTGTCCGGATCGAACGGGGACTAGGGCGATGAACGTCGGGAACGCTGGCTGTCACTTCTCGGGACACCCGGCGTCATCGGCGGGTTCATCCCCGGCCCAGCAGCCGGGAGTGATCGACCATCACGCAGCGGTTCATCACCACCGTGAGCCCCGCCGCCTGCGCGCGGCGTGCGCCTTCTTCGTCGATGCACCCGAGCTGGGTCCAGACCGCCCCGGCCCCGGCGGCCAGGGCGTCGTCGAAGACGCCGGGCAGGCTCTCACTCCGGCGGAAGACGTTGACGAGGTCCACCGGTCCCGGGATGTCCTGAACCCGGGGATAGACCTTCTGCCCGAGGATCGTCTCCCCGCGCGGGTAGACGGGGATGACCTCGTACCCGTGAGCCAGGAGATAGACGGCGATGCGATTCGAATCGCGGTGAGGCTTGGGGGAGAGTCCGACGACGGCGATGCGCCGCACGCTCTCCAGCAGCTTCCGGATCGCTCCCTCATCCGGATTGCGAAAGGGTTCCATCAGGAAGGAAGCCTCAGGGCCGCCCCCGGGCCCACGGGAAGGCCGAGCACCATCCACACGATGAGGAGCGCCGACCAGACGACGAGAAACGTGACGGTGTAGGGGAGCATCGTCGCCACCACCGTCCCGATGCCGCTTCTCTTGTCGTAGCGCTCGAAGAACGCGACGATCAGCGCGAAGTACGACATCATCGGCGCGATGATGTTGGACGTGCTGTCGCCGATGCGGTAGGCGGCCTGCGTCAGCTCCGGGGTGTAGCCGAGGAGCATGAGCATCGGGACGAAGACCGGTGCCATCACCGCCCACTTCGCGGAAGCGCTGCCCATGAACAGGTTGATGAAGGCCGAGATCAGGACGAACCCGAGCATGAGCGGCACCCCGCCCAGGCCCGAGGCCTTGAGCGCGCCGGCGCCTTTGACCGCCACGATCAGACCGAGGTTGGTCCAGTTGAAATAGGCCACGAACTGGGCGGCGAAGAAGACGAGCACCATGTAGCCGCCGAGGGTCGACATGGCCCCGCCCATGCCCTTCATCACGTCGGCGTCCGAGCGGATGGTGCCCGCCCCCATGCCGTAGGCGATGCCGACCGCGGAGCCGCCGAGGAAGATGAAGGCCACGATGCCGGAGAGGAACGGGGAGTGCAGCAGCCCTCCGGTCTCCGGATTGCGGAGGAAGCCGTCGGCCGGGACCGTACCCAGGAGCAGCAGCCCCACGAAGACGGTCCCCGCCACGAGCGCCCAGCGCAGTCCGCGGCGCTCGGCGGTGTCGAGGTGCTCGAGCGTCTCGGGACGGGCGTGTCCCTCGTAGGGGCCGAGGCGCGGCTCCACGAGCTTCTCGGTCACGAGCGTCCCGGCGGTGGCGATGAAGAACGTGG
This sequence comes from Acidobacteriota bacterium, assembly GCA_022340545.1. GTDB lineage: Bacteria > Acidobacteriota > Vicinamibacteria > Fen-336 > Fen-336 > JAJDNS01. Next base: position 3,265 of record JAJDNV010000349.1, on the reverse strand, counting down.
ACACCACCATGAAGTAGTAGTTGCAGGCGGGGTTGACCGAGTAGGAGGGGTCCACGATCCGGGCCGCCTCCTGCGTCAGGCCGGAGAGGAGCGGATCGACGGTGCCCAGGAGCAGGTTGGCGCTGTAGCCGCCGGAGACACCGGCGAACGCGGCGGCGAGACCCGCGATGGGGTGACGCCCCGCCGCGAGGAAGATCATCCCCGCGAGAGGCACGAGCAGCACGTAGCCGATCTCGGAGGCGGTGTTGGAGAGCACCCCGGCGAACACGATCACGAAGGTGAGGAGGTGCGGGGGCGCGGAGAGAACCAGGAGGCGCAGCCCGGACCCGATGAGGCCGCTGCCCTCCATGACGCCGATCCCCAGCATCGCAACGAGGACTGTGCCGAGGGGCGCGAAGGACGTGAAGTTGGTGACCATCCCCGTGAGGATGCGGTGCAGCCCCGAGATGCTGAGGAGGCTGACCGGACGGATCGTCTCTCCGGTGCCCGGATGTATCACCTCCAGACCGAGCTGCGCGGCCATCCCGGAGGCGACGACGACGGCGAGGGAGAGGATGGCGAACAGCGTCCCGGGGTGGGGAAGGAGGTTCCCCGCGCGCTCGATGAAGGCCAGCAGGGCAGTGGGTGCGCGGCGGAGTCTGTCGATGAGAGCTCGCATCATTGCCATGACGGGGGGCCGCGGTGGTCACGCCACCGGCCGGGCGGAAGCATCAGGATAAGGGGGCAGGGCGGCAGGGACAAACGGCGCTCCCGCGAGGCGGAGAAGCCTCGCCGCCTCGCGGGAGCCGGACACCGGGATCGACGATCAGACCGCCGATCCCGGCGTCGTCAGGACTTCGAGCGCCACTCGGCGATGACCTTCGCCGCTTCGTCGCGCCCGCCGATGCCGAAGGCGAGGGCGGCGGCGAGGGCGATCCCCACGATCACCGCTCCGAAGGCGAGGGTCACGATCTCGGAGGCCAGCCCGGCGCGGAAGAGCGCCATGGCGCCGGTGAAGACCAGGATCGCCATGCGGGCGACGTTGCCCAGCAGCGCCGACGGCCCCTGGCCGGTGGGGGAGATGGTCTTGTAGGCGATGCGGCTCAGGAAGAGGCCGACCCCGAAGATCACCACCGCCACCACGATGTTGAAGAGCCCGGCCAGCAGCTGCTCGGCGAGGTTGGAGACGGTCTCCAGGCCGAGGGTCTTGAAGGCCTGCACCGCGCCCAGGAAGAGCAGGATGGCCAGGATGACGTATCCCGCCACCGCGGAGGCGGAGCCGGCGCCGGTCCGCCCTGCGCCCAGGCCGAGCCACTCCGGCAGTCGGTTAAAGCCGATGGTGGTCAGCAGGCTCGTGGCCAGCCGCTGGACGATCCGCGAGACCACGTAGAAGAGGAAGAAGATGATCAGCGCGCCGAAGAGACTGGGCAGGAAGCCCAGGATCTGACCGACCATCTCCTTCACCGGGCTCAACCCCTCCATCTGGAGGGCGTCGATGATCTGGGGCAGGAAGAGCAGCCAGATCAGGTAGTAGACGGCGTCGGCCAGCGTGGAGGCCAGGGAGACCTTCTTCATCTCGTCGCCGGCCTGGTCCCCGATCTTCTGGTCGATCTGGAAGGCCCCGAGCAGGTTGGCCACGACCACCCGCAGGACGCTGGCCACCGCCCAGGCGATGGCCGCGAGCACCGCCGCCGCGAGCACCTGGGGCAGGAAGCCCACGATCTTCGTGACGAAGGCGTTGATCGGCTCGGTGACGATGGTCAGGCCGAGGCTCTGGAGGACCGCCATCAGCACGAAGAGCATGATCAGCCAGTAGACGAAGCGGCCGACGCCGGCCTCGATGGCCATGCCCGCCGACTTGCCCCCGGTGATCTTGGCCGCGAGCTTGTTGTCGAGCTCGGTCTTGTCGAGGATCTTCTTCGTGCCAATCGAAACACCCTTGGCCACGACCCAACCCACGACCAGGATCGCCAGCGCTTTCAGGATAGGGATCCCATACGTCGTTCCCAGCTCGACGAGCTGGTTGTAGTCGAGACTCATCGTTCACACCTCTATGTCTGGAGGAGGATGGGCGGGGGACTCGAGGTCCTCCGCAGGGCCGCACCCGAACCCCTCCTCGGCAAAGAAACCCTGCCTTGTGTGCCCGGAGGTTATGCGCGCGGCGAAGGGGCTGTCAATGGGGTAGACGGGGATTGGCGCGATCTGACCGGTGGGACACCCCTGTCGCTGCCTACTGGACGAACGTGACCTTGTTGATCTCGCGGAGGGTCGTCAGCCCGGCGAAGACCTTCTCCAACGCCGAGTCCCGCAGGAAGGTCATGCCCTCCTCGCGTGCCGCCTGCTTGATCTCGGCCGCCGGCCGCCGCTCGATGATCATCTGGCGGATCCGATCCGACATGTCGAGGATCTCCGCCACCGCAGTGCGGCCGAGGAACCCGGTTCCCCCGCATTCGTCGCAGCCCACCGCCTCGTAGAAGACCTGGTCGCCGTAGAGATCGGGGTCGAGCCCGGACTCGCGGAGCGTCGCCTCGGCGTCGGTGGCCGGGCGGCGGCAGTGGGAGCAGAGCACGCGGACCAGGCGCTGCGCCATCACGCAGTTGAGGGCGGAGACGAAGTTGTAGGGCTCCACCCCCATGTGGATGAACCGGCCGATGACGTCGAAGACGTTGTTCGCGTGGACGGTGGTGAACACCAGGTGTCCGGTCAGCGCAGACTGCACCGCGATCTGCGCGGTCTCGGGGTCGCGCACCTCGCCCACCATGATCTTGTCCGGATCGTGGCGGAGGATGGACCGCAACCCGCGGGCGAAGGTCAGCCCCTTCTTCTCGTTGACCGGGACCTGGACGATGCCCGGGATCTGGTACTCCACCGGGTCCTCGATGGTGATGATCTTGTCCTCGGGGGTCGCAATCTCGCTGAGCGCGGCATAGAGGGTCGTGGTCTTGCCGCTCCCCGTGGGGCCGGTCACCACCAACATGCCGTAGGGCTCGGTGATGTACTTGCGGAGCTTCACCAGGTCGAACTCCGTGAAGCCCAGGACGTCGAGCCGGAGCTTCCGGAAGGCCTCGTTCAGCTGCTCCTTGTCGAGGACGCGGATGACCGCGTCCTCGCCGTGGACGGACGGCATGATCGAGACGCGGAAGTCGATCGTGCGGCCCTTGACGCGGAGACGGAACCGCCCGTCCTGGGGCACGCGCTTCTCGGCGATGTCCAGCTCCGACATGACCTTGAGGCGGCTGATGATCGTCTCGTTGTGCCGCTTGTCGAGCGGCTCGATCGCCGGGTA
>JAJDNV010000138.1 GCA_022340545.1 Acidobacteriota bacterium | reverse complement strand
ACGTACTCCGGCTTGGCCGGGTGCGGCTCGATCTTCTGGCGGAGCGAGGCCACGTGCACGTCCACCGTGCGCGTCTGCAGCACGGCCGGGTAGCCCCAGACCTTCTCGAGCAGCTCGCGCCGGGAGACCAGCGCCCCCGGGTGCTCGATGAAGTAGCGCAGCAGCTTGAACTCCAGGCTGGACATGTCGATCGGGGTCCCGTCGCGTGAGACCTCCGCCCGTCGGAAATCCACGCGAACGTTTCCGAACGAGTAGCTGCCGGCGGGACCGAGGCCCGCGCCCAGTCGCCGGCGAAGAACCGCCTCGATGCGGGCCAGCAGCTCCATCATGTCGAAAGGCTTGGGGAGGTAGTCGTCGGCCCCCAGCTCGAGCCCCAGCACGCGGTCGATCACCTGCCCGCGCGCGGTGAGCATCAGGACCGGGGTCTCGACCTTCTTCTGGCGAGGATCGCGGAGCACGTCGAAGCCCCCTCGACGGGGCAGGGCCACATCCAGCAGGACGAGATCGAAGGAGCCCTCGAGGGCAAGCTCGTAGCCCGTCTCTCCATCCTGGGCGCTCCCGACGTCGTAGCCCTCGCTGTGAAGGCGGTCGACGAGGGTGAGCACGAGGCTGGGCTCGTCCTCGACCAGGAGGACCCTTCCCGGCGGTCTGGCCGGCGTGGCGTCGTCCGTGGTCAACTTTCGTCCTCGCGCGGCCCACCCGCGGCCGGGAGCTCCATCACCACCACCGTTCCCCCTTCGTCGCGCGGCTCCAGGCGGACGCGACCCCCGTGGGCCTCGGCCACGTGCCGGACCAGGCTGAGCCCGAGTCCCCTCCCTGGGGCCTGGACCTCATGGGCGTTACGCCCGCGATAGAAGGGATCGAAGACGCGCTCGCGCTCCGACTTCGGGAGGCCCGGCCCCCGGTCCTGGAGCAGAAGCGCAAGCTCGAGCTGCTCGAGGCCGCGCGGGCCGCCGGTGGCTTCCGGGGACCATCGGAACCGATGGGCCCGCGGGGGAACCCACCGAGCTTCCGATAGTCGGCCGCCCGTCGGCTACAATAGGCTCTTTGGCAGGGAGGTCGTCTCTTGAACCGTGCTCTTGCCCTCTTCGTGATCCTCGGACTGGCCGCGTGCGGCGGCGGCAACGACACCACCGACCCGACCTCGCAGGCACAGCTCGTCGTCCTGGACCTCGTCGTGGGAACCGGCCCGGTCGCCGAGGTCGGGGACACCGTCACCGTCCACTACGTCGGACGGTTCACCGACGGCACCCAGTTCGACTCCTCCTACGACCGCGGTGAGCCGTACCCGTTCACCGTCGGTGCCGGCCAGGTCATCGCCGGCTGGGACCAGGGCGTTCCCGGGATGCGGGTCGGCGGCACCCGGCGGCTGACGATCCCACCCCACCTCGCCTACGGAGACCTGGGGCGTGGGGTCATCCCCCCGGACACGACTCTCACCTTCGACATCGAGCTTCTGTCGATCGAAGGGAAATGACGGGCGAGCGAGAGTAGCCGGATAGGGGGACGTCATGGGGCGCCGTGCCGTCGTCTTGATGTCGTTGCTCCTGGCCGGAGCGTTGGCGTCAGCGGGGGAGCCGGACGCTCCGACCCGGATCCTCGTCGCGTATCACTCCGAGACCGGGAACACGGAGGCCCTCGCCGGCTTCGTGAGGGACGGGGTGGCTGCGGTGGAGGGGGTCGAGGTCCGCCTTCGCCCGCTCGATGCGGTGACCGACGGCGAGATTCTGCAAGCGGACGGGATCCTCCTCGGTACGCCCGTTCACTGGGCCTCGGTGTCCGTCGAGACGAGGTCCTTCCTCGACCGGGTCGGGGCGGTCCTGCTGAAGGAGGGCGTGCTCGACCGTGAGGGCCGCACCGCGGGAGCGTTCTGCACCGGGGGGGGCGCGTCCATGGGGAAGGAGATGGCGCGCCTCACCATCTTGAACGCGTTTCTCACGATGCGCTTCGTGGTCGTTGGAGGGGTCGAGGGCGACGGGTTCGGCACGCTGGGCCCGGAGGCCACGACCCCGGATCCGAAGTCGCCGACGACGACGGAAGAAAGGGCCGCGGCCCGCGCTTCCGGAGAGCGCTTCGCCCGCTTGACGAGGCAGATTCGACGGGTTGCGCGTCAGGACCACTGACCACGCCGATCGCCGCCCCGGAGATTCCTCCACGGCCGAATCACCTTCGAGTGTGCGATAGGATGGCACCGCACAGATCGGAGGGGCACGCGATGATGCGAACACTGACGGCCACGATGATCGGACTCGGCATGCTGGGCACCCCGCTCTCCCAGGCCGCGGAGGAGGGCGTCCTGGCCCCGGGGGCGACGCTCGAGAAGCGCGCGGACGGCTTCGAGTTCACGGAGGGGCCCACGTGCGACGCCGAGGGCAACCTCTTCTTCACCGATCAGCCCAATGACCGAATCCTGAAGTGGAGCGCGGACGGGGAGCTCTCCACCTTCCTCCAGCCGGCTGGGCGATCGAACGGCATGTACTTCGCCGCCGACGGGCGCCTCATCGCCTGCGCCGACGAGAAGAACGAGCTGTGGGCGATCACTCCTGGTGGGGAGGCCACCGTCCTGTGGAAGGAATACGACGGAAAGCGTCTGAATGGCCCGAATGATGTCTGGGTCCACCCGAACGGCGGGATGTACTTCACCGACCCCTTCTACAAGCGGGAGTGGTGGGAGCACGACGAGATGCCCCAGGACGGCCAGCACGTCTACTACCTCGCGCCGGGGGCGGACCGCCTGGTCCGCGTGACTGACGACCTCACCCAGCCCAACGGGATCATCGGGACGCGGGACGGCACGACGCTCTACGTGGCCGACATCCGGGGGAGGAAGACCTGGCGCTACGACATCCAGGACGACGGCCGTCTCGCGGGCAAGACCCTCGTCTGCGAGCAGGGTTCCGACGGGATGACGGTGGACGACGAGGGGAACCTGTATCTGACCGGGCGCGGTGTGCTCGTGTTCGACCCCGCGGGCCAGCAGATCGAGCACATCGAGGTCCCCGAGCGCTGGACGGCCAACGTGGCCTTCTGTGGGAAGGACCGGCAGACGCTCTTCATCACCGCCAGCACGGGGCTCTACTCCATCCGGACGCGCACGAAGGCGGGATCCACGGCCAAGTGAATCTGCGAGGTCGGTTGGCGCCCCTGGGCTCGGAAACGCGGCCACCGTGGCGCCGACCGCAAACCACGGCCGCTCAGCTCTCGCTGCTGTCCGCCGCCGGCCTGGGGTGGACGATCCGGGGCCGGCGCTCCTCGTACTGGAACACCTCGCCCTCGTGGCAGGTTCGGCAGGTCATCTCGTCGGGGACGCGGCCGCCGCTGGCGAGGAAGGCCGCCCGGTCGGTCATGATCGCGGGGTCGACATAGGCCGAGCCCGGGCCGTGGCAGGCCTCACAGCCGACGCCCTCCTCCGCGCGGAAGGTGTCGGCAGGTCGGGCCACCCGGTCCTGGGCGCCCGTCACGTGGCACTTGAGACACCGCCATTCGGCGGACGGGTCCTCGATATCGCGGTACTCCTCGCGCGCGGACGCCAGGAATCGCGCCCAGTCCGTCTTCAGCTCCCAGTACGCACGAGCGTGGGCGCTCTTCATCCAGTGCACGGACTGGCCGCCCGTCGCCTCCGCGAGGTGGCATTCCTGGCAGACCTGTGCGCCGACGTATCGGTACTCGGGGAGCTTCTTCCCGTGAACCGTGCGTCGGAGGAACGCGACGTCGACACCGTCCACCTTTCCCGCGTCGTCGCGGTGAAACGTGACCTTCCAGGGCTCGCGTCGGCAATAGAAGGTGTCGGGGCCGATCGGATAGAGCTCGTTCGGCCCGAACTCCGCCATGTGCAGCCGCCCCTCGCCGACCCAGACGCTGAGGACCACCTCCGGTCCGAGCGCGTAGCGCCCGACGAAGGAGGTCAGGCTCTGCGGATCGGCCTCCACGGCTGCCGGCCGCTGGAAGGCGTAGTCGGCCGGGAGCTTCCCCATCTCGTCCATTCGGTCCGGTGCGGCGCCGTGTGTGAGCAGGAGGTCCCGAACCCGCGGATGCCCGGCCATCTGGGCGACGTGCAGCGGGGTCCACCCCTCCTTCGTCGTCGCGTTCGGGTCGGCCCCCCGGGAGAGGAGCAGCGCGGCCACCAGGTCGCAGTTGCGGCGAGCGGCCACGTGGAGGGGAGTCCGCCCCCACTGGTTCCGGATCGTGAGATCCGCCCCCTCGTCGAGCAGGAGACGGATCATGTCCGGGCGGTCGTGGTGGGAAGCGAGGTGGAGCGGTGTCCCGCCGTCCCAGCCCACAGCGTTCACGTCCGCGCCGCTCTCGACGAGAACCTCGAGGACGTCCCAGTGCGCCTGAACCGCGGCCCAGTGAAGCGGGGTGTAGAGGAACCCGTCGCGGGCGCCGATGGCGTCGGGGGACTTCCTCAGGTAGTGCTTCACCGCGAAGAGGTCGCCGCGCCTCGACGCTGCGATGACGTCGTCGGCGAAGGACGGGGCCCCGGACAGCATCAGGGCGGGCAGGGCAAAGGCGACGGGGAACCCGCATGCGAGAGATCTCATGGCCTCCTCCGTGGGCTTCCCCGGACGCTATTCCTCCGGCCGGCTCAGGTCAACAGCGAACCCGGCGGACGATCCGTCGTCAGTCGCTCGCGAGGTCGATGACGACCTGCTCCAGCCCGGCGACGACGCGGGCCAGGTGACCGTAGAGGACGCGATCGGGCGTGTCCTGTGACGTGTGGTAAGCCTCGTAGCGGAAGAGCGCCGTGTCCGTGACCATGACCCCGGGATAGCCCTCCTGCCAGAAGGACCAGTGGTCCGACCAGCCCACCCCGGTGATCCAGCCGGGGGCGGCCAGCGCCTCGGAGGGCAGCGGCGAGTGGCGGCGGAAGGAGCCGACCGCACGGCGGACGAGACCCCGTGAGGCGAGATTGCCCACGAAGCCGATGAAGTTCCCCCGCGACGGATAGAAGAAGCTGAACGGGAAGGGATAGTGCTGGCTCCCTTCGTCCTCCGAGAAGTACCCGATGGTCTCCAGGGAGAACATGGCCACGATGTGATCTCCCCGCTCCTTCGCTCGTCGCGCGTAGTGCAGGCTCCCCATGTCGCCGGTGAGGTAGAAAGGCGGCTCCTCGTTGACGAAGAGAACAAACCGCACGCTCCGCGGTAGCTCACGCTCCGCCAGCAGTCGCGACAGCTCGATCACCGCGGCCACGCCGCTGGCGTTGTCGTTGGCGCCCGGAGACCCGACGACCGAGTCGTAGTGCGCGCCCACGACGATAATCTCGTCGGGTTGGGAGCGGCCGCTCTGCGCGACCTCGAGATTGCGCACCGCCGCCCCCGCGGACTCGAAGGGCTGTGACTCCACGCGGTGGCCCAGGGCCCGCAGGGTTGTCTCCAGATACACCGCCGCCGCGTCCAGCCGGGCCGGACGAAAGACGTTTCTCTCTCCGATCTTTCCCGCCAGGGCGCGCACGTGCCCCTCGAGGCGCCGCTGGAGCTCACGCTCACGCTCGCTCAGGCAACACACGCAGGCCAGTGCCTCCCCCCCGAATGCGCCGATTCCATCACCTGGCTCGTAGGGGTGCAAACGCAGGGTCTCCCCGTGGGTGCCTTTGATGTAGGATCCGCCCATGCACAGCCAGCACATCCTTCGATACACGGCCCCCGAGGGTGCCTCCCGCGGCGGGCGCCTCCTCAGGCGGTGTTCGGTGGCGGCAGGGCTCCTCGTCGTCGGGGCGGGGCTTGCCTCCGCGATCCTTCCCACCGCGGAGCTCGACTCGGCGGGGCCTTCCGAGAACAAGGTCCTCTTCGTCTACGGGGGCTGGCCGGGTCACGAGCCCGTCGAGTGCCGGGACCTGTTCGTGCCCTGGATGGAGTCGCTCGGGTGGAACGTGACCGTCTCCGACTCGCAGGACGTCTACGCTGACGGGGACCTCATGGGCTCGCTCGACCTCGTGGTGCAGACCTGGACGATGGGGACGATCGAAAGGGAGAATCTGCAGGGGCTGCTCGAGGCGGTCAAGGGTGGCGTGGGCCTTGCCGGGTGGCACGGTGGGCTCGGTGACGCCTACCGGCAGGAGACCGAGTACCAGTTCATGGTCGGAGGGCAGTGGGTGGCCCACCCGGGGAACGAGATCGACCACACCGTCGAGATCATCGACCACGAGGATCCGATTACCGCCGGGCTCTCGGACTTCGCGGTTCACACCGAGCAGTACTACATGCACGTCGACCCGAACAACACGGTACTCGCTACGACGACCTTCAGCGCCGAGCACGCACCCTGGATCGATGGCGCCACCATGCCCGTGGTCTGGAAGAAGGTGTACGGGAAGGGCCGGGTCTTCTACACCTCGCTTGGCCACGTTGCGAGCGTGTTCGACACCCCGGAGGTGCTCACGATCATGCAGCGCGGCATCCTCTGGGCCAGCGAGAGCCGGCACGCGGCCACGCCCGATCTCGTCAACCCCGTCTACCCATCCCGATAAGTGAAAACGCGGAGCGCCGTCCATCCCATCGTCGCGCTGAGTGCAGCCGCCGGTCTCACGGTCGCGAACTGCACGCGCGCCCCCGAGCCGACCCCGAGCCCGGAAGAGACGGCCCCCTTGAGCTTCGACTACTCCGTGGTCGACCCCGACGGTGACGGCCGTCTGGCGATCGGCGACATCGACGGAGACGGACACAACGACCTGGTCCTTCACACCTGGTCGACGGATCGAGGGAAGGACAGCGACGGGTCGGTGACGTGGTACCGCTACCCCGACTGGACCCGGTCGATCATCAAGGACGGTGACCACATCTTCGGCGACGGGATCGTCACGGTCGACCTCGACGGCGACGGCGACCTCGACGTCGTCACCGCCAAAGGCAACGACAACAGCGCCCAGGTCTGGTGGTTCGAGAACCCGGGCGCCCCCGCGACCGGAGTCTGGCGGGAGTCGAAGGTGGCGGAGGTCGAGACGGAGAGCGAGGTCAAGGACCTCTACGTGGCCGACATCGACCACGACCAGAGGCCTGACGTGGCGGTTCGGACCAAGCACTACTTCGCCCTCTACTTCCAGGAGGAGCCGCAGACGTGGACGGAGCGCAAAATCGAGAACCGCGAGCGGGAGGGCATGACGCTCGCCGACCTCGACGAAGACGGGGACTACGACGCGATCATGAACGGCTACTGGCTCGAGTGCCCCACCGACCCTCGCAAGGACGAGTGGATGACCCACGTCATCGATGAGCAATGGTTCACCGACGTCACCGGGGGCTGGCAGGACCACAGCGTGCGCATCGCGATCGGGGACTTTGACGTCGACACCCTGCCGGACGTGGCCTTCTCCCACTCCGAGAAGCCCGGGTTCA
>JAJDNV010000134.1 GCA_022340545.1 Acidobacteriota bacterium | reverse complement strand
CGCCAGGGCCGCGCAGAACAGCGCCGAGGCGTCGTCCTTCTCGAAGATGAGGGCCTGCTCGGCGTAACGGTGAGCGTCCTGATGCCGCCTGACGGTCAGCAGCCCCAGCGCCGTGAGCATGTACGGGAAGGACGCGAGCGGATCGGCCTCCCGCGCCCGCTCGAAGAACGGAGCGGCCTCGTCGGGCTTCTGGTGCAGGCTGAGACACATTCCCAGCAGGCCCAGGGACGGGACGTGGGTCGGCTGGAGCTCGACCGCTCGCCGACCAGCCGCCTCCATATCTTTCCAGCGTCGTTCGATGAACGCCACGAAGGCCTCCCCGTGGCGGCCGTCCGCCGACTCTCCCTGCAGCTCCATCGCGGTCGCGAGCGCCTCTCGGGCGCGCGTGCAGGCCTCGTCCGCGGGGATCAGGCTCATGTGCGCCATGAGCGTGAGGCTTTCCGCGAGCCCGGTCCACGAAGGCGCGTGGGTCGGGTCGAGGCGGACGGCTTCCTGGAACGCGCGAACCGCCCCGCCGTGGTCCTCCTTGGCGTACCGAAGGTGCTGACCCAGCAGGTAGCTCCGATAGGCCTCGAAGTTGCGGGCCTGCGGCCGGGCGCGGAGCGTCCGCGCTCCCGGGGCGAGCCGGGCCTTCACGGCCTCGACGACGCCATTGGCGATCTCGTCCTGCACGGCGAAGACGTCCTCCAGCTCCCGGTCGAAGCGCTCGGACCAGAGGTGGTAGCCGGAGCTCACCTCGCTCAGCTGGGCGGTGACTCGCAGGCGGCTCCCCGCCGTTCGGACGCTCCCCTCGAGGACGTGGTCGACGGAAAGCATCCGGCCGATCGCGACGAGGTCCTTCTCTTCCTGGCTGGCGCGGAAGGCGGAGGTTCGTGAGGCGACCCGGATCCCCTCGACGCGGACGAGGGCGTTCCGGATCTCCTCGGCCATCCCTTCGCACAGATAGTCCTGATCCTTCGCCGGGCTCATGTCGGAGAAGGGGAGCACGGCGATCGCCACCGCGGAGTCTCGATCGGACACGGCAGACGGCCCTGAGGCCGACCTGCCGCGCTCGTCGGGTCGCTTGGGAGGCGTCGCTCCGTCCGGCGGGGGGATCTCCAGCCCCGCCTCGCGGAGGCCATCGAGGATATGCTCGAGGAGCTCGCCCGGACCAACCCACTTCGCCCACTCCTCCCGCGCGATCTCCGCGAAGTCCGGCTTCTGGGCCAGGAGCTCCCGCAGCGCCCCCTGAGCCGCCTCGCGCTCGCCGAGCTGCCCGTAGATGCTCGCGATCGTGGCGTGGGTGTAGAAGTAGCTCGGCATGTTGATCTTGAGGGCGATGTCGAGCGCGGCGCGGTAGTCCCCCTTGCGGTAGGCGTTGAGGCACGAGCTGAACCGGTACCAGCCGGGGTGGTGGGGGTTGAGCTCCATCGCCCTCTCGGCGAGCGCGCAGCCGTGGTCCCAATCGCCGGCGTAGGCCATCAGGATGCCCATGAAGGCGGTGGTGCACCCGTCCATGGGGTTGAGGGCCACGGCCCGGTCCGCCGCGTTCCGAAACGCCTGGAGCTCCCGCCGGAAGAAGAGGGCCTGGGCCAGCATGTGGTAGGCGAGGCTGTTCGAGGGCGCGGCCGCGACCGCTCGCCGGGCCGCCTCGAGGGCGCGCCCCAGGGGGTCGGGTCCCACGTTGAAGCCGTGCTTGTGCTCCTCGGCGTACAGCATCGACAGGAGCGCCCAGCAGTCCGCGTGATCCGGTGCCTCCTGAACGGCGCGCTCCAGCGCCTCCCGCACCACGGCGTGCTCCTCCGCGTCGATGCGCTCGTAGTATCCGAAGCCCCGGAGGAGCGCCTCGTAGGGGGTGAGCTTCTGCGGGTCGCGGCTGCGGAGGGCCTCGCTCATGGTGTGGGGCAGGATTCCGTTCAGGTCGGCCACGGTGGAGACGATGCGCGGGATGACCTCGTCCTGCAGCTCGAAGACCTTGTCGGCCTCGAAGGGCCGGTTGTAGGTCTCTGCCCACAGGTGGGCCCCTGAGGTGGCGTCGACGAGATGCACGGCGATCCGCAGCACCGACCCCGCCTGGCGGAGGGAGCCCTTGATGACGTACCGGGCCCCGACCTCTCGTCCGAAGGCGCGGACGTCGACCACATCGCCCGCGTGCTTCAGCGTCGAGCTGTGGGAGATGACCCGCAGGTAGGAGAAGCGCGCGAGGCTGGTGACGACGTCCTCGGACATCCCCTCGGCCAGGGCCTCGACGCCGGGGTCGGAGCCGCGGTGAGTGAAGGGCAGGACGGCCACCCAGAACCCCTCCTCCTTTCTTCGGGCCCCGGTCGACGGTGTGGGCGGGGCCGCCGGTGACTCGGCCTGGGTGAGCGTGGGCGTCAACGACGATGGCCCACTGCGCAGGTCCCGCAGCGCGTCGGCCGCCTCCCGCACCGTCGGGAAGCGGCTGTCCGGCTCCTTCTGGAGGCAGCGGGTGACGATCCGGCGCAGCCCGTCCGGAAGGTCCGACCGCGACTCCTCGAGCGCGGGCGGCGCGTCGCGAAGGATGGCCGAGGCGAGCTCGGCCGAGGAGCGTCCCTGGAAGGGGCGCCGTCCCGTGGCCATCTCGTAGAGAAGGATGCCCAGGGAGAAGATGTCGGTCCGGTGGTCGACCTTCAGACCCGACACCTGCTCCGGGGACATGTAGGGGACCGTCCCCATCACCACGCCCTCCCGGGTCTGGACGTCGGTGGGAAGCTCCGAGCCGGCCGAGGCCGGGTGCTCCGAAGCGGTGATCTTGGCGAGGCCGAAGTCCAGGACCTTCACCCGGCCGTCCGTCCTCACCATCACGTTGGAGGGCTTGAGATCACGGTGAACGATGCCCTTCTCGTGGGCGGCGGCCAGGGCGTCGGCGAGAGCGGTGGCGATCTCGAGGATCTGGGGGGAAGAGAGCCCGCCCTCGGGGACCACGCGGTCGAGGGGCTGCCCCTCGACAAGCTGCATGGTGAGGAAGTGGACACCGTCGGCTTCCTCGACGGAGTAGACGCTGACGACCCCCGGGTGGTCGAGGGCGGCGAGCGCCTTGGCCTCGCGCTGGAAGCGCTCGAGACGCTCGGGGCTCGCCGCCATCTCGGCGGGGAGCACCTTGAGGGCCACGTCGCGCC
>JAJDNV010000120.1 GCA_022340545.1 Acidobacteriota bacterium | reverse complement strand
GCGCTCGCGATTCTCCGTGCGGAGTTGAACGATGCGCGGGTCCAACCCGGAGGGATGGCGCTCCATCCATTCCAGGATCAGCGGCTTCGAGGGTAACCGGTGCGTGCTTCGGCCCGAGAGCTGACGGAACAGGTGGAGCATGTCCTCGAAGAAGTCGGGCCGCGCGCCCCCGGTACCGTGGTTCACCGCTAGCCAGAGGCCGTTGATCGGATTGGAGATGGCCCGCTCGCTTCGCAAATTGAGGTCTTCGAACTCCCGCCCCGCGTTGTCGATGTAGTCGAGTATCCGGATGGCGGCGATGTCCGACCACCCCAGGGCCTCGAAGGCCTCCCGGCTCGGGTGTGTGCTTTCGTAGAACTTCATCGCCTCCGGTCGGTCTTCGAGCTCCGCCAGCACCCACTTCCGCACCCCGACGAGGGCCTCGACCTCGTTCTTGGCGCTGCGCATGATCTCCTCGAGACGGGGGTTCTCCCGAAGCAGCATCTCGAGCAGCCTATGGGCCTTGACGTTGATGGCGATCCGGTCGAGGGCCGACCCCTCGGTCATGGGCTCCTCCGATCGGACCCGCCAGCCATGGGGGAATCGTAGTGCAGTCGAGCGCCCCTGACCACAGGGAGATCACTCGGGCCGCAGTCGAGGGTCGTCCGTCCCTCGCCGTCTACTTCGTCGCGGCCTCGAAGGCCTGGGCCAGGTCGTCCTTGATGTCCTCGATGTGCTCGATCCCCACCGACACGCGGATGAGGTCCGGGGTGGCGCCGCTGGCCCTCCGCTCATCCTCCGAGAGCTGCTGGTGTGTCGTCGACGCCGGGTGGATGACCAGGGTCTTGGCGTCTCCCACGTTCGCGAGGTGGCTGGCGAGCTTCACGGAGTTGATGAACTTCTTGCCGGTCTCGTGTCCGCCGCGGATGCCGAAGGTGAGCACCGAGCCGAAGCCGTGCCGCAGGTACTTCTTCGCGGTCTCGTGCGAGGGGTGGTCGGGTCGCGAAGGGTGGCTCACCCACTCCACCGCGGGGTGGGCGGCCAGCCACTCGGCGAGGGCGGTCGCGTTGTCGTTGTGCCGCTGCACGCGGAGCGACAGGGTCTCCAGACCCTGGAGGAACAGGAACGAGTTGAACGGGCTCACGCAGGGACCGAAGTCGCGCAGACCCTCGACCCGCGCCCGGATGATGAACGCGATGTTGCCGAAGGGACCGTCGGGTCCGAAGGTCTCCCAGAAGTTCAGGCCGTGGTATCCGGGGGCGGGCTCGGTGAAGACGGGGAACTTGCCGGAGCCCCAGTCGAAGCGGCCGGAGTCGACGATCACACCACCGATCGAGGTGCCGTGTCCGCCGATCCACTTCGTGGCCGAGGCAACGACGATGTCCGCGCCGTGATCGATCGGGCGGCAGATGTAGCCGGCACAACCGAAGGTGTTGTCGACGATCAGAGGGATCCGGTTGTCATGGGCCAGCTTCGCCAGCGCCTCGAGATCCGGCACGTTGAAGCGCGGGTTGCCGATCGACTCGACGTAGAGCGCCTTGGTCTTGTCGTCGATGGCCCCGGCAAAGGCGTCGGCGGAGTCGCCCTCGACGAAGTGGACGCCCACGCCGAGCCGGGGCAGCGTCACCTTGAACTGGTTGTAGGTGCCGCCGTAGAGGTAGCTCGTGGAGACGATGTTGTCCCCGGCCGCGGCGATGTTGCTGATCGCGAGGAACTGCGCGGCCTGACCGCTCGAGGTGGCGAGCGCGGCCACCCCGCCCTCGAGGGCGGCGATCCGCTTCTCGAAGACGTCGGTGGTGGGGTTCATGATGCGCGTGTAGATGTTC
This sequence comes from Acidobacteriota bacterium, assembly GCA_022340545.1. GTDB lineage: Bacteria > Acidobacteriota > Vicinamibacteria > Fen-336 > Fen-336 > JAJDNS01. The sequence goes on along the minus strand of JAJDNV010000120.1, from coordinate 18,153 downwards.
CCGAACTGCTCGAGGGCGAAGAGGCGGGCCCCGTGCTCGGAGTCGTCGAAGGTGTAGGACGTGGTCTGGTAGATGGGGACAGCACGCGCGTTCGTTCCCGGGGCGGGCTCCTGGCCGGCGTGGACCTGCAGCGTCTCGAAGCGTGGGCCCTTGTCCGTCGTGCTCATCGGTCGTTCTCCTCTCGCCTCTCGAAGGGCGCAACTCAACGGGCGTGGCCGGCGCGGGCCACACACAGATGACCCGCGCCGGTTCTGTAAATCCGCACCCGGGCTCCGGCCTCGACTGTCGAAAGCCCCGATTCTAACCGCGCCGGGGGCCTTCGGGAACTGCCGGTCCCGCCCTCATTCGGTCGGAGGGGTGGTGGCGGCCCGGAGCCGGAAATGGAGGCGGCGGGCCTCCCGAACGGCCGCGTCCTCGTACTCGGGGCCGGTCACGAGGGCCTTCAGCCGCGCGGAAACGGGCACCACGGTCGCGATCGGGGTCCACTCCGCCGGCGCGTCCGTCGTCTCATCGATCATCCGCCCCTCGGCCACGGCGGTCGCGGCCTCGGCGAGGGCCAGGCCCGAGAGAGCCTTCGAGAAGGCCCGGAGGCGTCCCTCGTCGGCCGCGCGGAGGGGCTTCACCAGGCGCCGGCTCTGTACGGCGATGTGGTAGTGAACGGTGGTGAAGAAGATGCCGTCGAGGCCGTGCTGCTCGCAGACGACCATCAGCCAGCCCATGATGTCCCGGAGGAGACCGAGTCCCGGGTGCTTCTGCCCCGGCAGCTGCGGCCGTCTCGGGGAGAAGTCCGCACGGGGATTCTGCAGCAGGAGCCACTCGAGGGAGATGACCTCCATCTCGGGAACCATCCTTCGGCTGCGCTCGGCTCGCAGCTCGAGGAGCACCTCCTCCAAACCGTCCTCGCAGACCACGCGCACGGTGTGGCCAAGGCTGTTGCGGGTGTCGAGCTCCACGCGGAGGGTCCGGAACCCTTTCGCCCTCAGCTGGGCGAGGATCCCCGAGCGCTCGAGCAGCAGCTCCACCGCGTGGCGCGAGAAGTAGCCCAGGAAGCGCGGCGCGGGCGAGGCCCCCGGCACGAGACCGACGAGGTCCTCCTCGGTGAGGACGAACGGCCGCTCGTCGTCCGTCGGCTCACCTTCCCTCAGCGCGCCCCCCAGGCGCCGGAAGCGCTGGAGAGCGAGCGCGTCCTCCGGCGGGGGCTCCAGCTCGCGTCCCGAGGCCAGCCAGAGGAAGTAGCGTGCGGAGTACCGCCAGGCGTGACGCCCGTAGCCTCCGGCCAGCAGCACCGCCATCGGGCAGTCCCGCCCGTTCCCGCGCGCCAGGTCGGTGACGAGCCGGTCCCTCTCGAAGAGGCCGGCCCCGCTCAGCTGCCAGTTGCCGAGGCGGTCGTTCTCGGCGCTGTCGGTGCCCGCGAGGTAGACGACGAGGCCGGGCCGGAAGGACTCGAAGAGCGACGGTAGAGCCTCCCGCAGGACGCCGAGGAAGGTGGCGTCGTCCACGCCCGCGCCCAGCGCGATCGACGTGGAGGCCACGGTCTCCGTGGCCCCCCAGTGCTCGTTGTGGATCGAGAAGGTGTGGACGGTCGGGTCGTCGGCGAAGATGGCCCGCGTCCCGTTCCCGTCGTGAACGTCGAGGTCCACGACGAGGATCGGCTCTTCGAACCCTCGTGCGCGGAGCCGCTTGATGGCCACCGCGACGTCGTTGAAGACGCAATAGCCCATCCCCTTGTCCGGCAGCGCGTGGTGGAATCCGCCGCCGAGGTGGGCGGTGACCTCGCCGGTGATGAGTGCGAGCCGCGTGGCCTGGATGGTGCCGCCCGTCATGAGCCGCTGCAGGTCGAGCGCGGCCTCCGCCTCCGCGCCGGTCATCGCGACGCCGCAGATGCGGGAGAGTGTCTCCGGCTCCTGCACCTGATGGAGGTATTCGACGGTGTGGACGCGGAGCAGGTTCTGGAGAGAGGCCGGCCGCGGCGTCCAGAGCGCCTCCCGCGCCAGCAGGCCGGTCTCGTCGAGGGAAGCCAGGATCTTCTCGCCGCGGAGCGGGTCGAGGGGCACCCCGAAGACGCCGCGCTCGTAGATGGGGTCGTAGACGAGCGGGATCCCCCGGGCCCGGAGCCGGTACCAGGCCCGCCGGGCGACGCGGGCCAGCGAGCGATGCCAGCGGTGGCGCACCTCGGGGGGATTGTGTCACGCGCCAGCCGCCCGACCCACCTCAGGGGCCGGGGGTGCGGCGGGGGAACGCCTCGCCGTCTCCGTTGGGCACGGCGGGCCCCTCGCGCACCCGCAGGCTCGGCGGGGCTACCATTCCGCCGGACAAGATCAGCTTCAGCGCGACCTCGACGGACAGGTCGAGGACGATGAGCTGCTCCGCCGGCACGGCCACCAGCACGCCCGTGGTCGGCACGGGCGGGCCCGGAATGAACACGTGAGCCAGCCGACGGGTGTCTCCGTCCACCTCGCGGCTCGTGTAGCCCGTTACGAAGCCGTAGGAGTAGAGCCCGGGCCGGGGGAACTCCAGCATCACGACCTCACGGAAGACCTGCCGACGCGACAAGGTCGCCGTCTCGACGATCTCCCGCGAGGCCCGGTAGAGGCTGCGCACGATGGGGACCTGGTCGATGACCCGGGCGCCGGCGCCCGCCAGGCGTCGGCCCACGAAGCTGCGAGCAGCCAGGCCTGCCAGCATCACGAGCCCGAGGGTCATCAGGAGCCCGAGCCCGGGGATGTCTCGGCCGATGAGGCTCGCGACCGACGGCCCGAGGAGGCCGTCGACGCTGCGAAACAGGAAACGCAGAGCCAGGAAGGTCGCGACGACGGGCACCGTCACGACCAGACCCGCGACGAACGTGGCTCGAAGATGGCCCCGCATGCCGGGGAAGGGCCTACGTGAACCGAACACTCACCAGCTTCGACACCCCCGGCTCCTCCATGGTCACGCCGTAGAGCTGGTCGGCGATCTGCATGGTGCGGCGGGAGTGGGTGATGAGGACAAACTGCGTCTGCTCCTTCAGCCCGTCGAGCATCTTCACGAAGCGGCCGATGTTGGCGTCGTCGAGCGGTGCGTCAACCTCGTCGAGGATACAGAAGGGAGACGGTTTGTACTGGAAGATCGCGAAGAGGAGTGCGATCGCGGTAAGCGCCTTCTCCCCGCCCGAGAGAAGCAGGACGTTCTGGAGCCGCTTGCCCGGGGGCTGGGCCATGATGTCGATCCCGCTACCGAGGAGATCGCTCTCGTCGATGAGCGACAGCCCCGCCGTCCCGCCGCCGAAGAGCGCGGAGAAGGTCTCGCCGAAGTGTTGGTTGATGACCCGGAAGGCCTCCTGGAAGCGCTCGCGGGAAGCCCGGTCGATCTTCTTGATCGCGTGATCGAGCTCCGAGATCGAGTCGAGCAGGTCCTGCCGCTGCGCGGTCAGGAACGTGTGCCGCTCCTCCAGCTCCCGGGACTGCTCCACCGCGAGGACGTTGACCGCGCCCATACGCTCGAGCTTGCCCCGGAGCTCCTCGACCTCGGCCGCAAGCGCCTCGATCTCACGGGCCTTGTCCTCGTCGGTGAGCGTTGCCGCCGCCTCCGCGGCCGTCTGTCCCACCGCCTGATGGCACTCGCGGGCGATGTGGTCGAGATCGGAGCCGTTGCGGGCGCGGGCCACCTCCAGCTCGCCCAGGGCCTCGCGCAGGACGTCGCGCTCACGCCGGCGCTCCTTGAGGCTCTGCTCGCGACCTTCCAGCTCGTCCTTCACCTCGAGGACCTTCGCCTCGGCCGCCGCCGCCTCGCCGGTCACGCGGTCACGATCGACCAGGGCCGCCGAGAGCCGTCGCTCGACCTCAGCCAGCTCCGTCTCCAGCTCTGCCCGCCGCGCCGCGGTCTCCGCGGCCCGGGTGCGCGCGGCATCGATCCGACGGGCAAGCTCGGCAAGATCGTCCGCCAACCGCCGGCACTCGTTCTCGGCAGCCGCGAGACGCTCGCGCAGCGCGGCCAGCCGGCTGAGGGCTTCGGCGTGGTGCCCCTGTGCCGCGTCGGTGGCGGTTCGGGCGTCGGTCACCGCGGCGGCGAGCTCGGCGAGACGGCGGTGTCCCTCCGCGCGTTCGTCCTCCGCTCCGCCGAGAGCCTGGTCGATCTCGTCCAGCCTCACCGCGGCCGCGCTCCGCTCCTCCTCGGCCTGGGTGCGCTCGGTCTCGAGGATGGCCCCCTTGCGGTCGAGTCGTGACATCTCCTCTTCGGCCGTCTGCAGCTCATGCCGCACCGCGACCAGGTCCTTCTCGGCGGTGTGGATCCGCTCCTCGAGCGATCGGGCCTCGGCGGTGGCGGCCTCGGCCGCGGTGAGCGCCTCCGACTGGACACCGCGCGCGGTCTGGATGCGCGCCGCGATCTCTTCCTGGTGGACCGCCACCTCGCGCACCTCGCGCCGGGGGGCGAGGAGGCCCTTGACGCCGCGCCCACCCTCGACCATCGGGCCGCGCACCGTCTCGCCGTCCAGCGTGGCCACGGCGACTGGCCCCTGTCGGGAGACGACGTCGAGCGCGTCCTCGAGGGTCTCGACGACGAGGGCGTCGGGCAGCGAGGCGCGGATGCGCTCGGCGTGGGGGCCGCTCACGCGGTAGAAGTCGGACAGCAACCCACGCGCCTTCGGCTCCTGCTCCGCGATGGCGCGAAGGGGGGCGCAGTCGGGGCGCGTGCGAGCGGAGGCGAGGGGGAGGAAGGCACCGCGGCCGGCCCCGGAGGACTGCAGCCAGCGGATTCCGCGGAGCGCCTGCCCTGCGTCCGGCACGAGCACCGCCTGCAGGCGATCCCCGAGGAAGGCCTCGACCGGGCGCTCGTACTCCGAGGCGGTCTCGAGGGCGTCGGCGACGACCCCCTCCACGTCGAGTCCACCGGGCCGCTCGAGCAGTGCCCGCACGCCCTCGTCGAAGGCGGAGTGGGTGTCGACCATCTCCTCGAGCGAGGCGCGACGCCCGGCGAGGCTGTCGCGCTCGCTCTGGAGCGACTCCACCTCACGCGTGAGCGTCTCGACCCGGGCCCGGGCGTCCCCGGCGCGGACGAGGGCCGCCTCCCGGCTCCGGACCAGCTCGTCCGAAAGCGCTTCCGCTGCCTGCCGGCGCGAGACCGCCGCGTCGCGGGCCTCCCCGACCCGGGCGCGCTCGCGTTCGAGCTCCTCCCGTTCCGTGGCCAGCTTCAGCAGGTCGGCGGAAGCCCGCTCGGCGTTGCCGGCAACCGAGGCGCGCGAGTTCTGCAGCGTGGCGATGCGCCCGAGCAGCGCCACCTGGGCCTCGCGTGCACCCTCCTGCTCGGCGTCGGCCTCGGCCTGGTGGGCCGCGGCGGCCTGCACTGCGGCCTCGGCCGCCCGCAGCTCCTCCTCGGCGGTGGCCAGCTGCTCCCGGAGGCGCTCCTCCTCTCCCTGCTTCGCGACCCGCGCCTCCTCGAGCGGTCCCACGCGCTCGGTCAGCTCCTGCTGCTCGCGCGTCGCCTCCTGCGTTCGCTTCTCGGTTTCGGCGATCTGCTCACGGCAGTGGCCGCTGCGTCCCTCGGACCGATCCACCGAAAGGTTGAGCTCACCGAGCCGCGCGCGCACCTCCTCGAGCTGCGCCTCGAGCTCGTAGAGTCCCTGACGGCGCACCTCGAGCTGCGCCTCCTCGGTCTCGAGGGCGAGGCTCGCCGCGCGCTCACGCTCCGCCTCGGCAGCGTGCCGGTCATCCAGGCTGCGCGCCTGCTCGCTGAGCTCGAGGAAGCGCTGGCCGAAGACGATGCGCTCGATCCCTCGCATCGCATCCCGGACACGGTGCCAACGGCGGGCCTTGGCCGCCTGGCGCTTCAGGCTCTCCAGCTGCTTCTCGACCTCGTTGATGATGTCGTTGACGCGGAGCAGGTTCTGCTGGGCTGCCTCGAGCTTGAGCTGAGTCTGCCGGCGGCGGGCCTTGTACTTCGTGATCCCGGCCGCCTCCTCGATGATGGCGCGACGGTCCGCGGGCTTCGTCGAGAGGATCTGTCCGATCTTGCCCTGCTCGATGATGGAGTAGGCCTTCGAGCCGAGCCCGGTGTCCATGAACATCTCGTGGATGTCCCGCAGGCGACAGGTCCGACCGTTCATCTGGTACTCGCTGTCGCCGTTGCGGTACAGCCGGCGGGTGACCACGCACTCGGGCGAGCCGTTGGGGCTGTTGCCGTTGAGACCGCGGACCTTCAGGTTGACCTCGGCCATCTGCAGCGGCTGACGGCTCGAGCTTCCGGCGAAGATCACGTCCTCCATCGAGGTGCCGCGCAGGCTCTTGACGCTCTGCTCGCCAAGCACCCAGCTGATGGCATCGGAGATGTTGCTCTTGCCGCAGCCGTTTGGACCGACGATGCCGGTCACTCCCCCTCGGAACGAGACCTCCTGCCGATCGCAGAAGCTCTTGAAGCCGAGAATCTCAACGGAGTCGAGACGCATGGATCCCAGGACAAAACCCCCCAATATCTAGTGCAACCGAGCGAATCTAGCACAACTTGGAGGGGAGGGTAAAGGATGGGGCGCACGTGCGGAAGCGACTGAGGGGGCACGATTTGCCGTTTCCACCCTGCACCGACCGGGTTGCCGCGGCCATCGGTACCGACATGAGGATTGACCTCGACGAGGCGGCGAGCCTAGCATTCCCGCGGCGAGTCGATCCCGCCGTCACGCTGGACAACGCTTCGAGCGGAGAGGAGGGCTCCATGAGGCATTGGGCATGTCTGCTGGCGATGGTGGTTGTGGCGACGGCGGCGAGCGCCGTCCAGGAGAAGCAGGAGCCGAAGGTCGTGATCCCGGTGTACACGGCCGCCGAGTACGTGGCATACGCCGACGAGAAGCTTGCCGCCGGGGACGTCGACGGCGCACTCGCGGATCTCGACGCCGCGCTGAGGGCGGAAGGGGCCACCGGCGAGATGGCCATGAGGGTCGGGCTTCTTCGCGAGGAGCGTGGCGAGCTCGACCTCGCGATCGACGCCTACGGCACCGCAGCCGCGGGTCTCGAGGGGGCGCCGAAGGGCGAGGCGCTGGGCCGCATGGCCGTCCTGCAGGATGCGCGTGGAATGGCGGAGGCCGCGGCCAGTGCGGAGGCCGCGATCGCCGCGGACCCCGAGGGGCTCTGGCCCACCATCGCGATGTCCCTCCATCGCACGAACGAGGGCAAGCCCGACGAGGCCGCGGCGCTCGCACGCAAGGCGCTCACCGTCGCCCCCGACTCCGCGGCCGCACAGGGGGCCCTGGGCCGCGCCCTGCAGGCGAAGGGCGACACGGCCGAGGCCGAACAGGTCTACCGGGCGGCCATGGCCGCCGACGAGACGGCGGTTGCACCGGTCATCGGTCTCGCGATCCTCCTGCGCACCTCGGGTCGTGCGGCGGAGGCCGAGCCCCTCCTCAACCACGTGCTGGAGATCTCCCCGGGTGCGGTGGACGCCTACAAGGAGCGGGCGCGGGTCAAGATCGCGCTCGGCCGGGCCCAGGAGGCGCTCGGAGACGCCTCCATCGCGGCCGCGATGGCGGAGGACGACCCCGAGGCGCAGGCGCTGGCGATCGAGGTGAGGGTAGCCCGGGCGATCGAGGACATGCGTGCGGGGAACGCTGCGCTCGCCGAGCAGGATCTCACGAAGCTCCGCGACGAACACCCCGACTCCCCGGAAGTCAGGCTCGGCCTGGCGCGCGCCCAGCTCGAGCGACGCGACGCGGACGCCGCGATCGCAGAGCTCACGAAGGCGCTCGAGCTGAAGCCAGACTACGCGGAGGCGCTGTACGAGCTCGGCCGCGCGCAGCTCCGGATGAAGGCCGCCCCGGCGGAGGCGGTGGCCCCCCTCGAGAAGGCCGTGGCCCTCGAACCTGGAAACGCCAGCTACGCGACCCTCCTTGGTACGGCGCTGGCCGGCGCCCAGCAGTTCGACCGGGCGATCGAGGTGCTGGCGGAGCTGACGGCGCGGCCGGGCTACGAGAACGCCGAGGGGTTCCTGTCCCTCGGACAGGCCTACGTCAACCTCCAGCGGTACCAGGAAGCGGTGCCCGTCCTCGAGAAAGCGAGTACTCTTTCCCCGGACGCCGCCGCCATCTGGGCCACGCTCGGCTGGGCGCAGTTCGGGCTCAAGGACGCCGCGAAGTTCAAGGCTGCGGCCGGCAAGGCGAAGAGTCTCGGGTACAACGAGCCGACGCTACTCGACTATCTTGCTCGCGTGGAGGCGGGCGAGGACATCAAGTAGTGGGGCGCGTCCCGAGGGCGCGGCGCGGGCGGTGAGCCGCCGCACCGACGCCGTCCGTCGGGTCCTCGTCTGGCTGGTCCGCGGGGCGCTTCTGGCCCTGTGGGCGCTCGTAGGATGGGGGACCCTCCTCCTGCTCGTGACGGCTGCCGGAGCGGTGGGGGAGGGTCCGGGTGTGGCGCTCGGCCGCCTCCTCCCGACGCCCGGCGCGTCGCTCTGGGCCTGGCTCAATGGCGGGGCGGCGGCTCTAGCTCTCGTGGTCTGGCTGATCGTGCTGGGCCTTTTCGTCCGGAGTGGCGGATCATTCAATGACCCCCCTCCCTAACCCTCCCCACGTAGGGGGAGGGAAATGCTGAGTCTAGGTTTCCTGCCCCGCCTGTGGGCAGGCGGTGCAGGAAACACGGCTACCGCGCTCTGAGTGCGGGTGGCCCGGGTGCAGGTCTGCCTCCCCACGCAGGGGGCTCGGGGGACGCGAAGTCGAGCTTGCGAGACGAGCGTCGACCCCGAGTGTACGCCGCGACGCGCTAGCGTCGCCTCCGACAGGCCTGGAGATGCTTGATATAGGCCTCGGACGCCTGCGTGTCCCCAGGGAAGGGACACGCAGGCGAATCTGGGCCTGATGGCCAGTCTTCCTGTTCTTGACTGACTGATTTCGAGATGATATCATTCTGATAGATAGGGGGTGGCCCGTGGACAGCGTCGCGTCTTGTCCGAACTGCAGAGGGGGGAACCTCTTCCGCAGCCAACCGATCAGCGCGGGAGGCGGCTACGCGCCCAACTACCTGCCCGGGCTCGGGGGCTTCTTCGGCGCCGAGAAGTTCGAGGTCGTCCTGTGCCGGGACTGCGGCCTGACCCGCTTCTTCGCTCGACCCCAAGCGAGGGAGAGGCTGGCGGAGGCGAAGAAGTGGACGCGGATCTCGGCGACGTCGTGATTGAGGAGGATGAGGAGATGATCCAAGAGAGAACACGTCACACGGCCCCGGGCCTGCTCATGCTGCTGATCTTCATCATCATCCTGGTGGTGGCGGGCCTGGGGATCTTCCGCGCCGCCCGGGTGGGCGACGTCATGGGCGCGGTGGCCTTCGTGGCCGTCCTGGTGATCGACAGCCTCATGATGACGGGGCTCTTCACCGTCGCCCCGAACGAGGGACAGGTCCTTCAGCTGTTCGGTGCCTACCGCGGGACCGCCCGGGACGAGGGGCTGCGCTGGGCCAACCCGTTCTACAGCAAGAGACGGATCTCCCTCCGGGTGCGGAATTTCGAGAGCGCGAAGCTGAAGGTCAACGACACCGACGGCAACCCCATCGAGATCGCCGCGGTCGTGGTGTGGCGCGTAATCGACACCGCGGAGGCGGTCTTCGAGGTGGACGAGTACGAGCACTACGTCAGGGTCCAGAGCGAGGCGGCGGTCCGCGGGCTCGCCACCCGCTACCCCTACGACGCTCACCACGAAGGTGAGCTCTCGCTGCGGGGTAGCACCGACGACGTGGCCCGGGCACTGCAGGCGCAGATCCAGGAGCGGCTCGCCAAGGCCGGCGTGGAGGTGATCGAGGCGCGCATCAGCCACCTCGCGTACTCACCCGAGATCGCGGCGGCGATGCTCCGGCGCCAGCAGGCGGGGGCGATCATCGCCGCGCGGACGAAGATCGTGGAGGGCGCGGTTGGGATGGTGGACATGGCGCTCGACATGCTCTCCCGCAGCAGCAGGGTCCACCTCGACGAGGAGCGCAAGGCGCAGATGGTCTCCAACCTCCTCGTGGTGCTCTGCGGGGACAAGGAGACTCAGCCCGTCGTCAACGCCGGCACCATCTACCAGTAGAACGGAGCCGACGTGGCCGACCGCAAGGCCTTCCTAACCCGGATCGACCGGAACGTTCTCGACGCGGTTCAGCGATGGGCCAACGACGATCTGCGCAGCCTCAACGCCCAGATCGAGTTCCTCCTGCGGCGGGCCCTCCGAGACTCGGGCCGTCTGAGGACGCCGCCCGAGCCGGGGCACCGTCGCCCGTCTTCGGGCCGACGCCCCGTTGATTGAAGATCGCGGGGGCGCGGAGCACAATGGCGCCATGTCGATCCCGACCTTCCGGGAGCTCGAGGAGGACATAGGCTCTCAGCTGAAGGAGCAGGGATTCCTCGCCGCGATCGTCGTGGACCTCGGCCCACTCGCCCGGATCGAGCGGAGCTTCGGCGGGGCGACCTTCCGAAGCCTGCGTTCGCAGGTGGACCCGATGCTGGAGGAGATGCGGGCGAAGTTCCGTCGTGACGACCTCCTGACCCGCGACGAGAGCGAGGGGGACCGCTTCCTCCTGTTTCTCTCCGGGCCGCGACGAGGCAACACGCCGTTCCAGTCCCAGCACCTGCGCAAGCTCGTGGACCGGGTCGAGGAGTACGTCAATCCGCGCGTCGGTCGCCTCACCCTGCCGTACCTGCGCGAGCGGCCCCGCGTCGGCGTCGGCTACGGCCTCGTCCTCTGGAGCCCCCTGGAGAGCCCACAGCGTCAGATCCTCCGGCTGGTGGAGGACGCGGTGGCCTCCGAGGCCCTGCGAAGGCAGCTCCGCGACCGCGACCAGCGCGAGAGCCTCATCGAGATCATCCAGAACCGGGAGATCTGGACCGGCTTCCAGCCGATCATCGACCTGACGGACCGCGCGATCATGGGCTACGAAGGTCTCTCTCGGGGCCCCCGCGGCTCGGACCTCGAGTATCCGCGGGAGCTGTTCGGTCTGGCCGCGCGCTACGAGATGACGGAGGAGCTCGAGCGCGCCTGCCGCCGGCAGGCCTTCGAGGACTGGAAGGTCCTGAACCGGGAAGGGCGTCTCTTCATCAACACCGTCCCCGCGACCGTGCGCGACACGAGCTTTCTCGGCCGCGGGGTGCTCGACTACCTCGGACCCGACCTTTCCCCCCAGGGGGTGACCCTCGAGATCACCGAGCGCTCGGTGATCGAGAACCTCAACCTCTATCGCGAAGCGATGCACGAGTTCACGGACCTCGGCTTCACCTTCGCCATCGACGACGTCGGGGCCGGGTACTCGGGGCTCGAGACGGTGGCCGTGCTCGAGCCCGCCTACCTGAAGATCGACATCGCCCTCGTGCGCGACGTGCACCTGAAGACGGTCAGCCAGCAGGTCGTGAAGGCCATCCTCGAGATGGGCGACAGCCTCGGGGCAACCGTGGTCGCCGAGGGCGTCGAGACGCAGCCCGAGGCCGACGCCCTCCTGAAGATCGGGGTACGGTGGGCCCAGGGGTATCTCTTCGCCCGTCCCGTCGACCCGTACGCCGAGCTCTCACCCACCGGGGGATGAGTGGCGAGCGAGGAGGGGTGATGTGTGGCACCGGCGCCTTGAGCGACGTCGCGGAGGACCTGGAGAGGTTGATTAGGGAGACCATCCCCAAACTCGAGGCAATGGGCGAAGCGGGCAGTCTGAAGACACGCGGGCCCGGGACCTGGTCCCGGAAGCAGATCCTGGGGCACGTGGTCGACTCCGCCCTCAACAACGTCCATCGCTTCGTGAGGGCTCAGCAGGACGACGACTTCGTCTTTCCGGACTACGACCAGCCGGCCTGGGTGGCGGCGGGCGGCTACCAGGAGCGTCCCTGGTCCCGCCTCGTCCGCCTCTGGGTCGAGCTCAACGCGCACGTGGTCGAGGTCATCACCCGGGTCCCCGGGGAACGCCTGGGCACGACCTGTCGGATCGGCGGCAGCGAGCCGATGACGCTCGAGTTCCTGGTACGGGACTACGTCCGGCACCTGCGGCACCACCTGGAGCAGATCCTCGACCCGGACGCCTCCCGCGGCGAGACCCACCCGCCGTTCGCCTGAGAACGATGCAGGACTCACCGATCTTCATCGTCCCGCTCACCCTGCTGCTGGTGGCGAGCGTGATCGTCGTGATCTCGCGCATCAGCGGCTGGAACCTGCTCGCCGAGCACTACCCGGGCTACGGGGACTTCCCGAAGCCGGCCAAGTGGATGGGGTATGGAGTCTTCCGGGGCTGGGTCGGCTACAACGGAGGCATCGTCGTGGCCAGCGATGCCAGGGGGCTCTACCTTCGCGCGATGCCCGTCTTGCTGTCCTTCTGCCACCGCCGGATCTTCATCCCGTGGTCGGAGATCACCCGGATCGAGAGACGCGGGGGCTGGAGAGGGACCGTCTACGCCATCCGGACCCGGCGCGCGAGGGAAGTCGACTTCGCACTTCGGCCTTCGACCTTCGCGGTCGTGGAGGAGGATGCCCGGCGCGCGGAGGTTCCAGGGGAGTACTGAGACGCGCTGGCGGCGCGGCGAGGAGGATCGACCATGACCGAGAAGACGACGCTCTCCCTTCTGGCGATGCTGCTCGTCCTGGCCAGGGTCGGGCCGTCGTCCGCCCAGCCCTCCGTCGAGGCGGAGGACGCTGTCCTCGTTGCCGTCCTGAGCCAGGTGGCCGACGAGATGATCGACGACACCTTGCGGGCTGAGGGCGGGGTCGCCTGCCTCAGCATCGATCCTGGAGGGGCCCGGCAGAGCGTGCCGCCGGACCTCCTGGCCCGGCTCGACCCCAGGCCCTTCCTCCGGCGTGGGGCCGAATGCGAACGACGGCCCGCGGGGGCGGTCGAGATTGCCACCGACCGACCCGCGGTGCTGATCACCGCGGGTCCCATCGAGTGGCGGGAGGGCGATGACGCCTGGGTGACCGTGAGCTACTTCCGGACGCCCCTCCTCTCCGCGCAGCGGGTGTATCGCGCGGTTCGGGAGGAATCCGGCTGGGTGTGCCTTGGACAGGTCATCCAGATGTCACCCTCCTGACCTGGCCTCCCCGGCACGACCCTGGGAAGATGGCGACGGGGTTGAGGAACGCTATCGAGCGGTGGCACCGAGGCGCCTGATCGCGGAGCTGGACGCGAGGGGCGGGCAGACAGGAAAGGATGCAGCGCGTGCACGGTGAGAGAGACGCCTCGATTCTCCCCCGACTGGCGATGGTGGGGATGCACCTCGTCGGCGTGCTCGTGGCCACGTGGCTCCTGGCCTCCGACCCTCTCTCGCCGCGCCGGGTCGCCCTCCTGGCGTGTGCCTGGATCTACTTCCTCCGGCTTCTGGCGACCGGGCTCTGGCTACTGAAGCGGAGGGTCGGATGGGCGGAGGCCTTCCAGGTGGGACCCTTCCTCCTTGTGATCCAGGTGAGCCTCGCCTGGCTGGGCGCCCGCGCCACCGCCCCGTGGGGCCCCGTGGACACCCTGGCCCTCGTGCTCTACGGTCTCGGCTCATTCCTCAACACCGGGTCCGAGCTTCAGAGGAAGGCCTGGAAGTCGCATGCCGAACACGAGGGTCGGCTCTACACCGGCGGGCTCTTCCGTCTCTCGATGCACGTCAACTATTTCGGCGACGTCGTCCTCTTCTCGGGTTTCGCACTGCTCACACGAAGCCTCTGGGCGTGGCTGATCCCGGCGATCATGCTCGCCGGGTTCGTCTTCGTCCACATCCCGACGCTCGACAAGTATCTTCAGAGCCGGTACGGCGACGAGTTCGCCGAATGGCAGCGACGGACGAAGAAGCTTGTCCCCTTCGTGTACTAGCCCGGGACCGGACGGGGAGCGCCCACCGTCCGGGAATGCTAAGGTCAGGGGCGTTCATCTGAGGAGATGGGTCTGGAAGCGCCACCCGAACGCGGATTGCAGCTCTGGTTGAAGCGCGTCAGCCTGGTCAGTCTGGCTGCCCTCGTCATGGGTCTGGGCGCAGCCTCGGCCCGGGCCGAGGTGGAGCCGGCGTTCAGCGCCGAGCTCGGCCGCCCGCAGAAGCTCTCTGCCAACCTGGGGATTCGGATCGGAACCGTCAAGAAGGACGGCGCCGACTACGGGCGGGGCTTCCTGATCCAGGTCCAGCCGGGGCTCGGCGGTGGGGCCGTCAACGTGGGCTGGGCCCCGGTCGCCCTTCCGTCGTGGGGCACCCAGGCCGTCGGGCTGGCCATCAAGGCCCGGGTTCTGCGCACCTGGGGTGACCCGTGGGGAGGGCTGGAGCCGGACCAGACCTTCGCCGGCGGTGAGGTCGCGCTGGCCTGGATCGTCAAGGTGTCCTTCGGGGTGCTCACCCGGGTGAGCTCGGGGGAAGGCAAGAAGACGGTCTTCACCTGGAGCGTCGGGGTGGGTCTCTAGGACCACGCGCACGGGTGGGGGGTCGACAAAGGAGGAGAGCATGGCACACGGAGCGGAAGCGGGACGTTACGGGGTCACGTTCGGGTCGGCGCTGGCGATCGCCATCTCCTGGCACACACACCAGTCGATCCTGTGGGCGATCATCCACGGGGTCTTCTCCTGGTTCTACGTCATCTACTACGCATTCACACGGTAGCCTTGAACGAAGGGCGACTCGAATCCATCAACGTCTCCGACGGGGGTGTCCCGAAGACGCCGGTGCCGCAGGGCCGGGTCGGTCCGGAGGGCCTCGAAGGGGACCGGCAGCGGGACCTGCGCCACCACGGTGGCCCCGACCGGGCGGTGTGCATCTACTCCCTCGAACGGATAGAGGCACTCGAGGAGGAGGGTCACCCCATCGCGCCCGGGACGATCGGTGAGAACTTCACCCTCTCGGGTCTCGACTGGGACCTGATGGTGCCCGGGGCGTTCGTCGACGTGGGAGAGGTCCGCCTGGAGCTGACGCGCCACACCTCACCGTGTGAAGCGATCGCACCGTCGTTTCACGACGGCCGGTTCGTCCGGGTGTCCCAGAAGGTCCACCCGGGATGGAGCCGGTTCTACGCGCGAGTGGTGTCCGAGGGGGTTGTCAGGGTGGGGGACCGCGCGCGTCTCGTCCCTCCGCCTTGAGGTGACCGCCCCCGGGCTCCCCGGCCAGAGAGCGCGCGACGACGAACGGGTGAGGAGAGAAACATGAAGAGCCGAGAGGAGCTGGAGGCGAGGGTCGAGCAGCTCGAGACGGAGCTCGCCCGCGTCCGGGCGCGCTCCACGCGCAGCGTGCGCAAGCAGGCGGGCTGGGGACTCGGCAACCTCCCGATGTGGGCGGTCGCGGTGGGAGCCGACCCGGAGCGAGGGGAGGTGCGCGGGCACGCGAAGGGGATCGTGGCGGTGGGCGACATCGCTACGGGCTTCGTCGCGGTGGGAGGCTGGGCCCGGGGCATCGTCGCCCTCGGGGGGATGGCGACGGGTCTCCTCACCTTCGGGGGGCTCTCGATCGGCGTGCTGGCCGCGGTGGGCGGCTTGGCGATCGGCACCTTCGCCTTCGGGGGAGGAGCGGTGGGAGCCGTGGCCGTCGGTGGGGGCGCGGTGGGGGAGTACGCCTGCGGGGGGGGAGCGGCCGGCACCCACGTGATGAGCGCGACACGACAGGATCCGGAGGCAGAGGTCTTCTTCCGTGAGCACGGTCTGGGCGGGGTCTGCCCGCCCCAGAGGCGGGGTTGGCGGCCCCCGGAGCGCGCGCCACACTGACGCAGCGTCGAAAGGAGACGTGCCATGCAGACGAGATCAGGGACTCGGATCGCGATGATCGGGGGGACGGTCGCGCTGGCGATCACGACCGCGGCCGGGGCATGGGCCGGCGAGGCGGTCCCTCTGGCCCCGGACCGGGTCGAGACGGTGGGTGTGAACGTCGCGCCGGTCGAGTATGAGGGCAAGAACGCGCTGCGGCTGACCGTGAAGGCCGGGGAGGGAGGCCAGACAGAACGGCTTGCGGTGCTGCGCGATCTCACATTCGCGGACGGCACGATCGAGGTGGACCTGTCCGGGGCCCCGGCCGCCGGCGCGTTCGAGGGCGCGCGGGGTTTCGTCGGCGTCGCCTTCCACGTGCAGGAGGACCGCACCCACTACGAGTGCTTCTACCTCCGTCCGACGAACGGCCGGGCGGACGACCAGTTGCGGCGCAACCACTCGGCTCAGTACATCTCCCATCCCGAGTACCCGTGGCACCGACTGCGGCAGGAGACTCCCGGGGAATACGAGTCCTATGTGGACCTGGTGCCGGGGGAGTGGACGGAGGTGAGGATCGTGGTGTCGGACCGGGGCGCCCGCCTGTTCGTGCACGGCGCCACGCAGCCCACGCTGATCGTGAAGGACCTCAAGCTCTCCGCAGCGGAGGGCACGATCGCGCTCTGGATCGGGCCGGGCACCGTGGCCCACTTCGCCAACCTGCGCGTGACGCGCTAGAGGAAACCATGGCCGCGAAGGCAATCGGAAAGACCCGGGCGGCTTCCCCACCGTCCGATGCTCAGGTGCGACGTTCGCTGGGTCCAGCGGTGGCCGCCTGGGACGCGTTCCTCGATCCGGCGCGAAAGCGCACGAGAGAGTGGAAGGCCTACGGCAAGAACGACCCCTGGTCCGTGCGCGTGAACGAGGGCAAGCGAACGGTGCTCTGGCTGGTGCCCCAGGAGGGCGTGCTGCGGATCGCGGTGATCGTGGGCGAGAAGGCGGTCGCCCGGGGGCTGGCCGGGCCCCTGTCCCAGCGCCTGAAGCGCGAGCTGCGGAAGGCTCCGGCCTATCCCGAAGGCCGGGTGATCCGATTCCGGATGAAAAGCGGCGCCCGCGTGCGCGACGTCGAGCGACTCATCGACCTGAAGGTCGGGCGAAGCCCGTGACGCTGCTGATCCGGGCCCTGCTGGCCTGGTTCATCCTCGCCGTCGTGATGTTCACGAACGGCGCGGTGCGCGCGCTGGTCCTGCAACCGCGTCTTGGTGAGCAGCTGGCCCGGCAAGTCGCCACCGGGACCGGGGTGCTGATCATCTTCGCGTGTGCGCTCGTCTTCGTTCGCCGACTCGAGGCCCCGAGCACGCGCGAGCTGCTCGGGATCGGGGGCCTCTGGCTGGTGCTTACCATGGCCTTCGAGTTCGGCCTGGGCTACGTCACCGGAACGAGCTGGGAGACGATGCTGGCCGACTACGACATCCTGGCCGGGCGTCTGTGGCCGCTCATCCCGGCCGCCGCCCTGGTCGCCCCCTGGTTCTGGGGCGCGGTGGGCATGGGGCGCAGGGCCCGAGCCTGAGCCGGGCTAGAGCTTCAGGTCGGCGAAGACCTCGCCGCAGACCCCGTTCTCGGCGCAGGCCCTGATGAGTCCACCCTTCCAGATCCGGAGCTGGAAGATGTTGTTGGGCTCGTGCTCGCACTCGGTCTCGGTCTTCTGCCCCGAGCAGAACATGCCGTCCCGGGTCCATGTCAGTCCCGGCTGGCCGGTGTCCTCGGCGATCCCCACCGCGTAGAGCTCGCACTCCACACGCAGGGGGTCGCCCTCCGGCCGGACGGGGCACATCCTCCGTCCGACGAAACCCACCGAGCCGCAGTAGCTTCGGTCGGGACCCACGAGGGCGGTCGCGTCGATGTCCCAAAAATGCCGGTCCTTGGAGTGGATCTTGACCCTGATCTCGGTGATCGGCGGCGGCAGCGGCGAGCAGCTGGTCACCGGCGTCGGCTCCGGTGTGGGCTCCGGGGTCGGGATCGGCGTGGGGGCCGGGGTCGGCGCCGTGGCGCTGCCACCACCACACGACACCACAACCAGTGCGACCGTCAGGACGGCACTCCAACTACGGAATGTGGGTAGGAGGGATCTCTTCATCTGACGACATCACAAAGTCACACGTCGGGCGGCCGAAGTCAAGCCAAACACGTTCTCGTCCGGCCGCCGAAGGCGGCGAGGCGAACCCAGGGGCCGAGCGCGCCTCAGCGGGCCGACCGGTCGCCGGGCATGCCCGGAACAATGCCGTGCTCCTTCTCGAGCCGCTCCAGGGCGGCGATCCGGACCGGTCGCCGCACGTCGTGGTCGACCGGACGGTAGCCGGCCCCGTGCTCCACGACCTTGTTCCGGGCCATCAGGCGGTCGCGATCGATGACGAGGTCGGCCCGCGACGTCCCGACGAGGTCGTTCTCGCGGCTCATGATGATTGCCTCCTCCGGGCAGGCGTCCACGCAGAAGCCGCAGTAGACGCACCGCAGGAGGTCGATCTCGAACCGTGTCGGGTACTTCTCGATCCTCTTCTCGGGGCGC
>JAJDNV010000074.1 GCA_022340545.1 Acidobacteriota bacterium | reverse complement strand
CTCAGCGTCCCTCCGCCCGGGTCCGGAGCTGGGCCAGGGCCCCGGGGGATCCGGGGTGCCACCGCGGGGGCTCGGGATCGTTCGCGATCTCGAGAACGAGATCGGCGATCACCTGGGCGTGCTGTCGGCTCGCCTCGAAGTTCAGCGGCTGGGCCAGGTCGTCCGAGGGACGGTGGTAGCGGGTGCGGCCCCACTCGGCATACCGGGACTCGGCCTCCTCGGGGCCGAGGTGAACCCAGTCGAGCCCCTCGTTGACCAGGATGGCCGGGACTCCGACCTCCGCGAAGGCGGCCTGGTCCGAGGAGCCGAAGGGGTCGGTGCGGGCGAGGGGTGGGACCCCCGAGACCCGCAGCCCCCGTCGTGCCGCCACCGTCTCCAGCGTTCGTCCGAGCGTCGACTTCTCCGCCCCGATGCCGACCACGTCGGCGAAGGTGTCGATGTTGGCCAGGCCGTCGACGTTGACGTTGGCCACGGTGCGGTGCACGGGAACGAGCGGGTGATCGAGGTAGTAGAGCGAGCCGAGCAGGCCCTCCTCCTCGGCGGTCGTGAAGAGAAACACGACGGAGCGCCGCGGAGGCTCGGCCCGGGACGCGAGGACCCGCGCTATCTCCAGGACACCGGCCACCCCGATCGCGTTGTCGATGACCCCGTTGTAGATCGCGTCGCCGTCGAGCGGCGGGCCGACCCCCAGGTGGTCGTAGTGGGCGGAGACGAGAACGTAGGTATCCCGGAGCCGGCGGTCTCCACCGGGAAGCTCGGCGACGACGTTGCTGCAGAAGAAGTCGCGCTCGGCGAACGCCCCGCGGAAGCGGAGCCGTGCCTCGAGGGGAAAGCCCCGAAGTGTGTGGTCCCGCTCCATGGCGTGGACCGCCTCCAGGTCCCACCGGGCGCCGCAGAAGAGCCGCGTCGCCACCCCGGGTCGAACCCAGGCGCTCAGGTGACGTGGCAGCGTGTAGGGGAGGCTCAGGTGCTCGAACGCGAACTCACGGCGCAGGTCGCTCCAGCCGCGCGGGGGCTCGAGGGCGGAAGGGATGAGCAGGCTCCCCCGGGCGCCCCGGCTGAGGGCGATACGCTGCTTGGCCTCCGGGGTGCCGTAGACGGTCGGCAACGGGCCCGCGAAGTAGTCGGCGTCCGCCGACGCGGGCTCTCCGGTCAGCACCACCACGACCTTGCCGGCGACGTCGAGGCCCTGATAATCGTTGTAGTCGAACTCGGGGGCCACGATGCCGTAGCCGGCGAACACCAGGGAAACGTCCCGCGGGATGAGCGTCTGCACGCCTCCGGTGAACAGCAGGTAGTCCTCCGCGAGGCGCAGCCGGCCGGAGCCGCACTCCGAGGTGATGACGAGCTCCGAGGCCTCGACCGGGACGGTGCCGTGCAGGGGGACGTCCTGAAGCCAGGTGCCGTTGCGTCCCAGCGGCCTCAGGCCGAGAGCCTCCAGCTCGCCGGCGATGTACTGGGCGGCCTTCCGCGCCCCGGGCGTCCCCGGGGCGCGCCCCTGCAGGGCGTCGTCCCCCAGAAAGAAGGTGTGCCGTCGGAGCGCCTCGGCGGAGACGGCCTCGCCGCCGGGGAGAGTGGCCGCGAAAAGGGCGCCGACCACCGCGAGCAGCGCCGCCGCGAGCCCCATGGGCCTCTGCCTTCTCAAGGGAGAACGTCGATCGAAGGCCATATGCCCGCTTTCAGGGTCATTCGAAGTCGATTCTAACCTCCGGTCTTTACTCCGCCGATACCGTCTCGTCACGCGCCCGTCATGCCCTCGCCATAGCCTCAAAACCGGTTTGAAGTGTGAAGCCACATCCTCACGCCTTCACCACTCTGGCATGGGGCCGTCACACGCCGGTCACGACCCCTGCGTAGTCTCAAGGCTCGCCATTCGGGACGGATCACGCCGGGCGTCACCCTCGTGGGGTGGCCCCGGAGCGATCGAGCCCGAACGGGCATACGGCGTGGCTCTCGGGAGCCGCCCGAAGCAGGTGAACATGAAACCGCACCGCATCGTCGCCGCCGCATTCGCCACTCTTGCCATCATGGTGTCCGTCTCCACGAGTGCCCAGGCCCAGGAAACGGGCCGCATCAAGGGCCGAGTGCTGGACGACTACAATGCCGTCACCCTTCCCGGGGCCCCGGTCCAGGTGGTCGGCACGGACACCACCGTCTTCACCGACATGGACGGTGCCTTCGACATCCGCCTCGCCCCCGGGACCTACGACCTCAAGGTCACCTTCTCCGGATACGACGACAGCATCTCCCGGGGTGTGGTCGTCACCGCGGGTGAGACGACCGAGCTCAGCGTGATCCTGTCCCTCGGCACCGTGAAGATGGAGGAGGAGATCACGGTCACCGCCGAGGCGCCGGCGGCCACCACCCAGGCGGCGGCACTCCTCGAGCGCAAGAAGTCGGGCACGGTGTCCGATGGCCTGGCCCGGGAGGAGATGAGCGCGAACGCCGACTCCGACGCCTCGGAGGCGATGTCGCGTATGACCGGGGTCTCGGTGGTCGGCGGCCAGTACGTCTACGTCCGTGGGCTGGGGGAGCGCTACAGCAACACCACGCTGAACGGCTCCGTTCTCCCCAGCACCGAGCCCGACAAGCGCGTGGTGCCCCTCGACCTCTTCCCGACCTCCCTCCTCGAGAGCGTGAAGGTCACGAAATCGTACATGCCAGACAAGCCGGCGGAGTTCTCCGGAGGGCTGCTCGAGATCGAGCCCATCAACTTCCCGGACGGCCCGGTGCTCTCTCTCTCGTTCGGCGGGGGGTACAACTCCAACACCACCGGCAAAGACGGCCTCAGCTACCCCGGCGGCGGCCTCGACTGGCTGGGCTTCGACGACGGGCGCCGGGCCCTTCCCGCCGGGATTCCGAGCGAGAAGGTGGTCCCCGCCAGTCGCTTCGGCGGCGGGTTCACTCAGCAGGAGATCCAGGCCTTCGGCCGCTCCTTCGAGAACATCTGGGAGCCGCAGGAGACCACCGGCAAGCCCGACACGAGCTTCTCCATCCTGGCCGGCAACAGCTGGGACAAGCTCGGGGCCGTGGGCAGCATCACGTACAACTACAAGAATCGCTTCCGGTCCGAGGCACAACAGTTCTACGCCCTCGGCGAGGGCAACACCGGTCTGCGGCCCACGAACGACTTCGACTTCCGCTACTCGACCTATCGGGCCACGCTCGGTGCGGTGGGGAACCTCTCGTACCGCTTCTCCGGCAGCCACCGCCTCGCCTGGGAGAACTTCTATACCAACAGCGGCCAGGACGAAGCGCGCGTCTTCGAGGGCTACCAGGAGGACAAGGGCGTTCCCCTTCGAAACCAGCGTATCTACTGGATCCAGGAGTCGGTGCTCTCCAGCAAGCTGTCCGGCGAACACTTCTTCCCGAGCCTCGGGAACAGCCGACTCGAATGGCGCGCCACCTACTCCCGCGCCCGGCGTGACGAGCCCGACCTGCGGGAGAACCTGTACGAGTTCCGGCCGTCCGTCGGGGACTTCGAGTGGTCGAACGAGTCCCAGAGCGGCTTCCGCATGTTCAACGACCTCACCGACAACGTCTACGACGGGGCCGTCGACTGGCAGGTTCTGCTTTCCGGGAGCGGCCGCTCGACGCTCGTGAAGTTCGGGGGCGAGTACACGCGCCGGACGCGGAACTTCCTGTCCCGCCGCCTCCGCTTCAAGCCCACCCGGATCCGTCCGGTGGACCTGACCCAGTCGCCCGAGGTGATCTTCCAGGAAGAGAACATCGGCGAGTCCGGCGATTTCCAGCTCGAGGAGGACACCCGACCCACCGACCGGTACGACGCGACGCACGACATCTACGCCGGATACGCCATGGTGGACCTCCCGATCACCCAGCGCCTCCGCTTCATTGGGGGCGCCCGGGTGGAAAGCTCGCAGCAGGAGGTCATCACGAAGGACCCCTTCGATCCCACGATCGGTGTGGTCCCGGCGAACCTCGACAACACCGACGTCCTGCCCGGGCTGAACGTCGTCTATCAGCTGACCGCGGACCAGAACCTGCGGGCCGCCTTCAGCCAGACCGTGAACCGGCCCGAGTTCCGTGAGCTGGCGCCCTTCGAGTTCACGGACATCGTGGGCGGGCGCGCGGTCGTCGGCAACCCCGACCTGAGGCGAGCGAAGATCATGAACGCGGACCTGCGCTGGGAGTGGTTCCCGGCGGGAGGCGCCGCGGACGGCGAGGTCATTGGCTTCAGCGCCTTCTGGAAGGATTTCACGGATCCCATCGAGAAGGTGGTCGAAGCCACCGCCCAGTTCCGGAACACCTACCAGAACGCCAAGGGGGCCCGCAACATCGGCTTCGAGCTCGAAGGCCGGAAATCCTTCGGACCCTATGTCCTCGTGGGCCTCAACTACACGTACACCAACTCCCAGATCGAGCTCGAGCGCGGCGCCGCGCAGGTCCAGACCAACCTCGACCGGCCCCTGGCCGGCCAGTCGCCGCACGTGGCGAACGCGATGCTTGAGCTCCGGAACCGGAGCCAGGACCTCTTCGGCCGGGTGCTCGTGAACTACTTCGACAACCGGATCGCCGACGTCGGCGTCCTCGGGACGCCCGACATCCTCGAGGAGGGGCGCACCACACTCGACGTCGTCGTGACCAAGACCTTCGGGACCTGGGCCCTGCGCCTGACCGGCACCAACCTGACCGACGCCGAGTATCTCTTCACGCAGGGCGGGCAGTTCCAGAGGCTGTTCAAAGAGGGACGGTCCATCAGCCTGGGGGTCTCCTACTCGCGGTGAGACGAGGACCAGGCACCGATTCCATGAAGCAGGAAGTACAAGAACACTAGGCCGAAAGGATGCACAAAGACATGAAGCCCAGAATCCAGTCGTTCCTTCCCCTCCTCGTGGTCGGTGCCCTGGCCCTTGCCGGTTGCGGTGGCGACGATAGCAGCAGCAACGACCCGACCACGCCCACCCAGCCCGAGGTCGTCGTCGTCAACGGTGAGATCACCGGCTCCGAGACCTGGACCGCCGACAACCAGTACCTGATCCAGGGGGCCCTGTTCGTCCGGGAGGGGGCTACGCTCACCATCCAGGCCGGCACCACGATCTTCGGTGACCAGGCCACCACCGGAACCCTGGTTGTCGCCCGGGGCGGCCAGCTCATCGCCCAGGGCACCGCGAGCAACCCGATCGTCTTCACCAGCAGCGCTCCGGTCGGCTCGCGGGCCCGCGGCCAGTGGGGGGGCCTCATCCTGAACGGCCGCGCGCCACTCAACATCCCCGGTGGGGAGAAGGAGGGTGAGGGCGGCACCGGCACGTTCGGCGGCAACGACCCGGGCGACTCGAGCGGCATCCTGCGCTACATCCGCGTGGAGTACGCGGGGATCGAGTTCAGCCCGGACAACGAGCTGAACGGTATTGCCTTCCAGGGCGTGGGGGCGGGGACCGCCTGCGACCACCTCCAGGTGCACTTCAACCTCGACGACGCCTACGAGTGGTTCGGCGGCACGGCCGCCTGCAAGTACCTGGTGGCGAGCGCCGCCGGGGACGACTCGTTCGACTGGACCGACGGCTTCCAGGGCCGCGGGCAGTTCTGGATCGCCCAGCAGAAGGGCGACGACGCCGACAACGGCTTCGAGTGCGACAACCTCGAGGGCGCGGTCGACGCGACGCCCCGCTCCATGCCGACCATCTACAACGTGACCCTCATCGGTGACCCCACCGAGAACTATGGGACCCAGAGCGCCCGGGGCATGGTGCTGCGCCGCGGGACCGGAGCCGAGCTGCGGAACTTCATCGTCCAGGGCTTCAAGCGGGTGGGCGTCTACGTCGATCAGGGCTCGTACGGCAGCGACAAGACCTGGCTCTCCGGGGAGCTGACCCTCGGGAACTCGATCATCACCGGCAACCTTCAGGGCTCGATCGACGGGCCGAGCGGTGGATGGGCGTTCGACCTCGACGGCGGCGACCCCGAGATCGCCGACCCCTACAACCTGTCGTCGCCGGACTTCATGCCCTCGGCGAGCGGTATCGCCCGCAACGGCACGCTCCCGGTGGCGACGCCCCCGAACGACGGCTTCTTCGAGGCGGTCGACTACATCGGGGGCATGGGCGGCACGGACTGGACCCAGGGCTGGACCGACTTCTCCCAGAACTAGCCTCATGAACCCGAGCCCACGCTCGGAGGCTGCGACTGAAGACGGGCCCGGCTCCGGCCGGGCCCGGATCGTTCTCCCGGTCCTGCTTCTCGTCCTTGTCTGGGCCTGCGGACCACCCCGCGAGCGCTTTCGCGGCGCCCTGGCCTCCCCCGAGGCCCTGACGGAGGCGTTTCTCCAGGCCCTGGAGGCCGGGGACCGGCCCCGGCTCGAGGGCCTGGCCCTCTCGGCGCAGGAGTTCCAGCTCGAGGTCTTCCCGGAGATGCCGGCCTACGGGAACATCCCGCCGGATCTCGCCTGGAGCCAGCTCGCGGCGAGGAGCCTCTACGGGCTGTCCACCGTGCTCCACGCCCAGCGCGGGCGCTCCTGGGAACTCGAGGAGATCGTATTCCGCGGCGGGCAGACGGCCTACCAGACCTTTGTCGTCCATCGGGAGCCGATGCTGCGACTGCGCGACCGTCGCACGGGTGAGGAGAGGGAGATGGCGCTCTTCGGCTCGCTCCTCGAGCACGACGGCCGCTACAAGCTCTTCAGCTTCAACATCGACCGTTGAAGGGTGGGCGGGCGGCCGCCTTCACCCGGTCGCCGATTCGACTCGGTGCCGCCGCTCGGACACCGCCGGGCGACCCGAGTTTACGCGGAGTTAACGCCGTCGATACGCGGCCGTCTCGGCCACCGGCTACTCTGGAGGGGTGGCCGTACCGGAAACGTGAAGAAGAGCCCGAAGCGATCCGTTCGCGGAGGAGGAAGAACCAAAGTGAAGGCCGAGCTTGCCGCCCGCAGCGTTCCCCCGGCGCCGGACACCCGCCGTCGGGTGGTGCTGATCGAGGACGATCCGGACATCGCCGAGGCGATCACCTTCCAGCTGGAGAAGGCGGGCCTGCAGCTCCGCGTGGCCCGGACCGGCGAGGAGGGGCTCGAGGCCGTGCGGCGCGGCGCCGATCTCGTGCTCCTCGACCTCAACCTGCCGGGCATGGACGGTCTCGAGGTCTGCCGCATGATCCGGCGACAGCAGACCACCGCCCACGTGCCCATCATCATGGTCACCGCACGTGCGGACGAGGTGGACCGGATCCTTGGCCTCGAGATGGGCGCGGACGACTACATGGTCAAGCCCTTCAGCCTCAAGGAGCTGGCCACCCGCTGCAAGGTGGCGCTCCGGCGGGCCGGCGGGGCGGGAGAGGCCCCGCAGGGCTACCACGACGAGAACTGGGAGATCGAGTTCGACTCCTACGTCGTGCGCTACCAGGGACGAGAGGTCCGGCTCACCCAGAAGGAGTTCGAGCTCTTCCGCTACCTGGTCGAGCGGGCGGGCCGAGTGCTCACCCGCGAGCGGCTCCTGGAACGCATCTGGGGATGGGAGTCCGACGTGGATGCCCGCAGCATCGACGCCCACATCCGCCGGCTGCGTCTCAAGCTCGGCACGGGGCGACACCACGTCGAGACCGTCGTCGGACTCGGCTACCGGTTCGTCAAGTAGTCTCGCCCGGGAGCGTCCGGGCCAGGCGGTACCCGAGCGACTTGACCGTGATCAGCTCGGGGGCCAGCCCCGGCAGCTTCTCCCGCAGGCGGCGCACGTGGACGTCAACGGTCCGCGTGCCCTCGGTGTAGGTGTAGCCCCAGACGTCCTCGAGGAGGGCCTGACGCGAGAGCACCCGCCCGTCCGCCTCGAGGAGGGCCACGAGCAGGGCAAACTCCTTCGCGGTCAGATGGACGGTCTCGCCTTCCCAACGCGCCGTGTGACGGGTGCGGTCCACCTCCAGCGGACCGTGGCGCAGCGGGACATCGATCCCGTCCTTGCGCTCGAGCCTCCGGAACAGCGCCCGTGCCCGGGCCACGAGCTCCTTCGGGCTGAAGGGCTTGACGACGTAGTCGTCGGCTCCCACCTCGAGGCCCACGACCCGATCGGCCTCGTCACCCCGGGCGGTGAGCATGATGACCGGGAGGCCCTCCGTGCGGGAGTCGCGGCGCAGGGCCGCGCAGAGGCTCAACCCGTCCATGCCCGGCAGCTGGAGGTCGAGGATGAGGAGGTCGAAGCCGTCGTCCCTGATCCGTCGGAGCGCCTCTTCGCCGTTCCCAAGCGCCTCGACGTGGAAGCCCTCGCCCTCCAGGTAGTGGAAGATCAGCTCGACGATGTCGGGGTCGTCCTCGACGACGAGCACGCGCTTCATGGCCGCCCCAAGCATACCGCCGCAGGCCGGCGAGACGGTGTACCCGGAGGACGGTATCGGGCTACTTCTTTCTCCGGTTTCTCCGGGCCCGGAGCCGCGTCGTCTCGCGCCGTGGAGGGGGGTCGTCGGACCTTGTGTCTTTCGCATGCCGGAAGTACAGGTGGTACGCGCAGTCGGGTCCGACGATGCGCCGGGCCTCCTCGAGTGGGAGCGAGGCCTTGCCGAGCAGGATGAGGCGCCGGTAGCGGGCGAGGGTCAGCGCGGAGTCGGTCTCATCGGAACGGGCCATCGTCGACAGGATGCCGCGCGCACCTGAGGTATTCCTGCCTCAGGAACCGTTCGCCCTCCCCGTGGGTGCGATTTCGGACGGGTGGGCAAGCCCGGCGGCGATGGCCTGGCCGAACAACTCCTGAAGACGCTCGCGGCTCTCCGCCGGCAGCTCGCGTGCGCCCCGAGCGTACAGCCGCATCCCTTGACGAAAGTCGAAGGGGAAGGCGGTCCCCCGGGCGCGAGCGCGATCGAACTCACGGAAGCTCACCCGCTCTTCGGGGCCGAGCTCGAGAAGCAGGTCCTCCCGGAGACCCTCCAGCTCCCGGGCTTCACCGGGGGCCAGGGCGGACCGGCCACGGTCGGCCGCCTCGCTGGCGATCTCGAACACGTCGGGGGCGTCGAGGACACGGATGGGGCTGCTCGCCATGATCAGGCGGATCGTCTCCGGGGCGAGGTGCGGAAGCTCCCGGGCGGCCTTCTGGACGGCCTCCTGCTGCTGGCGGGCGAAGTGGCCGGAGCGCACGCGCTCGTC
The DNA here is from genome assembly GCA_022340545.1 of Acidobacteriota bacterium. Classification (GTDB taxonomy): domain Bacteria; phylum Acidobacteriota; class Vicinamibacteria; order Fen-336; family Fen-336; genus JAJDNS01. The sequence continues at coordinate 4,349 of JAJDNV010000074.1, read as the reverse complement.
GATCTCGGTCAGGGTGTGTTCCCCGATCTGTGTCGCCTGAGGAAGCCAGACGTCCCGGTTCATGACCGCGAGGGCGCCGACGGCGAGAAGGGCCGTGGCCCACACGAGGCGCTTGGTCCAGATCCAGAGGACCGAAACGACGCTCTCGCTCTCGCCTTCGTCCTCCTCGTAGATGTCCTCCACTCCCCGAGGCTCGTCCATCGGCGCAAAGCGGAGAACCGGCAGCCTGCCGATCGCCGGTGGGGGGGCCTCCAGCGCCTCGCGGGGCTCCGCATGGGCGGGGGGCGGCGTTGGGGCGAACTCGGCCGCCCACGGTTCCGAAGAGATCGATTCCTGGGGAGGTTCGCGGCGAAGCCGACGAGCCAGCCGTGCAGTCAGGCCCTCGCCCCAGCCCCTGGCCCGGACGAAGAGCCTCCTCGTCCCCGTCGAGAGCTCCGCGAGGCCGTCATGGAGGGGTTTGAGCGGGATGATCGGGAGGCTGTCGTCCGTCGACGGTCGTTGGGGCTCGTCGTCGCGCGGAGTCGGTTCCTCGGCGAGAGGATGGATCTCCGGTGGCCGGACGTCGGACGACCGCGGGGGTTTCGGTGCGCTGGGCGGCTCCCAGGGCTCGACGGGCTCTGTCCGAGGCTCCTCGACGGGGACGGGCGACAGACTCCGCTCGAGGCGATTGATGGGAGCGAGGCAACGACTCAAGAAGGCGCCGAACGTGCCGACCGCCCGCAGCACCGACGCCGCGGGCCCGTCGGTCAAGATCGGCTTGCCGGGCGTGTCATCGGCGAAGGACGGTGCGGCTCCGGATCGCGGGCGGGCTGGCCCACGGCGGGTGGCCTCCCGCTCGTCCGGGGGCTTCAATGGGATGACCGGGGGCTCGTCGTCCCACGTGGCCCCGGTCCACGTACTCCCGGTCCGCCTGGCCGGAGGGACCCCGGGGTCGTCGGCCAGGCTCTGAACGCCCGGCCGTACCATGACGGAAGGTGGCTCGGCCTCCAGAGTCGGCTTCGGCGGTCGGCCGGGGCCCTCGTCCTCGAGCGGTTTCAGCGGGACAACCGGAACGTCGTCGACCGGTGTCGATCCGGAGCCGTGTGCACCGGGCGCCGGCTCGTCCGCCAGGGCCTGCACACCCGGCGGCTCACCAATGGCCGCCGGCTCGTCCGCGTCGGTCGGTGCCGGGCCAGTCGAGACCCCGGGCCTTCCGTCCTCGACGAGCCGCGGCTCACCGACGGAGATCTTCACATCCGCCGCGCTCTCGCTCGTGGCTCCGAGGTCAAGGGGCACCTCGAACTCGTCGGCGGGCGGGGGCGAAGGCGGTGGCGCCTCCTCCTCGGGTCCGTCGTCTCCCTGCGGGGGAGTGAGGCCCGCGTCTCTGGTTGGCGGGGGGACGAGCGGAAGCCCGTCCTCTCGCGCCGATGTCGCTGTGGCGGGCGGAGGCGTCTCGCGGGAGACCGCCCGCTCCTGCCCCCCGCGCGCGGCCGCCCGCCTCCGCTCCTCGCGAGCAGCCGCCCGCCTCCGCTCCTCGCGCGCGGCCGCCCGCATTCGCTCCTCACGATCGGCCGCTTGCTCCCGCTCCTCGGGCACAGCGGCCTGCTCCCGCTCCTCGGGCACGGCGGCCTGCTCCCGCTCCTCGGGCACGGCGGCCTGCCGCCGAGCCTCGCGCTGTGCGGCCGCCCGCAGGTGGACGAGAAACTCCCGCAGAGGAATCCACTTGCCGGATCTCCCGGCCTGGACCATGGCCTTGCGGTCGACGAGCCAGGTGCTCAGGCCGTCATGGTCCACGAGAAGGACGGTGCCGTCGCCGAGGCGCAGTTTGAAGCGCTGGACCATGAGTCCTCCAAGACTGCCACTCCTCGGTGTCCGGCCCGCGTTGGACTGAAGACGTTACGCCGGTCCAATGCCCTCGTCAACCCCCATGTGACGGACCGCCACCTCGGACGCCGCGGTGAGCCGACGTGCTAACCTTCCGGGTTTGTCGCGCGGCGCCGGTGTGCCGGTGGCGAGACGTCCGAGGGAGACGACGAATGGCCCACGAGAACAACGGCGGTCCCGGCGGGGTCTTCGCCCGCTTCGTCCACTCCGAGGTGACGGGCAGCGTCATCCTGCTGGCCTGCACCGTGGTGGCCCTGGCCTGGGCCAACTCCCCGTGGTCGGAGCACTACTTCCACCTGCTGCACACGGAGCTCGGGTTCAGCATCGCCGGCACCGACCGGACGCTGTCACTGCACCTGTGGATCAACGACTTGTTGATGGCGATCTTCTTCTTCGTCGTCGGGCTCGAGATCAAACGGGAGATGGTGGTGGGCCGGCTGTCCACCTTCGACAAGGCGATCCTGCCCGTCGCCGCCGCCCTGGGGGGCATGATCGCCCCCGCCCTGATCTACTTCTTCCTCAACTCCAGCGGAGAGGCGAGCCGAGGCTGGGGCGTGCCCGTGGCCACCGACATCGCCTTCGCCCTGGGCGTCCTGTCTCTCTTCGGCAAGCGCGTGCCGATCGGTCTCAAGGTCTTTCTCACCGCCCTCGCCATCGCCGACGACCTGGGCGCGGTCCTGGTCATCGCCGTCTTCTACACCAGTACCCTCAACTTCGGCGCGCTCATCACGGCCGGCATCTTCATCGCGTTGATCGCCCTGGCGGGGCGCCTCGGGGTCCGCAGCCCAATGGTCTACCTCCTCCTTGCGATCGGGGTCTGGCTCGCCGTCTTCGAATCCGGGGTCCACGCCACCGTAGCCGGGGTCCTGCTGGCCCTGCTGATGCCGGTGCGGGCGGGCCGCGACCCGGAGCACTTCATCGCCGAGGTGAGGGAGAAGTGGGAGGAGCTGAGGTCGAGCGACCTCACACGGGACAGCATGATCCACGACCGGTCCCAGCTCGACGCCATCTCCAACCTGCGCCGGGCGGCGCAGGACATGCAGCCGGCGGGCCTGCTTTTCGAGGAGCGCCTCCACCCGTTCGTCGTGTTCTTCATCCTGCCGCTCTTCGCCTTCTTCAATGCCGGGGTGCGGATCGAGGGTGGCATCGCCCAAACGCTCGCGCAGCCCGTGGCCCTCGGCGTGATCATCGGCCTCGTCCTGGGGAAGCAGATCGGCATCACCCTTTTCACCTGGATCGCGGTGAAGAGCGGCCGGGCCGCCCTGCCCGACGGCGTGGACTGGGGCGACCTCTACGGCGCCGCCTGCCTCGGCGGCGTCGGCTTCACGATGTCGCTCTTCATCGCCGAGCTCGCCTTCGAGACCCCGGCCCTGGGGGCGGAGGCCAAGATCGGCATCCTGTCCGCCTCCCTGATCGCCGCCATATGGGGAGTGAGCGTCCTGTTCTTCCAGCTGAGCCGTCGGTCGAGCCGCGACGACTACCCCGAGGTGCCGGCCGCCGGACGGCCGCACAGCTAGGTCGAGGATCGGGCGACCGAGTCGGCTAGACTGGTGTCAGGTCCTTTCACTCGAGGTTCCCGTGAGCGAGAAGAGCGTGCTGCGCGTCCTGCCGTTGGGGTTTCCCTGGCAGACGTCCGATCCGTTCCTGTTCTGTGTCCACCACGACGACGCCTATCCACCCGGCAACGAGGACATGGGTCCGGCCGCCTCGCTGGTTGGCCGACACATCGGAATGGACTTCGAGGGCAAGGACGGCTGGCGCATGTACCACGGAGACAGGGTGCCGGGCTTCCCACGCCATCCCCACCGCGGGTTCGAGACCGTGACCCTCGTGCGGCGGGGCTTCATCGACCACTCGGACTCGCTCGGAGCCACCGCGCGGTTCGGGCAGGGCGACGTGCAGTGGATGACCGCCGGCCGGGGGATCGTCCACGCCGAGATGTTCCCCCTGCGAGAGCGCGAGGGCCCCAATCCCCTTGAGCTCTTCCAGATCTGGCTCAACCTCCCGAAGGCCGACAAGATGGTCGACCCCTACTTCACGATGCTCTGGGGCCCCACCATCCCCGAGCACGAGATTCGCGACGACGACGGACGGACCACGCGCGTGGTCACGGTTGCGGGCTCGTTCGGGGACCGGGCGGTGCCGTCGCCACCGCCCGACTCGTGGTCCGCCCGCCCCGAGGCCGACGTGGCCATCTGGACGATCGCCATGGCCCCCGGCGCGCGGTGGACGCTGCCCCCGGCCCGCGAAGGCACGGGGCGCACGCTTTACTTCTTCCGCGGGAACTGGCTCCGGGTGGCCAATCACGAGCAGGCCTCACCCGCGGGGCTGGTCGTCCGCGGCGACGTGCCGCTCGCCCTCGAGAACGGTGACGCCGAGGGCGAGCTGCTCCTCCTCCAGGGACGGCCCATCGGCGACCCCGTGGCCCATCACGGCCCGTTCGTGATGAACGCGCCTCACGAGATCGAGCAGGCCATCGTCGACTA
>JAJDNV010000063.1 GCA_022340545.1 Acidobacteriota bacterium | reverse complement strand
GCGGAAGAGCAGGGGGTTCCGTTTCGGAATGTGCCCACCGCGAGGGCATACTTGCCCCTGTCGCGCCCCGGTCCGGCCTCGACGCCGGCCGGCGACAGGGCTCGGCACGCGCGCAGTGACACAGCAAGGAGGACGACGATGGCTCTCGGGGTCGCAGTGGTGGCTCTGGTGGCGACGGTGACGGGTGCGGGGGACCGGCCCCCGCTGATGCCCTGGCCCGCGTCGATCGAACAGACCGGCGGTGAGCTGGCCATCGGGCCCGGCTTCCGGGTGAGGGCTGAGGGGGGCGGTCGGGTCGTGGCCCGCGCGGCGGCGCGCTTCGAGGGCCGCCTCGCTCGCCAGACTGGACTCGTACTCCCCCCGCCGGGCCCGGCGACCGGCCCGCCCGCGCTCGCCATACGCTGCGAAGCGAGTGGGGACGCGGGCCTGCCCCACCTGGGGATGGATGAGAGCTACACGCTCGAGGTCACGCCGGAGGGGGCGGTGCTCCGGGCCCCGGAGGCGTGGGGTGTTCTCCGCGGGTTGGAGACGTTCCTGCAGATGGTGACCCCGGGTGCCGAGGGCCTGCGCGTCCCGGCGGTGGTGATCGAGGACGCCCCGCGGTTCCCCTGGCGGGGGCTCCTGCTGGATTCCGGGCGTCACTTCATGCCGATCGAGGTCGTGGAGCGGACGCTCGACGGCCTGGCCGCGGTGAAGATGAACGTGCTGCACTGGCACCTGACCGAGGACCAGGGCTTCCGGGTCGAGAGCCGGCGCTACCCCCGGCTGCAGGAGCTGGGCTCGGACGGGCGCTACTACACGCAGGACGAGATCCGCCGGGTCATCGCGTACGCCGCCGATCGGGGGATCCGGGTGGTCCCCGAGTTCGACATCCCCGGACACACGACCTCCTGGTTCGTGGGCCACCCCGAGCTCGCCACCCTGCCGGGGCCGTACACAATCGACCGGCACTGGGGGATCCGGGATCCGGCCATGGACCCGACCAGGGAGGGCGTCTACACGTTCCTCGACGCCTTTCTCGGCGAGATGGCGAGCCTCTTCCCGGACGAGTTCCTCCACATCGGCGGCGACGAAGTGAACGGCAACCACTGGGACGCGTCCGAGGCCGTCGCCGCCTTCAAGAAGGAGAAGGGCCTCGCCGACAACCACGACCTCCAGGCCCACTTCAACGCCCGGGTGTCGGCGATCGTCACCGCCCACGGAAAGCAGATGATGGGGTGGGACGAGATCCTCCATCCCGACCTGCCCCGGGAGACGGTGGTGCAGTCGTGGCGGGGGGCGGAGTCACTTGCCCGCGCGGCAGAGCAGGGATTCCGCGGCGTGCTGTCCAACGGGTATTACGTCGACCTGATGCAGCCCGCGGCGCGGCACTACGCGGTGGAGCCGTATGCCAAGGGGGCGGACGAGCTGAGCGCGGCGGCCCGGGCCCGCATCCTGGGGGGCGAGGCCTGCATGTGGGCAGAGTACGTCAACGCCGAGACGGTGGATTCGCGCGTCTGGCCCCGCACCGCGGCCATCGCGGAGCGTTTCTGGTCGCCGCGCGAGGTGAGCGACGTCGAGGACATGTACGCCCGTCTGGAGGCCACGAGCCGGTGGCTGGAGTGGCTGGGCCTCGAACACCGTACCGGCTACCGGCGCATGCTCCAGCGGCTGGCCGGCGAGCGGCACGAGGAGCTGCGGGAGCTCGCCGACGTCGTGGAGCCGCTCGAGGGCTATCGACGCGGGGACACGGGCGAATACACGTCGTTCACGCCCCTCAACCGCCTGGTCGACGCCGCCCGACCCGAGAGTCAGGTCGCCCGTCGCTTCTCCCTCGACGTGGAGGCCCTCCTCGCCGATCCTGATCGCGCGGCGGGCCGAGAGGAGATCCGCGCCCGGCTCGCCGCGTGGCAGGGGCTCGAGGGCCGGCTCCGCTCGCTCCTCGAGGGCTCGGGGATGCTGCGCGAGCTGGTCCCGCTGGCGGCCGAGGTCTCTCGCCTCGCCGGGGTCGGCCTCGAGGCCCTGGGTTTCGTCGAGGAGGGGAGCGTGGCCCCGGAGCCGTGGCGGGCGCAGAGCGTCTTGCTGCTGGAGGAGCCGGACGAGCGACCCCACGCCCTCGAGGTGGCGTTCCGGCCGGCGGTCCTTCGGCTCTTCGATGCTGCACAAGGCGAGACGTCGTCGCCGGGGGGGCAGCGATGAGGGCCCGCCGCCGAGCCACGGCCGCAAGCGGCCGCGGGGCCATTACCCGCGCCGCGGCGGCCCTGATCCGCACCTACGGGGACACCGACCCCGCCGCCCACAACCTCGAAGTCGCCAGGCGCCTGCCCTCGCCGAGACGGACGGTCGCGGTGCTCCAGAAGCTGATCGAGGTGCTCTACCCCGGGATCTATGGGAACCCCCACCTCACCCGGGGCAACGTGGACCTGCACATCGGCGCCCTTCTCGACGACATCGCGGCCGAGCTCGTCGAGCAGGCGATGGTGGCCCTGCACTGGAACTGCCGGCGCAAGGGGACGGACTGCGCCAAGTGCGCGGCCGCGGCCCGCCGGGCGGTGGACCGGTTTCTCGGGACCCTCGCCCCCGTGCGCCGCCTCCTGGCCCTCGACATCCGCGCCGCCTACGAGGGGGACCCGGCGGCCCGGAGCTTCCAGGAGATCATGCTGGCCTATCCCGGGCTCCAGGCGGTGACCACCTACCGCCTGGCCCACGAGCTCAACCGCCTGGGGGTGCCGCTGCTCGCGCGCATCATGACCGAGTACGCCCACCGGGAGACCGGGATCGACATCCACCCCGGTGCGAAGATCGGCAAGAGCTTCTTCATCGACCACGGCACCGGCGTGGTGATCGGGGAGACCTCGATCATCGGTCGGAACGTGAAGATCTACCAGGGGGTCACCCTGGGGGCCCTGTCCATCCCTCGGGACGAGCGGGGAAACGTGATCCGTGGAAAGAAGCGGCACCCGACGATCGAGGACGACGTCGTGATCTACGCGGGGGCCACGATCCTCGGAGGTGATACCGTAATAGGAAAGGGCTCGGTGGTGGGCGGGAACACGTGGGTCATCCACTCGGTCCCGCCCCGCAGCCGGGTGATTTCCACACCGCAAGAGCAGAAGATCGAGCGCAAGCGGGCTCAACGCCGCCCCTTGCGCTGACGGGGGCAGGGGGAGACTTATGGCACGCATCTACGATTCGATCGTGGACACGGTCGGGCACACGCCGCTCGTGCGGGCGCCGCGTTGCTCGGCCGGGCTCGGAGGCGACGTGGTCTTCAAGCTCGAGTCGTTCAATCCGATGGCGAGCGTGAAGGACCGCATCGGTCAGTCGATGGTCCGGGACGCGCTCGAGCGGGGGATCATCAAGGAGGGGACGACGGTGATCGAGCCCACGTCCGGGAACACCGGGATCGCCCTTGCCTTCGTCTGCGCCGCGAGACGCATCCCCCTCATCCTCACGATGCCGGACACGATGTCGATCGAGCGGAGGCAGATCCTCGCCGCCCTCGGCGCGCGTGTCGAGCTCACCGAGGGGGCCAAGGGCGTGAACGGGGCCATCGCGAAGGCCGAGGAGATCCAGCGGGAGACACCCAACTCGATCATCATCGGGCAGTTCGTGAACCCGGCGAACCCGGAGATTCACCGCCGGACGACGGCGGTCGAGATCTGGGACGACACCGACGGCGGCGTCGACGTCCTGGTGGCCGGCGTGGGCACGGGAGGAACGATCACCGGGTGCGGCGAGGTGCTCAAAGAACGCAAGCCCTCGGTGAAGGTGGTGGCGGTCGAGCCCACCGATTCTCCGGTGCTCTCCCAGGCGAAGGCGGGGGAGGAGCTGAAGCCGGGTCCGCACAAGATCCAGGGAATCGGCGCCGGGTTCGTGCCCCAGGTGATGAACCTCGACATCGTCGACGAGGTCGCCAAGGTCTCGAACGACGAGGCCCTGCAGACCGCGCGGCGCCTCTGCCGCGAGGACGGGCTGATGGTGGGAATCTCGAGCGGCGCGGTGGGCTTCGCGGCGCTGCAGCTCGCGGCCCGCCCGGAGAACGCGGGCAAGATGATCGTGGCGGTGCTGGCCAGCCACGGCGAGCGGTACCTGTCGACGGCGCTCTACGACTTCCCCGAGGGGTCGCCGGGCCCGTCATGAGCCGGTGAGCGGCTCCGCCCCCCGACTCGGGGGCGGGCGCGCCCTCACTCCATCTTCTTCTTCGGGGCGGTGATCGCCGGCCAGGTGTCGGTCCGGAAGGGCGACGCGGGGAGGTCCGCGCGGCCCGTGAGCGTGGCCTCGGGGTTGTCGGCCCAGGCGTAGCGCACCGCCACGGGTCGGGGCACGTCGGGCGACGACACGAGGACGGTCTCGCCGTCGATCCTCGCGTCCGCCCAGTGCCAGACGCGGTCGGCCCCGGCGACGGCAAAGCCCCGCGGGGGCTGGCCGTCCGACGTGCTCAGCCCACCGGCCGCGTGGCGGAACCGAACCCGCACCGCACCCTCCTCGACGGCGAAGGAGTCGTAGAGCGGTCCCGACTTCACGACGTCCTGGCCGTACGTGTCGGCGAGGGCCCAGCGCGCGAGGCGCCGGCCGACATCCGTCTTGTTCCGCGGGTGGATGCTATCGGCCTCGCCGATGTCGATGATCACCGCCATCCCGGTGTTCGGGAGGTCGAGCGTGCGGAGCTGGGCCTCGCGCAGCTCGGCCCAGGCGCTCTCGGTCGGCTGGGGTTGGCGGGCCATGTAGTTGGCGAGCTGGACGAAGAGGAAGGGGAAGTCGCCGCGTCCCCAGGCCCGCCTCCAGTCGCGGATCATCGCCGGGAAGAGGGTCCGGTACTGCCACGCCGCGTCGGCGTTGGACTCGCCTTGGTACCAGACGACCCCGCGGATCGTGTACGGCGTGAGCGGCGCGATCATCGCACCGTAGAGGACGGTGGGGCTGTTCTGGTTGTCCGGAGACAGGAAGCGGGGTTGGGTGGCGGTGTCGGGGCGGGCGGGCTCGAGGCCGCGCTCGATCGCGTAGACCCAGGGCCCGGCGAGCGGGAGGGCGTCTGCGGCCGCGTCTCGTGGGGCCAGGGTCATCTCCGCCGCCGCGCCGGCGAAGCCCCCGTTGCCGTAGTGATCGAAGGCGCGCACCGCGATCACCGTCGGGCCGGGCTTCACGAGACGTGCGGGGACCGCGTAGCGGCGCGGCACGGCCCAGTAGCCGCGGGTCTCCCGATCGGTCCGGCCGACCTCTTCACCGGCGAAGTAGGTGGTGTCGAAGTCGTCGATCGCGCCCAGGGACAACGTGAGGTCCCGACCCGCCCACCCCGCCGGGATCTCCACGGACCGTCGGAACCAGAGCGCGCCGTCGACCAAGAGGCCCGCCTGCTCCCACTCCTGGGGCAGCTCCATCCGCTCCCAGCCCGAGGCGTCGAAGTCGGGCGCGGCCCAGCCCTGGCCCAGTCCCTCGTTGCCGGTGTCGCGGTGGTAGTTCTCGTCCTCCCAGGCCCGAAGCTGCGCGGCGAAGCGCGCCTGGGCGGCCTCGTCCAGCGCCTCGTCGAACCCGGCCACCAGGGGCCGGAGCGTGGGCGAGGCCTCGAGGGCCTCGCGGCTCGTCCAGGCCTCGGCCGGGGTGCCGCCCCAGGAGGAGTGGATGAGGCCGACCTTCACACCAAGGCGTCGGTGCAGCTCCTGACCGAAGTGGAAGGCCACCGCCGAGAACGAGGGCGCGCTGGCGGCGCTGCAGCGCTGCCACCGCCCGTCGACGTCGTCCCTGGGGGTCAGGGAGGTGGCCTTGGTCACGGTGAAGAGGCGGAGCCCGTCGCAGCCGGCGGCGGCCGCCGCGTCGCCACCCTCCGACCGGCTCAGGATCCACTCCATGTTCGACTGGCCGGAGGCGACCCAGACCTCGCCGAGCCACACGTCGTCGAACGTCAGCGTGTTGTCTCCATTGACGGTGAGCGTGTGGGGTCCGCCGGCGGGTTGCGACGCGAGCTCCACCGCCCACCGGCCGTCCTCGTCAGCGACCGTCTCCGCACGGGCCTCGGCGAGGGCCACGTGCACCGCCTCGCCCGGGGCGGCCCAGCCCCAGACCCGGGCCGGGGCGTCGCTCTGCAGGACCATGTGGGACCCGACGAGGGCGGGGACCCGGACGTCGGCCGAGGCCGTCGGCGCGCTCGCGACGAGGAGCACGATGCCGACCGCGGCCGCGCGGCGGATGGGGAGATCAGATGTCATGAGCCACCTCGCTGGGGAGTGTTGCGGAGCAGACGGCCCACGCGGGGGATCTCGCGGGCCTTGCCGACGTAGGGCTTCTTCCGACCCTCCATCACCTCGTAGACGGACTCGTGGGCGCGGGTGGCCGCGCCGACCAGCTCCGGATAGGGGCGGTGGCAGACGTCGATGAACCCGATCTGGTCGTTCTCGCCGTCGAAGCGGCCCAGGACCTCCTGGTCTTGCAGGATGGAGTAGTGGGTTCCGACGACGTTCGGGTTGGCCGCCGCGGCCTCGACGTAGTGACGGTAGGCGATGCCGCGCTCTCTTTGGGACTCCACGCCCGGCAGGCCGGTCGAGGGGAGCCCGCGGTCGAGGGCCCCGAAGTGGAACTCGCCGATCATCACGGGTCGGCGGGCCCGCTTCGCGATCTCCTCGATCGCCTCCGCGGGGGGGGCCATCTCGTAGGCGTTGATGCTGAAGACGTCGAAGACCCCGACCGCCTCGTAGAGGAGCTCGGAGGAGACCCGCGCGTAGCGCATGCCAAGGTTCAGGTGGTGGGGGTCCACCTTGTTGCACTCCAGTCCCGGGATGCCCACGTAGGCCCGGACCATCTCCTTGGAGAAGTCCCAGAGGTCGGCTCGCGCGGTCTCGGACCGCTCGGCGGCGCGGGAGAGGGTCTTGCTCACGACCTCGTCGAACGACCTCAGACCGAGGCCCCAGGCCACCGACCAGTTGGCCGCGTCACCCTTGTACCTCTCGCTCAGCCAGTGGGCGAGCGCCCGGCGGCTGTCCGTCCCCGGGTTCGCCTCGAGCATCTCGGATGCGAGGTTGTCCGCGCCGAAGGCCCATTCCGGCTCGTTCTGCATGAAGTAGCCGATCAGGTTGGGGTCGTCCCGGAAAGCCGCCAGGTGCGCCGCGTACTCCCGGGCCGCGGCACGGAACTCCTCGGCGTAGACGTCGGGGAGGTCGCGGTAGAGGAGCGTCTCGGTGGTGGGGTAGGCCGGCATCTGGATCACGTACGGCAACCCCGACTCCGTCCGGAACTCCGGATCCGACCAGTCTCCGACGGTGTTGAAGCGCCAGGCGACGAGCCGTGATCGGGTCATGTCGGTCCAGTCCTGTCGCCATCCGGGGCCAAAGGAGCGGATGAGGTTCGCGAGACCGAAGGAGTAGCCCTCGACACCGGCCGGCCCCGAGGGTCCCCGCCAGGCCTCCGCGAGCGGTCCGCGCTTCGGCGCGAGAGGCCCGAAGAGGGGCTCGGCCCCGGGGACGACCGCAGCGGTCTCCCCGGGACGTACGGCGTTCAGCCCCAGGCTGAAGAAGCCGTGACCCTCGGGATCCACCAGCCACCAACGGGTGCCATCGTGGTGGGTCCGGAAGAAGCCGGTGGCCTTGAAGGTCTGCTCCGTCGTGCCTCCGCGCGGGCACCAGGTCTTCGGATAGGTGGCGCCCCGGTCGTCCTCGAGAGCGAACGTCAGGTAGGTGCCGAGGAAGGCGTCGCCCTGCGTCTTGCCCTCCCACGTCTTCGCCCGCCACTGCCCCAGCTCGTCCACCAGCGGCGTCCTCGGAACCTCGTAGCGCGGCTCCCGGCTCATGAGCCGGATCACCCCGAGGTGGAGCGTCTGCGGGGCCGCGGTCTCCTTGAGCTGGATCGCCACGTGGTCGATCTCCTCCGGGGGGAGGCGGCGTCCCCGCACCCTCCCCGTGAGACGTCCCGGTGTCCGGGGCAGGGAGAGGGTCTGACCGTCGAGGACGGAGAGCGGCACGGCCAGGGTGGTCCGGAGGCCGGGAAAGAGCCCGAGAGAGACCCGGAGCCGGGGCTCGGTCTCGCCGGCGGCGAAGAAGCCCACGAGCACCTCGCCGGAGTGCTGCCCCTCGACGAGCGCATCCATCGCGAGGAAGCGGGCGCGCGACCAGGGGAGCGAGCCCGGCAGGCGGAGGGCCGTGCCCTCGGGGGTGGAGGGGATGCGCACGGCGGGTCCCCCCACCAGGGAGGACTCGCTGACCGAAGTGCCACCGAGGCGCTCGGCCTGCGGCGCGAGGTCGGCCGGGGTCACCTCGGCCAGGTCCGGCGCCGTGGCGGCGGTAGACGCAGCCACCAGCGAAGCTGCGATCGCCAGCCCGCCCGTGCGCGCGCCGCGCATCGACGGGCGCTACTCGCGGACGCGGTCGATCGTCACCGCGACTCCCGTCGAGGGAACGGGCACGTTGGTCGCGGTGCCTTCGAGGTCCCCGGGGCTGGGGATGGCGTCCCCCGTCCGCGAGACCCGGGCGACGATGTCCACCGGGCCCTCGAGGGCCATCCCCGCGACCATGGCGTGCCCCTCGGAGATCTCGAAGGCGAACGGGAAGGTCGGGGACTCCACTCTC
>JAJDNV010000043.1 GCA_022340545.1 Acidobacteriota bacterium | reverse complement strand
CGCCCCGTCGCCCGGCGGGTGTCCGGCTCGGGAGAACGACGCTCGAAACGGTTACCCCGGGACCGCGATCGTGCCTTCGAGGTACTTCACGGCGTGACCCGCGATCTCGACGCGGTCACCTCGCAGCTCGCAGAAGAGCTCGCCGCCGCGGGCCGAGATCTGGCGGGCGTGGAGTGTCGTCTTCCCGAGGCGCTCGGCCCAGTACGGCACGAGGGTGCAGTGTGCGGAGCCGGTCACCGGGTCCTCGGGGATGCCCATGCCGGGTGCGAAGAAGCGCGAGACGAAATCGCAGTCGCTCCCGGGGGCGGTGGCGATCATGCCCAGGACCTCGACGCCCGCCACCTTTTGCATGTCGGGGGCGAGGGCGCTGACATCCTCCTCGCGCTCGAACACCGCCATGAGGTCCCGGGAGGAAAGAGCCGAGGCGGGCGTGCGGCCGAGGGCGTCGCCCAGCTCGGCCGCGCGTGCGTCCGCCGGCTCCGGGGGACGCGACGGGAAGTCGAGGGCCAGCCGGTCGCCCTTCGCCACGACGCCGAGGGGCCCGCTCTTCGAGCGGAAGGCCACCTCCGTTCGGCCGGGCTCGAGCTCGTGGAAGACCACCCAGGCCGAGGCCAGGGTCGCGTGGCCGCAGAGATCCACCTCGGCGACGGGCGTCATCCAGCGGATGTCGTACGCGCCGTTGCCCCCGAAGAGAAAGGCCGTCTCCGAGAGGTTGTTCTCGGTCGCGATGCCCTGCAGCGTGGCGTCGTCGAGCCAGGCGTCGAGGGGAACCACCGCGGCTGGGTTGCCGGCGAAGACCCGGCTGGCGAACGCGTCGACCTGGTAGAGACGGAGCTTCATCGGGTCCTCCGAGGTCATTGGAACCGGGGAGCTGACCCTGCCCCGGTGCCAGGTGCAGGCACCACGATATCAGGGGCGACGCGGCACGGGGCCGTGAGAGGCCCCGGACGAGACGCGTCAGCGGACTCGGAATGTCAGAATGGCTCCCATGTCCGAGATCACGCCCTCGCCCGCCTCCGCCGAGGCCGGTGAGCTTTTTGCCCGCTTCGTCGAGCTGATCGCCCGCCTACGGGCCCCCGGGGGCTGCCCCTGGGACCGCGAGCAGACGCACGAGACCGTGAAACCCATGACGATCGAGGAGGCCTACGAGGTCGCCCACGCCATCGACGAGAAGGACGACGACGAGCTGATGGGCGAGCTGGGCGACCTGCTCCTCCAAGTCGTCTTCCACGCCAACATCGCGGAGGAGCGAAAGGCCTTTCGGCTCCGCCAGATCATCGAGCGCGTCTCGGACAAGATGATCCGGCGCCACCCTCACGTGTTCGCGGACGACGGGGCCTCGACCCCGGGCGAGGTGCTGCGCAGCTGGGAGGCGATCAAGGCGAAGGAGCGGGAGGCGAGGGGCAAGGACGACGAGTCGATGCTCGACAGCGTCCACCGGGGGCTCCCCGCGGTCATGGAGGCCTTCCAGATGACGACGAAGGTCTCGCGCGTCGGCTTTGACTGGCCGGACGCCGACGGGGCCCTCGGCAAGCTGGACGAGGAGGTGCTCGAGCTGCGCGACGCCGTCCGCGCCGAGGAGCCCGACCAGCGGGCCATCGCCGACGAAGTCGGCGACCTCATCTTCGTCGCCGTCAACGTGGCGCGGCTCACCGGGGTCGACCCCGAGAGTGCCCTCAAGGCCGCGAACCGAAAATTCCGCCGGCGGTTCCGCCACATCGAGGAGCGGCTGGGCACAGACGGCCGCACGCCCGCCGACGCCACCCTCGAGGAGATGGACCGCCTCTGGGACGAGGCGAAGGCCCTCGAGCGGGGCGAGCGGGGAGACAACAGCACCTAGTGTCGTGTCACTGGCTCGAGGTCCGGTCAGGCTGAAATGGTGCAGACGGGCTCGGCGACCCGGAGGCCAGGCGTGCAACCAGTGTGTGATAGCTTCGGCTGACCTTCGTATATCGGGATGGCATGGGTGGTGTGAGGCTCCTCGACCGGCTGGTCCCCGTTGCCACGGGTGAAGCCGTCGACTGGGACGCCGTCTACCGGGAGGAGCTGCCCCGCGTCTTCAACTTTCACCGCTACCGCGTCCTCGACCGGGCCACCGCCGAGGACCTCACCTCGATCACCTTCGAGAAGGCGTGGCGGGCCCGCCGGCGCTACCGGAAAGACCGGGCTGCGGTCTCGACCTGGCTCCTGGCCATCGCCCGCAACGTCGCGATCGACCACTTCCGGCGCACGAAGCGCCGCCCGGAGGTGCCGCTCGACGACGTGGCCGCTCCGAAGACGGCGGAACCGGAGGCGGAGGCGGTGCGTCGGGCCGAGCTCCGACGGCTCCGGACGCTGCTGGCGGGGCTGCCTCCGCGGGAGCGAGAGCTCGTCGCCCTCAAGTACGGTGCCGGCGCCACCAACCGTGCCATCTCGAAGCTCACCGGGCTCAGCGAGTCGAACGTGGGGACGATCCTGCACCGCACGGTTGGCACGCTGCGCGCCGCGTGGGACGAAGGAGGACGACCGTGAGCGACGATTTTCTCTCCCGCTTCCGCGAGGAGCCGCGCCCCGAGTATGCCAAAGGCCTGGAGCGGCGACTCGCCGAGATCGACTCTACCGAGGCCGAGCGACGGTCGCGGAGGCCATGGATGCTCCGTCCCGTCCTGGCCGGGGGCCTCGCGGTCGCGATGATCACCATGGCCTTCACCCTGCCGCCGGTGCGCGCGGTGGCGCGGGAGTTTCTCGATCTCTTCCGCGTCCAGCGCTTTGCCGCGGTGCCCGTGGATACGGAGCGCCTCGAGCGGCTCCACCAGGGTGGGATCGACCTGAAGGCCCTCGTCGGCGACCAGGTCGAGGTCCTCGAGGAGCCCGGGGAGCCCGAGGCCGTCGAGACCCTGGAGCTGGCCTCGTCCCTGGCCGGCATCGAGGCCCTCCAGCCGGCGGCCCCGCCACGCCGGAGCTCCTTCGCCGGCTTCGCGGTGGCCCACCCCGGGGCCTTCCGCATCCGTCTCGACGTGGAGAAGATGAGAAGCCTGGCCGAGCTCCTCGGGGTCGAGGATCCTCATGTCCCCGAGGCGTGGGACGGCGCCACGATGGAGGTCTACGCGCCACCGATGGTGGTGATGCGCTACGAGAGAGGCGAGAGCGAATTCGTCCTGATGCAGTCCCAGGGGCCGGAGGTGGCGCTCCCGGACGGTGTCGACCTGGCCGAGCTCGGCACCTTTGGCCTCCAGATGGCGGGGATGAGCGCGGAGGAGGCCCGGCTCTTCGCGGCCCGGATCGACTGGCGCAGCACGCTTCTCGTCCCCATTCCCGCTGAGGGGGGCAACTTCCGCGAGGTGGAGGTCCAGGGCGGCAAGGGCCTCCTGGTCTCCGGTCGCCGGCCGCCGAAGACCGGACCCGACGGAACGAGCAGCGGCGGCGGTTGGCACTCGGTGCTCTTCTGGTCTGACGAGGACCGCGTCTATGCTGCGGCCGGCCCGGGGCACGGCCTCGAGGTTCTCGAGATGGCGGAGTCGCTCGAGTAGGAGGATGGTCGAGGCCCCCCCCGCCCTGGAGGCCCGCTCGCTGAGCAAGCAGTTCGGCGCGAAGGTCGCGGTGCGCGAGCTCAGCCTGACCCTGCCGCGCGGGGAGGTCTTCGGCTTCCTGGGGCCGAACGGCGCGGGGAAGACCACCTCAATGAAGATGCTCCTGGGCCTCGTGCGGCCGACCTCCGGCGAGGGGAGGCTCCTCGGGGAGCCCCTGGGCGCCGCAAGGGGACGGGCCCGGGTGGGCTACCTCCCGGAGCACTTCGCCTTCCACGAGTGGCTCGAGGGACGGGAGCTGCTGCGATTCCACGCCCGGCTTCTCGGGATGCCCACACGAGGTCTGGACGCCGGCGTCGAGGAGCGCCTGCGACGTGTCAACCTCGCCGACGCCGCGACCCGTCGGGTGCGCGAGTACAGCAAGGGGATGAAGCAGCGCCTCGGGCTCGCCCAGGCGTTGCTGGGTGAGCCGGAGCTCGTCTTCCTCGACGAGCCGACCTCCGGCCTCGATCCGCTCGGGCGCCGCCTCGTCCGCGACGTCATCCGCGAGCTCCGCCAGCGCGGGACGAGCGTCTTCCTGAACTCTCACCTGCTGAGCGAGGTCGAGGTGACGTGCGACCGCGTCGCCTTCGTCAAGGGCGGACGGGTGGTGCGTGACATGCGGCTCGGCGCCGAGGAGCGCGACCTCGAGGTCGAGATGCGTCTCGAGCGGACCACGGCCACGCTCGTCGCCGACCTCGCGCGCTTCGGGCACGACGTGCGGGTGGAAGGGGATCGCGTCCGGATGGGGGTGTCGGGCGAGGAGACACTTCCCGAGATCACGCGCTGGCTGGCCAGCCAGGGCGTGGGTCTCTACCACCTGGGCGCCCGGCGCCCCTCGCTCGAGGAGATCTTCCTGGAGGTGGTCGCGGATGACGCCGATGCGGTCCTCGGCTGAGCCCACGGGCGGAATTCCGACGCAGGCGCCGGGAAGGCTCCGGGCGGTGACGATCGTCGCCCATCTCACGTTCATCGAGGCCCGCCGCCGCCGTATCCTGGCCGCCGCTCTCCTGTTCGGGGCGGCCTTCGTCGTCCTGTTCGGGATCGGGCTTCACTTCATGGCGCGCGACATCCGGGCCAACGCCCCCCCGGCCCAGCAGGCCATGTTCCTCAACCTCGTCACGCTGACCGCTCTCTACGCGGCCAACTTTCTGATCGTGATGACGTCGGTCCTCGTGACGATCGACACGCTGGCCGGCGAGATTGGCTCGGGGGTGATCGAGACGCTCTGCACCAAGCCCGTCTCCCGGGCGGCGGTGGGCCTGGGCAAGTGGCTCGGCTGCTGGCTGACCTTCGTGCTCTACGCGCTCGTCCTCTGCGGGGGGGTCCTCGCGGTGGCCCGCCTGGTGGGCGGGAGCACGCCCCCGAACGCAGGTCGGGGGATCCTGCTGATCCTCCTCGAGGGCACCGTCCTCCTGACCCTGGCCCTCGTCGGGGGAACCCGCCTGTCCTCCCTCGCCAACGGAGTGACGGTCTTCGGCCTGTACGGCCTGGCGTTCGTCGGCGGATGGATGGAGCAGATCGGGACCATGGTCGGCAACGCCTCGGCCCGCTACATCGGGATCACGGCGAGCCTGCTCGTGCCGAGCGAGTCCCTCTGGCAGCTGGCCGCGTACCAGATGCAGCCGCCCATCGCCCGCGACGTGCAGATCGGGCCGTTCCTCACCGCGTCGGTCCCCAGCCCGGCCATGGTGGGCTGGGCCATCGGCTACGTTCTCGTCGCCCTGGTGGTGGCGTCGCACCTGTTCCGGACGCGCGACCTCTGAGGCTGTCCAACGGTCCCGCGTTCTTCCGTCCGCCAGCTAGCCTTCCGCCTCCCGGCGGGCGGCGCTCCGGTCGACCAGGCGCTCGGTGACCAGGCGGTAGGCGAAGTAGTACTTCAGGATGTTCGCGACGTACTGGACCGTCTCTCGCCCGAGCCGGCGAGCGGCCACGACCTCGACGTTGTCGAGCCACCGGTTCGGGTCCAGCCCCACGCCGGCGGCCTCGCGCCGCAGGGCCCTCACGCGAGCGGGGCCGGCGTTGTACGCGGCAAGGGCAAACAGGTGGCGGTCGAAGTCGTCCATCTCCGCACCCTCGAAGTAGCGGTCCAGGATGAAGCGAAGGTACTTCGCGCCGGCCTCGATGTTGTGCTCGAGGATGTCGATGTCGGGGATGTTCACGTTGGGATCCTGGGCGGTCGAGGGCAGCAGCTGCATCACCCCAACCGCACCCCGCGGGCTGCGCTTCGACTGGTCGAGCCCCGACTCCTGATAGGCCTGCGCCACCAGGAGCAGCCACTCGAGGTGGTATTTCTCGCCGTACTTCTCGAACAGGCCCACCAGGGAGCGGAAGCGCTCGAGGTCCTTCTCGCCCACGGGGTTGGTGATCCGCTTCGCGTGCCTGAGATAGCGGTTCAGGATGACATTGCCGGTGAGGGTCCCGGCCCGGTGTCCCCGCAGGAACTCGTTGACGACGCCCTCGAGCTGCGGGCTGCCCTTGCGCAACGCCCAGGCGATGCTTTGTCCGGAGCTCACGGTGACGTTGGCATGAACGCGGATCTTGTCCAGCACCTGCCCCCAGAGCCTCGCCAGGTAGTCGTCGACCACGGTGATCGGGAAGACGCCCGCGTTGACCATGTCCAGGACGTCCTCGGTCTCCAGCCGCTCGTCCACCGGGACGATCTCCACCGGATCGAGCCCCCGCTCGCGGAAGGTGGCATTCAGGGCCTCGAGGCTCTCGGCGTAGCTGCTCGAGGGGCGCACGTGGACCTGCCGGCCGGACAGGTCCTCCAGCCGGGTCAGCCCGACGACCCCGGGTCCGCTGACCACGACCTCCTCCACCCCCCGGGCGATGGGTAGCGAGAAGTCAACGAGCTTCTGGCGGGCCTCGGTGACCGTCAGGGCGGCGGCGGCGATGTCGCCATGTCCCTCCACGAGGGCCGAGAGCAGGCGGTCCCGCTCGACCGGGATGAACAGCACGTCGATCGGGAGGGCTCCGGTCTGGAACCGCCGGTTGAGGTCCTTCTCGAAGAGCCGGAACATCTCGTAGGTGATGCCTCCCTGTCGTCCCCGGTCCACGAAGTAGTGGGTGGAGCTGTGGGTGACGAGGACGCGGAACACCCGGCGCCGGACGATGCCGTCGAGATCTCCGGTCCAGGTCTGCCACGTGTCGGCGAACTCGTCGGGCACGATCAGGGAGGGCCCACGCCGGGCGGTGGGGCGACCCGCGCCGCCCAGCGCCGCCGCCGCCTGCTCGGCGGTCAGCTCGCCCGGTGGCTCTTCGCGGCGGGAGCACACGCTCGTCGCGAGGAGCACCGCGAAAAGGAGTAGAGAGCGGGCGAGGAACCGCGCGTGACCCTGGCGGGGCATGGCGCACTGTATCGCTTCCCGCCGCCGACGCAAGAAGAATTCGGCAGCGCGGAGTCGGCGAGTCGCGACGACCCGCCGGTCGAGGCGCCGAGCGCGCTTTCTATCGGGGTCGGGCTCCGGCTGGGCCCTGGTCTCGAGGGGGCAGCACCCGCAGCAGCCACTCGCGGATGTCGACCACCTCGTCCGCACAGACGCTGTGCGGCATCGGGTAGGTGTGCCAGTCGACGTCGTGCCCGTGGGATCGAAGGAGATCACGCGCCCCCTCGCCGAGGGCCGTCGGCACGATCGGATCCAGCGTGCCATGCGCCATGAAGATCGGCAGCCCGGCGTTGGCAGGGTTGGCCTCGTCCTCGAGCGTCGCCGCGAGGGGCACATAGGTGGAGAGGGCGAGGACACCGGCGAGGCGCTCGGGCTCCCTCAAGGCGGTGAACAGGGCCATGGCCCCGCCCTGGGAGAAGCCGGCGAGAACGACCCGCTCGGAGCCAACCCCCCGCTCGCGCTCCCGGCGGACGAGGGCCCCGATCGCCTCGGCCGAGGCCCGGACGCCGTCCTCGTCCTCCTCGGACCGGCGGTCCAGGCCGATGATGTCGTACCACGCACGCATCGGCATCCCGCCGTTGAGGGTCACCGGGCGGATGGGGGCGTGGGGAAAGACCCACCGGATGGCGGAGCTCGAGGGGAGCCGCAGCTCGAAGACGAGCGTCTCGAAGTCGTGCCCGTCCGCGCCAAGGCCGTGCATGAGGATGACGGCGGCATCGGCGGGCTGCTCGGGTTCGATCTCGACGGCGGGGAGCCGCCCGGCGCTCACCGCGCGGGCTCGCCGAGGCGCTCGGCCAGGCGCCGCCGCACGTCCTCCGGCATCTTCGGTGCGGCGCAGCTGCGGCAGATTCGGGCCAGGGCCTCCAGGTCCCCCTTCAAGGCCTGGCAGGGCTCGCACTCCGCAAGGTGACGCTGCAGCTCCTCGCACACGTCGCCGGGCAGGACACCGTCCTCGTACTCCGTCAGCTGTCGAAGCAGCTCGTCGCACGTCATGCTTTCGCCTCGTCGGCAGACGGGGTCCCGTCCCGTCCGCGGAAGTGATCGGTGAGTCGTGAGCGCAGCCTCAGCCGCGCCCGGTGAAGATGGACCCGCACCGCCCCCGGGGTGAGGCCCAGGATCTCGGCTGCCTCGGCGGTGGGCCGGCCCTCCGCCTCCTTGAGCTCGAAAACCGCCCGCTGCAGCGGGGTCAGGCCGTCGAGCGCGGCCTCCAACGCCATCTTGGTCTCCGCCCCGAGGAGTGCCTCGTCGGGAGGGCGGGCCCAGGACCTCCCGTGCGCGAGCCGCTCGTCCTCGGGGGTGATCCGGTCCGGATCGTCGTCCGGCAGCGGCTCGTAGCGCCGGCGGCGGCGCAGCAGGTCGATCGACTTGTTGAAGACGATGCGGTGGAGCCAGGTGCCAACACCGGACTCGCCACGGAAGCCCTCGGCCTTCTCGAGCGCAGTGGCAAAGGCCTCCTGCACGGCGTCGGCGGCGAGGTCGGGATTGCGGGTGGTGCGGAGGGCGAGGGCGTACAGCCGGTCGCCCTCCTCGACGAGGGCCCGGGACAGGGCCTCGCGCCGCGAGGCCCCGGCCCCGTCCGGGCCCGGGGTCATACCTGGGCCGGCGTCAGCTGCTTCTCCACCATCTCGGCGATCATCGGGTGGGGCACCGCGCCCACACGCTGCTCGACGACCTGGCCGCCCTTGAACACGAGCAGGGTTGGGATCGAGCGGATGCCGAACTCCCCCGCGATCTCGGGGTGCTCGTCCACGTTCAGCTTGCCCACCGTGGCCTTCCCGGCGTAGGTCTCGGCCACCCGCTCGACGGCCGGGGCGACCATGTGGCAGGGGGCGCACCATTGGGCCCAGAAGTCCACGAGCACGGGGCCGTCGGCCTCGATGACTTCCTTCTTCCAGTTCTCAGAGGTCAAGACAACCACGTTCTCGCTCACTTTCGGTCTCCTCTCGTGTCCGATGGCCGGGAAGCGCCCCCAGCAGTCTCGTCCAGGGGTTGGACGTGGCGCTCCCCCCAAACGTTACAGCCCCTCCCGCCCCACCGCAAGTCGCTCCAGGATGGGCCTTTCCGTATACTCCCGGTCGTGGCCCCCTGGATCCGGACCCCCGAGGCCCTGACCGAGCTCGCCCGCTCCCTCGAGGGGTGTCGCAGCATCGGCCTGGACACCGAATCGGACAGCCTCTACCACCATTTCGACAAGGTCTGCCTGGTCCAGATCGCGACCGACCGGGGCGAGGCCGTCCTGGTGGACACGCTGGCGGTGAAGGACCTCTCGCCGCTCGGGCCGGCGCTCGCCGACCCGGCGATCGTCAAGATCCTCCACGGGGCCGACTACGACGTGACCACGCTCAAGCGAGATTTCGGTTTCGCCTTCGCCAACCTCTTCGACACGATGATCGCGGCCCGCTTCCTCGGAATGCCCGGGATCGGTCTCGCCGCAGTGGCAGGAGCCGAGCTGGGGGTCACCCTCTCGAAGGCCAACCAGAAGGACGACTGGTCGCGCCGGCCGCTCACCCCACAGCAGGAGGCCTACGCCCTGGCCGACGTCCAGCACCTGGCCGCGCTGCGGGAGCGGTTGGAGGCGAAGCTGGTGGAGAAAGGCCGGCTGGAGTGGGTCCGGGAGGAGTGTGAAGCGGTGTCCGCCCTCGATCCCTCGCCACGGCGCAAGAGCCCCGAGGCCTTCCTGGGCATCAAGGGGGCGCGCAAGCTGCGCCCGCGGCAGCTGGCGGCGCTGCGCGAGCTCTACGCCTGGCGCGAGGGCCGGGCCGAGCGGACCGACCGGCCGGCCTTCAGGATCCTCGGCAACGAGATGCTCAGGAAGCTGGCGGAGCGGCGCCCGCGGACCCTCCCGGAGCTGCGGCACGTGCCCGGGGTCCTGCCGCGCCTGCGGGATCAGGCCGACAACATCCTCTCCGCGCTCCGCCGGGCCGCGGAGCTGCCCGACTCGGAGCTCCCCGTCATCCCGCGCTCGCCGCGACCGGTGGTGTCCACCGAGGTGATGGCGAGGGGGGCTCGCCTCAAGGAGTGGCGCACCCGCCGGGCCGCGGAGCTCAAGGTCGAGGTCGCGGTGGTGCTCCCCCAGCGCCTGATCGACCGCCTGGCGGCCGAGGGACCCCGGGACGGGGCGGGACTGGCCGGGATCGAGGGGCTCCGGCGCTGGCGAATCGACGCCTTCGGGGACGAGCTCCTCGCCGCCCTGGCCGCCTGAGGGGCCCGGCCGTTTATCATAGGTGCCCTTGGAGCCAGGAGAGAAGTTCGGGAAGTTCGAGATCCTCGAGACGCTCGGCCGGGGCGCGATGGGCGAGGTCTACAAGGCCCGCGATCCCGTTCTCGAACGGGATCTGGCCCTCAAGGTCGTCACGCCCTCGCTGTTGAAGGGCAAGGATACCCTCGAGCGGTTCCAGCGCGAGGCCCGGGCCGCGGCCCGTCTTCAGCACCCCAACATCGTCACGATCTTCGAGGTGGGTGAGGTCGAGGGGACGCGCTACATCGCCATGGAGTATGTCGCCGGCGACGAGCTCGGCAAGGCGTTCCACGATCCCGATCGCTTCACCCTGGACCAGAAGATCCGGATGATGGTCGACGTCTGCCGCGGTCTCCACTTCGCGCACAAGATGGGGGTCGTCCATCGCGATGTGAAGCCCCCCAACATCCGCGTCACGCCCGAGCGTGTCGTGAAGATCCTCGACTTCGGGATCGCCAAGGCGACGCGCGAGGCCGACCTCACCCAGACCGGGATCGTGCTGGGCACGCCGAGCTACATCTCGCCCGAGCTTCTCCGGGGCGCCAAGGTCGATCATCGGGCGGACATGTGGGCGGTGGGGGTGATCCTCTACGAGGTGCTCTCGGGCCGGCGGCCCTTCGAGGCGAAGACCATCGCGAGCATCATCAACAAGATCATCAACGAGCCTCTCCCTCCCCTCGACGCCAGGCGGCTCGGCCTGCCCGAGCCGCTCGTGGCCGCGGTGACAAAGGCCCTCGACAAGCGGCCGGAGGG
Source organism: Acidobacteriota bacterium (assembly GCA_022340545.1). Lineage (GTDB taxonomy): Bacteria > Acidobacteriota > Vicinamibacteria > Fen-336 > Fen-336 > JAJDNS01. The sequence continues at coordinate 1,471 of JAJDNV010000043.1, read as the reverse complement.
CCGCTTCAAGGACCTCCACGAGATGGAGCGGGCCCTCCTGAGCGCCATCGGATCCACCCCTCCCCCGGAGGAGCCACTCGATCCCGCGGTGCGGCGGCGCGGCTACGAGCTGAACTTCGCCGAGGCCCGCCGCCTCCTGGCCGATGAGGACTACTCGGGTGCGCTCGAGGCGGCCCGCCGGGCGCAGGCGCTCGAGCCGACCCGCACCGGGATCGTGAGGCTGGTCAAGGTGATCGAGCAGCGGCTCGCCGCGGCCACCACCGTGCGTCGCGCGACGTCGCCCGTGGCGACGGGTGCGACCGCGCCCGCGCGCTCGGCCGGCTCCGGCGACACGCCCACCCCCTCCAGCGGCATGCCCGTGGCGTTGGGCCCGCTCGACTCGGCCACCCTCCGCACCCACGGCGCGGGAGCCCTCACGGACAAGGGGGCCTTCGGCGAGCCGCCGGCGACGAAGCAGGTGGCCCTGTCGCCGGTGGCCGACCTGCTGGCGGTGGCGGGAGCCGACGGGGCGATCCGCCTGTGGGACCTCCGCTCGCGCACGCGCTCGGCCACCCTGCGAACGTCCCTGCACCAGCGGACCGGACACGACTCCGCCGCCCTCGCCCTGGACTTCTCGCCGGACGGCTCGCTCCTGGCCTCCGGCCATGTCGACGGGGCCGTGCACCTGTGGGACATGGCGAGAGGCGAGGTAGTGCCGGTGCGCATGCGGCACGACGACGGGGTGACGGCCCTGGCCTTCTCTCCCGACAGCGCCACCCTGGCCACCGGGTCGCTCGATTCGAACCTGCGCCTCTGGGACGTCGGGGCCGCCCTCGGCGGCGACGCGCGGCGCGAGCTCCTGCGCCAGCCCGCCGCCGTCACCGCCCTCGCCTGGACCGGGGGCGGCGAGTGGATCCTGACCGGCCACTCGAGCCGGGTGCTGCGTCTCATCGACCCCCAGCGGGCACGACTCCTCGCGACGTTGCGAGGTCCCATGGCCCAGGTCACCCAGCTCATGCTGTCCCCGGACGGCCAGCACATGGCGGTGGCCAGCCGCGACCGGACCGTCCGCCTCATCGACCTCGCCTCGCGGGAGGAGACGGCCGCCCTCGCCCTGCAGAGGCCCGCCTCGTCGATGTGCTTCCTGGCCGACGGGACCTTCCTCGCCACCGTGAGCCTCGACAACGCGGTGCGGCTGTGGGACCTCGAGAGCCGGGCGGCCTCGGCCGCGCTCTGGGGTCCGAGCGACGAGAGCTTCGTCGGTCTCGCCCTCTACGGGGAGTGGAACCACATCGCGGTGGCCCTCGCCGACGGTCGCATCCGCCTCTGGGGCCCGACAACCTAGGACACAGAGTCCCTCACCCCCCGAGCGAGCGGATCTCGTCCTCCCGCGTCCACTGATCCAGACGGTAGAGGGCGAAGTCGTACTTCACCGGGTCTTTCGGGTCGAAGCGGCGCAGTCGGCGGGTGACGTCGAGAGCCATGGCCCAGC
>JAJDNV010000033.1 GCA_022340545.1 Acidobacteriota bacterium | reverse complement strand
CCCCGGCCAGCCAGAACCCCAGCGACGAGCCGATGATGCCGACGACCACGTTGGCGAGGATGCCCATCTGGGCGCTCGTCTTCATGACCATGCTGGCCAGCCAACCGATGATTCCACCCACCACAATCGTAATGATCAGGTCCATAGTCGCTCCTCCCGTCTGTGTGTGGCTGAGACGCCCGGCTCGGCGGCCGGACGCCCGGATCATGCCTCACGCCTGCCAGTCGTGGCAAGCCTCACGTGTCCGTCGAGCCGAGGGTGGACGGATGCGCGCCGCCGTCTCGCGGTGGATCCTCCAGACTCCTCCCTGCGCCGAAGGCACGAGAGCCGATAGCTGGATGAGGGTGTCCGGCCGGTCGCCCTGGCCGACCGGACGGCCTACGGTCGAGGGCCCTTCATGTAGCGAAGCAGGTCCGAGTCGGTCGACAGGATCAACGTCGCGTCTTCGTCGAGCGAGGCCTTCAGCGTCTCCATGCTCTTGAAGAACTGGTAGAAGCTCGGATCCCGCCCGTAGGCCTTGGCGTAGATGTCGGTCGCCTTGGCGTCGGCCTTGCCCTTGAGCTCCTCGGCGGTGCGGTAGCCCACCGAGGTCGCGGCCAGCACGTCGCGCTCCTTCTGGCCCCGGATCTCGGCGGCCCGGCCCTGCCCCTCGGAGCGGCTGCGCTCGGCGATGCGCTTGCGCTCGGTGATCATGCGCTGATAGACCGCCTGCTGAACAGATTCCGTGTAGTTGATCCGCTTGAAGCGCACGTCGACGAGCTCGACCCCGAACTCGGGGGTGATGGCCGAAGACAGCTCGAGTATCCTCTGGGTGATCGCCTCGCGCCCGGTCTCGATGGAGGCCACCGCCTCCGCGGTCATGATCCCCTCGAGCTCCCCGGTGAGCTGGAACTCACGATCGCTGGAGCGGACGATCTCGATCAGGTCGTAGGAGGCGATGGCGTTGCGGGTCTCGCCGTCCACGATGTCGTCGAGGCGGCTCTGGCCCCCGCGCTCGTTCTGGACGGCCTGGTAGAAGCGCAGGGCATCGGCGATGCGCCAGCGGGCATAGGTGTCCACCCAGATGTACTTCTTGTCCTTGGTCGGGATCTCGTTGGGGTCCCCGTCGAACTCCAGCCACCGCTTGTCGAAGCGGTGGACGTTCTGGATGGCCGGGACCTTGACGTGGAGCCCGGGGGTGGTGATGACACCCCCGATCGGCTTGCCGAACTGGGTGATGATGACCTGCTCGGTCTCGCTCACGGTGTAGACGGCAGAGAAGAGGGCGATCGCCACCACGATGGCGATGATCAGAAGAAGTGGGTTCCTCATTGCGTCACCTCCTTCACCGCCTTCGCCGTCCCGTCGAGCTGGAGGAGCGGGAGCACTCCGCGGGCCGTCTCGTCGAGGACGAGCTTGCGCCCTGTCTTGGGAAGCAGATCGGTCATCGTCTCGAGGTACATGCGCCTTCGCGTCACGTCGGGCGCCTTGCGGTACTCGGCATAAACGGCATCGAAGCGCCGGGCGTCACCGAGGGCCCGGTTCTCTCGCTCGAGGGCGTAGCCCTCGGCCGCCCGCACCATCTGCTCGGCCTCGCCCTGGGCCCGGGGCACCGCCTGGTTGTACTCGGCCCAGGCCTCGTTGATGGATCGCTCCTTCTCCTGGATGGCCTGGTTGACCTCGTTGAAGGCGGGCCGGACCGGGTCGGGGGGATTGACGTCCTGGAGCACGAGCTGCTGGACCTCGATGCCGATACCGTAGAGGTCGCAGAGGCGCTGCAGCTCCTCCTTGGCCGCGAGGGCGATCTCGGCCCGGCCGATCGTGATCACCTCGTCCACGCTGTGGTCGCCCACGATCTGGCGCACCGCCGCCTCCGACATGTACCGAAAGGTCTCGTCCACGTCGCGCACGTTGAAGAGGTAGGCCTTCGGGTCCTCGATGCGGTACTGGACGATCCACTCCACGACCGCCACGTTGAGGTCGCCGGTGAGCATCAGCGACTCGGCCTGGGCCTCCGCTGGCGATGCGAACTCGCTGCGCACCCCGGACCGGACGGTCCGGAAGCCGAACTCCTTCTTGAGCTGGCGCCGAACCTGCACCTTCTTGACGGTCTCGACCCCGAACGGGATCTTCAGGTGGGGGCCGGGCTCGGTCGTGCGCACGTAGGCGCCGAAGCGCTGGATGACGCCCACCTGCTCGGGCTCGACCTGGTAGTAGCTCGTGAAGAGCAACAAGAGGACGGCGACAACGACCACCACGAGGCGTATCGATCCCGTGGGCAGCTTGGGCATGCGCGGAAGCTGAACCTTGTTGCCGCCAATGTCGATGGGGCCTTCGCCCCAGTTACCACGTGCCATGACACCTCCAGTGAGGTGGAAAGAGGATGGGCCGCTGCGCCGGACCGACCGGGCGTGCGACCGGAATCCCTAGCATAACGCGGGAAAGGGGCGGGGTCGCGGGTATTCGTCAGTGGGGCAGGCCGAAGACGTAGTAGGAGGCGCAGAGCGCGGCCAGCACCCAGGCCCCGGGCTTCACCTCGCGCCCCCGCCCGGCCGCGACCTTGACGAGCGGGTAGAGGGCGAGGCCGGCGGTCAGGCCGTTGGCGATGTTGTAGGTGAAGACCATCATCACGATGGTGACGAAGGAGGGGACCAGCTCCGTGAGGTCCTCGAAGTCGATGTGGCGTACCGAGGAGACCATCAGCAGACCCACCGCCACCAGGGCCGGCGAGTAGGTGTAGGCGAGCCTCTGGAGCGGCTCGACCAATGGGATGAAGAAGAGGGAGACGACGAAGAGCAGCCCGGTGGTGATCGCGGCCAGCCCGGTTCGGGCCCCCTCGCGGATGCCGCTGGCGGATTCGATGTATGCCCCGCTCGTGGTCGTGCCCACCAGGCCGGCGAGGGTGCACGACAGCGCGTCCACGAGCATCGGCTTCTCGATCTCCGGGAACTCGCCGTCCTCGTCAAGCATGCCGCCCGCCGCCCCCACACCCACGAGCGAGCCCAGCGTGTCCAGGAAACCCATGACGAAGAGGGTCAGCAACACGGGGAGGAATGACAGGCGAAGCACCCCGGGCACGTCCAGCTTCAGGAAGAGCGGGGCGAGGCTCCACTCGCCGGTGAATGGAACGGCGAGAACGCCACGCGGTGCCTCCCCGTGACCGAGGGCAGCGCCGATGACCGCGGTGGCCACGATGCCGATGAGGATCGCCCCGCGCACCCGTCTCTGGAGCAGCACCGCGATCAAGAGAAAGCCGAAGATCGCGAGGAGGGCCCTCGGCTCGGCCAGGTTGCCGATCTTGAGGGGGACGTCCGGGGCCTTCAGGAGACCCCCGGGGCCGGTGAGGGCCTCCGCGGGCAGGCCGCGAGCGGCGCTCGTGACGATGCCACTCTGGTAGAGGCCGATCAGGGCGAGAAAGAGGCCGATCCCGACGGCGAAGCTGTGCTTGAGGCTCGGGGATATCGCCCCCGCCAGCCACGCGCGCAGCCCCAGCAGCGTGATGGCCACGAAGGCAAGCCCGCTCACGAAGACCGCCCCCAGCATCTGGGGCAAGGCCACCCCCATCGCGGTGAGGCTGAAGGCCACGAAGGCGTTCTCCCCCATGTACGGGGCGACCGCGATCGGCCGGTTCGCGTAGAGCCCCATCAGGATCGTGCCCAGGGCGGCCACGATGATCGTGGCCACGGTGGCGGGACCGGTGGGGAACCCGGCGAAGGAGAGGACGGCCGGGTTCACCACGATGATGTAGGCCATGGTCGCGAAGGTCGTCACCCCGCCGAGGATCTCGGTGCGCAGTGTCGTCCGACGCTCGGTCAGGTGGAAGAGCGGCCCCCGCATGCGCGGATTATAGGCAGGTCCGCGATCGCGCCGGAAGGGCTGTTATGATCGGCGCGCCGTCCCGGTGTCGGCGAGGAGGATCGATGGCGAAGTGGCGTCTCCCCAACCTGCATGGCTTCGGGTTCACCCTGTCGGTCATCATCGCGGTGGTGCTGGCCATGATCTGGCCCCACCTGTTTAGCAGCTGGGGGAGCTTCCAGACCCAGGCCCTCATCGTCCCCCTCATCCAGCTCATCATGTTCGGGATGGGCACCACGCTGAGCGTGGGCGACTTCGCCCGCGTCCTCAAGATGCCCTGGCCGGTCTTTGTGGGCATCGTGCTGCAGTTCGGGGTGATGCCCTTCGTCGGGTGGGCCCTCGCCACCACCTTCGGGTTCCCGCCCCTCATCGCGGCGGGGGTGGTGCTCGTGGGGTCGTGCCCGGGCGGCGTCGCCTCGAACGTCATCACCTTCCTCGCCGGGGGCAACGTGGCGCTGTCGGTGACCATGACCGCGTGCTCCACCCTCCTGTCGCCCCTCATGACGCCGCTCATGATGAAGCTCCTCGCCGGACAGTTCGTGCCGGTGAGCTTCTGGCAGCTCATGCTGAGCATCGTGAACATGATCGTCGTCCCCATCGCCCTCGGCCTCGTCGCCAATCGCCTGCTGCACGGCCGGGCTCCGTGGATCAAGAAGAGCCTGCCGTTCGTGTCGATGGCCGGGATCGTCATCATCCTCGCCATCATCACGTCGCTGAGCCGCGACAAGCTGGCCACCGTGGGCCTGGCCCTCATCGCGGCCGTGGCCATCCACAATGCCGTCGGCTACACGCTCGGCTACTGGGGCGCCCGGCTGATGGGCCTCCGCGAGCGCGAGGCGCGGACCGTCGCCATCGAGGTCGGGCTGCAGAACGCGGGGATGGCCACCGGTCTCGCCATCAGCCCCCTGGGTAGCCCCGAGGCCGGCCTCGCCCCGGCGATCTTCGGACCCTGGATGAACGCCTCGGGCTCCGTCCTGGCCTCCTACTGGCGGCGGCGGCCCACGGACAAGGCCTGAATCATTCAATGGCCCCCCACCCTATCCCTCCCCACGTAGGGGGAGGGAAATGCTCGAGATAGGCCATGTCCACCCGCGTGTCCTCAAGGACAGGACACACGGGTAACGCTGGGCCTGGTGCTCAGCTGCGTGTGTTCTCTGCGCCCCGATCGT
>JAJDNV010000024.1 GCA_022340545.1 Acidobacteriota bacterium | reverse complement strand
ACCTGATCATTACGATTGTGGTGGGTGGAATCATCGGTTGGCTGGCCAGCATGGTCATGAAGACGAGCGCCCAGATGGGCATCCTCGCCAACGTGGTCGTCGGCATCATCGGCTCGTCGCTGGGGTTCTGGCTGGCCGGGGTCCTGGGCCTCGCCGTCTACGGCTCCATCGCTCGCTGGATCGTTGCCGTCGCCGGGGCCGCGATCCTGATCTACGTCCTGAAGCTGCTCGGCATCTTCAAGTAGACACGACCAGGCCGCCAGGCTCAGAACGCCAGGCCCAGCCGGAAGTAGAGCCGCGTGTCGCCGAGGTCGTCGAAGCCCCGCGCCACGGTGAGCTCGGCGGTGAAGGGCACGGCGAAGCCTACGGCGGTGTCGAACCCGAGCGAGGCGCCGGCGGCTGTCTTCATGTCCGCGATCCGGAAGTCCCCAGACCAGGCGTTCGCGGCGTCGAAGAAGACGGTGCCGCGGAGGTGGCGCAGAAAGAGGGGAAGGGAGCGCCACCCTCGCTGGGGTGAGACGAGCGGAAAGCGATACTCGGCGTTGGCGGCCACGAACCGCCGCCCGGTGAAGGCGTCGTCCGGGTAGCCGCGCAGCACCGCCAGGTTGCTGCGGACCAGGTCGAAGATGTTGCTGTTCGGGTATCCGCCCACCGCGAAGGACCGCTCGAACTCGGGCTCTCCCCGAGTGGTCCCGCCCTGGGCACGCAGGGCGAGCACGTCGCGCTCGCCAAAGAGCCGCAGGTAGGCTCGGCCATCGGCCGTGAGCTTGTCGAGTGAGAGGTCACTGCCGAGTCCTTCCGCCTCGCGGAGCCAGGCCAGGCGGAGCCGCCCGCCGTCGATCGGGGAGATGGACCACGGGTACGACCGCGCGGTGTTCAGGGACCAGGAGGTCTCGATCCCGCCGACGTCGAGGCGGCTCTCCGGTTCCCCACCGACGATCTCGGTCCGCTCCCGCCGGTACGCCACCGCCAGCGTCTGCACGGAGCGGATCGTGCGGCGCAACGGGAAGGACAGCTGCGCGCTGACGTTCCGGGTTCGGACGTCTCCATCGGCGACCGGGTCGAGCGTGTCTTCCGCGGTCAGGAGCAGCGTGGGGCGAAAGCGGTCATAGAGGTAGAAGACCGAGGTGTCGACCCGCCTCGTCTCCGTGCCGTAGAGCGCCCGCAGTCCCCAGACGTGACGGAAGAGGGCGTCCGAGCCTCCAGTGGCCACGCCGAGCCGGTTCTGCGGGTCGCCCAGCTGGATCCAGGGCGTCCAGAAGCGAGGCCAGAGCATCGTCCAGGGACGGTACGGCCGGGCCGGCTCCGCGGCCGGCGTCGGCTTGGGGCGAGGTGCGGGGTGCGGGTCGACGAACAGCGGGGCCGGCCGTCCCTCCGGGAGGTCGAGAGGCGCCGCGCGGACATCGAAGCCTCGCCCCGAGTAGTCGGCGAACGCCACGGTTCGGCCGTCCGGACTCACGGAAGGCTGGAAGGCGCCTCCGAGGACGTTGGTCAGGCGGATGGGGGCGCCGTCGGGGAGCCTCAGGCCGTAGAGGTTGGAGACGCCGTCGCGGTCCGAGCGGAAGACGATGGCTTTCCCGTCGGGGAGCCAGGTTGGCTCCACGTCCTTCGCCCGGTCGTGGGTCAGGTTCCGAGTCTCGCCCGTGGCGGGGTCCACGTGGACCACGTCCAACCAGCCTCCGGGGAGCAGGCGTGAGGCCACGATGGCGTCCCCGCGCGGGCTCCACCGCGGGCCGCTCCACTCGACCCCCGGCGGCGACGTGGTCAGCGGAAGGAGATTGCCTCCCTCGATGCGGGTCGTGAAGAGCTCGCTCCGGTCGCCCATCTTGCGGGCGAAGACGATGGTGCGACCGTCGGGAGAGATGTCGGGATCGTAGGCACGCGCGCCCCGTGTGATTCGACGGACCCGACCGGTTTCGACGTTGACCGCGCTGAGATCGTTGAAGATGGAGAAGGTCCGGTAGACCTGGGCCTCCGCGAAGACGATCTCCCGTCCGTCCGGCGTCCACGCGAGCCCCGATCCGCCGTTGCGAAGGACCAGGCGACGGTCCTCGCTCCCGTCCACGCGGGCGACGCGGATCGCCGGAAAGCGGCTCAGGGTGCGGCTGCTGTAGGCCACCCACGCCCCGTCCGGGCTGAAGCGAGGGGACATCTGTTGGATGCCCCGATCGGTCAGCGCTCGCGACTCGGTCAGGCCCTCCGTCTGTCGCGCCTCGGCCTGGCGCTCGAACGCAGCGGTTGCCTCCTCCTCCCAGGCCTTCCACTGGGTGTGCAGGCCGTCGCCCGTGACCTTGCGGGAGGTCCGGCCGTCGAGGAAGGGGATGATCTGGGTCGAGTGCTGGCGGGCCCATCGGGGCAGGGTGTCGTCCCCTCCCCTCTCGGTCAGCCAGCGCACGAAGGCCTCGCCGAACAGATACGGAGCCTGTCCCCCCGGCCAGGAATCGAGGGCGTAGATCGCCTGGTCCTCGCTCGGGAAACGATCGTCGAGGGCAGCCATCCGCAGGACCATCTGCGAGTCGGGGTCGCGCCCGCGGCCGAAGGCGGTGCGTTCGGTCTCCTCGTAGGTCGCGAGCCCCTCGATGAGCCAGGACATGGAGTATGCGTTCGGAAAGAGGTAGGGCGCGCGGCCGAGGATGGTCCGTCCCGCCCGCCAGAGGCCGTGAGCCTGTTCGAGGTGGACGGTGTGGGCCAGCTCGTGGGTGAGGGCGAGCCGCAGCCAGTCCTCGTGGTTGCCGAAGCCGTCGCTGCCGTCGGGGGCCACCGCCCGAATGGTCACCAGCGGGAACGGCACCGGGGTCGCGAAGCCGTTCGGGTCGTCGGCCGCGTCCACGATGACGACATGGACGCGGCCGACATTCTGCTCGTATCGGGCCTCGTAGTCCGAGAGGAGCTCCGTGGCCAACGTGGCCGCCTCACGCGCCCGCCGCTCGAGACCCTGGTGGAAATGGACGGACACCTGCTCGGTCGAGATCGTCTGGAAGCGCAGATGGGGTGGATAGGATGCCGCCTGGACGGCCCTCGTTGCGGCGGAGAGGAGGAACAGCGCCGCCACGAGGGCGAGGCGGCGGGCCGCGTTGCCGCGCATCTTTGCTGCAGCGTAGCACACGGCCGCGGAGCGGAAGGGCGTCGCGTGCCGAGCCGTGACGCGGCTCCGAAGGGACGCCGGATGAGTCAGGCCGTTGACGCTCGCCGGCCTGGCCGCATAGTCTCGCGCCAGTATCCGGGTGAACCCGGCCACGCCACGGGAGGGGGTCCCACCACGATCACGCGACGCCAGCTGCTTCAGCTCTCCGGTCCGGCGACGGCCCTGGGCGCCCTCGGGGCGGCCGAGAGCCACGCGCAGACCGAGGAGCACGTTCCGGCAACCATTCGGGGCCTGCGACCCCTGACCGATGGTGTCGAGCCCATCACGGTCGACGAGCACCGGGGGCGGATCGCCCGTGCCCAGGTCCTGCTCGCCAGAGCCGGACTCGACGCGCTCGTGCTCGGACCCGGCTCCAGCCTCACGTACTTCACCGGTGTGGAGTGGCCACTCTCCGAGCGCTTCTTCGGGACGGTGCTCACCCGGTCCGGCGACCCGGTCTGGGTCACTCCCGCCTTTGAGAACGACCGGGCCCTCGAGCGCATCCGGCTCGGCTCCGACGTGCGAACGTGGGAGGAGGACGCCTCGCCGTACGGTCTCTTGGCCCGGATCCTGAGGGAGCGAGGCGCGACGACGGGCCGGATCGGGATCGAGGAGACGATGCCCTTCGCCTTCTCGGACGGCATCGCGCGGGAGGCACCGGCCGCCCGGCCCGCGAGTGGCACCGTGGTGACGGCCGGCTGCCGCATGGTGAAGGACGCGCACGAGCTCGCCCTCATGCGCCGGGCCGCCGCGATCACACGTCGCGCGCACCGGGCGGTCCTGGCCGCGCTCGTGGAGGGCACCACCGTCGACCAGGCCCGAACCTGGTGTCGGACCGCCCACGAGCGGCTGGGCGTTCAGGGTGGGGCGCTCGTTCTCTTCGGACCGGACGCCGCCTTCCCCCATGGGACCGCCGAGCCGCGGACCCTCCAGCGCGGCGATGTCGTCCTCATCGATGGCGGCGGGCGGCTCCACGGGTATTCGAGCGACATCACGCGCACCGCCGTCTTCGGTGCCCCGCCCACCGATCGCCAGCGGCGGTTGTGGGACCTCGTCAGGAAGGCGCAGGCGGCCGCCTTCGAGGCCGCGCGACCCGGGGTCGAGTGCCAGGCGGTCGATGCCGCGGCGCGGAAGGTCATCGGAGACGGCGGCTTCGGCCCTGGCTACCGGTACTTCACCCACCGCCTCGGCCACGGGATCGGGCTCGACGGCCACGAGTGGCCGTACATGGTGGGTGGCAGCACGACGAGGCTCGAGGCGGGAATGACCTTCACCGACGAGCCGGGGATCTACATCCCCGGCGAGCTGGGCATCCGGCACGAGGACACGCTGGTCGTGACGGAGGAAGGCTGCGAAAACCTGGGTGGATCCTGGTCGGGCCCCCCTGAAGATCCGGCCATCCCCTGAGAGGGCTACTCAGGCTCGCGACGAAGGATCACGAGCGTCCGGTCGTCCGCGAAGCGACGCTCCTCGGCAAAGACCTCGACCGCGGTCTCGATGGCCACGGCCAGGGCCACCAGCGGCTCGCGAGCCTGTCCCTTCACGACCTCCTCCAGCCGCTCGAGGCCGAACTCTTCTCCGGCCTGGTTCGCGGCCTCGGTGATGCCGTCGGTGTAGAGGACCACGAGGTCTCCGGGGGCCAGCGCGAGCTCCGCCCGATCGTAGTCGGCCACGGGAAAGAGGCCGAGGGGCAGCCCGTTTCCGCCCATCCGCTCGCTCGAGCCGTCTGCCCGCACCAGCAGCCCCGCGTTGTGCCCGGCGTTCGTGTAGGACAGGATGCCCGTCTTCGGGTCGAGAGAGGCGATGATCGCCGTCGCGTAGCGCTCCGGGGGCGTGCGTGCGTTGAGACGCCGGCTCACCCGGGCACATATGGCGTCGGTCGGGTGGCCAACCTCGATCGGCCCCATGAGAAGCGCATCCAGGGAGGCGGCCACGAGTGATGCCGACATGCCCTTGCCCGAGACGTCGGCGATCACGATGACCGGCTCGCCGGTATCGGGGCGGGTCTGCACCTCGTAGAAGTCCCCAGACACCGACCGTGACGCGTCGTTGGTGGCAAAGAGCGAGTACCCCGGGACTTCCGGGAGCTTCTCCGGCAGCAGCGCGATCTGGATCTGCCGGGCGATCGTCATCTCCCGCTCCAGCGCGCGGCGCCGGGCCGCCTCCTCGGCGAGTGAGATATTGCGGATGCGAAGGGCCGCGACCGAGGCCAGCGCGACGAGAAGCTCCATGTCCTCTTCGGAGTAGCGGCGCACGTGAACGCGCGAGCTCAGGACGATCATCCCGAGGTTGGCGTCGGGGGCGAGGAGCGGAGCGGCCACGAGGGTGCGGACCCCGGAGCTGAGGATGCTCTCGGCAGCAGCGAAGCGGATATCCGTCTGGGCATCGAGCACGAGGGCGGCCTGGCCCTTCTCCGCCACCTCCTTCGCGAGGCTGCGCGAGTAGAGGAACTCCCCGCTGGCCCCGGGGAGGCGCCGGGTCGCCGACTGGTCCAGCTCTCCCAGAGAGTTCTTGAGGAGGATCATCCCCTCCTCGGGCCGCAGGTGCGCAAACGCGCGATCCAGAACCAGCTCCAGCAGCTCCTCGAGCGAGATCGAGGTCGCGAGGGCCCGATGCACCTCGTTGAGGAGCTTCATCCGGTCGCCCGACTCCTTTTCGGCCGCGGCCATGAGCTCCGAGGCCGAGCGCAGGAGGATGCTGTCGGACGACGAGAGCTCGTCGGCAGCGCTTCGCGGCTTCTCCGCAGCGGCGTCGAAGCCCTCGACGGAGATCACGGTCTCCGAGAGCTTCACCAGGTCCCCCGCCGCGAGGTGCATGGGCGACGCGACGGGCCGGCCGTTCAGCAGCGTCGTGTTGCGCGAGCCCAGGTCCTCCACGTACCAGGTCTCCTTCTCCAGGAAGAAGCGCGCGTGCAGACGCGAAAGGAAGCGATCCGAGAGGACCAGATCCGCCTTGGACGAGCGTCCGACGACGAGCGTGTCGCCGTCACAGAAGTGCTCGAACGACTCACCGATCGGGGGCGTGATGCGGAGGCGAAGGGGTGGCGAGCTCATTTTGAATCGGCGGTCGGCGTCCGGCGGATCGTAGCACGGGGCGGGGCGAACGGCACAACGAGGCCCGGAGGGGACCTGCGGGGAGATAGAATGCGCTGCGTCGCGCGCCGCCGACTGCCGGCGGCGCCACCGGACCCGTCCTTCAGCCCAAGGAGGCTCTCATGGCTTCGGATCGCAAGGAGATCACCCGCCGTGAATTCGCGTCGCGGGGCGCCGGTGCCGCAGCCGCGGTCGTGGCCGGGGGCGCCGCCCTCAGCGGCGCGAAGGCGGCCGGGGCCCGGGTGGTGTCGGCCCGGGTGGCGGGGGCGAACGACCGGCTTGTCTTCGCGGTCGTCGGCATCCGCGGCCAGGGGAACAGCCTCAAGCGCGGCTTCGCGCGGCTGCCCGGGGTCGAGATCAAGACGCTGTGCGATCCCGACGAGAACCTCTATCCGAGCCGGGCGAAGGACGATACGCTGGCGGGCCTCCCGGCGTTCAAGCCCGGCTACGAGCGGGATCTCCGTCGCGTCATGGATGACAAGGACATCGACGGGGTCATCATCGCCACCCCCAACCACTGGCACGCCCTCGCGACGATCTGGGCCCTGCAGGCAGGGAAGCACGTCTTCGTGGAGAAGCCTTCGTCCCACAACGTGTGGGAGGGCCGGAAGATGGTCGAGGCCACGCGCCGATACGGCAAGATCGTCCAGGTCGGCACCATGAACCGGAGCCGGCCCGCGGTGCGACAAGCCATGGCCTTCCTTCACGAGGGCGGGATCGGGAAGGTCTACATGGCCCGCGGCCTGTGCTTCAAGCCGCGGCCTTCGATTGGCAGGTACCCCGACGGCCCCCTCGCCCCGGGCGAGACGTACCGGCTGAACGTCGAGACGACCCAGAACGAACCGCCCTGGGACGAAGCCTACCTGGCGAAGGTCGACTACGACCTCTGGCTCGGGCCGGCGCCGGAGCGGCCGTTCAACCGCAGCCGCTTTCACTACAATTGGCACTGGCACTGGGCCTACGGCAACGGCGATACCGGCAACCAGGGGCCGCACCAGTTCGACATCGCCCGCTGGGGGCTCGGGAAGGCAGAGCACCCGGTCCATGTGAGCTCGTTCGGCGGGTACTTCGGCCCCCCCGCCTCGCAGAACACGCCGGACACGCAGACCTCGCTCTTCCGGTACGCGGACGGCACGGTCCTCGAATTCGGCACCCGCGGACAGTTCACGAACGACGAAGGCGGCCAGCGGATCGGCAACCTGTTCTACGGCACCGAGGGCTGGCTCTTCATCGACGGCAACGGACGGGACTGGCAAACCTACTTCGGTCGAAAGAACGAGAAGGGACCGGGCTCCAACGCGCCCCCGGAGGCCGGTGGGAGCGACCCGCTGGTACTCACCAGCATCGAAGGTGGTCACTACCAGAACTTCGTCGACGCCATCAGGGCAAACGACCGTACGAAGCTCACCAGCGAGGTCGAAGAGGGGCACATGTCGGCGACGCTGCCGCTCATCGCGAACATCTCCTACCGGGTGGGCCGTGCGCTGACGTTCGATGGTGCGCAGGAGCAGTTCGTGGGGGACGACGAGGCGAACCGGCTCCTCACCCGCGACTACCGGGAGCCTTTCGTGGTGCCCGACAAGCCGTAGGGGCGGGGGGTCAATGAACAGGTGCGGCAGACCTGCAGGCCCAGAGTCGCCTGCGTGTCCCTTCCCCGGGGACATGTGACGGCGACCATTGACGCCGCCGGAGGCCTGAGAGTATGGTGCCCGCTCGCCGCCGGGCGGCCGGCGGCAGCTCAATCGGACGAGCGGAATCGCAGGGAGGAGAACATGAGCCACGCAAGGCTTTGGCGCGGCATGGCCGTGCTGGCCATGCTGTCGCTGGCGGCGACCGCCGGGGCCCAGTCGGACGAGGGGGTCAAGCAGGTCGAGCGTCTGGTCAAGGCCTCGGGGAACACGGTGAAGGCCATCGGTGACACCAAGGTGCAGCTGATGAAGACGATGGAGGCCTACAACTCGCTCTTCGCCGACGAAGCCACGGACCGCAAGAAGATCTACAACCAGATCCAGAAGGAGATGGAGAACACCGACAAGCGGCGGGCCAAGATCAGCGAGGAAGCGGCCAAGATGAACACGGAGGCCGACACGCTCTTCAAGGGCTGGGCGGAATCCACCGCGGCCATCGAGAACCCGGACCTCCGCCAGCGCAGCGAGGAGCGTCTGAACGCGACCAAGGCGAGCTACGACGAGATCGGGACGGTCGGACAGCGGGCGG
>JAJDNV010000008.1 GCA_022340545.1 Acidobacteriota bacterium | reverse complement strand
GCCGCGAGCATGGGTTTCGAGACCGCTCGCGTCCAGAAGACGCGGCAGGAAGTGGAACCCTCGTCGAGGGAGTGATCTGATGGATTCGTGGTCTTCGCTGGCTCTCGCCCTCGTCGCCGCTCTCGGCATGATGACCCTCGTGTGGGTGGCGAGCCTGGTCAAGCGGGACGCCAGCATCGTCGATGTCTTCTGGGGGCTCGGCTTCGCCCTGGCGGGCGGGATCTACTTCCTGACCGCCGAGACGCATCTGCCCCGAGGGTATCTCGTCGTCGGGCTCGTGACCCTCTGGGGCCTGCGCCTCTCGCTCTACATCCTGTGGCGGAACTGGGGCCAGGGTGAGGACTACCGCTACCGGGAGATGCGAGAGCGCCATCGCGAGTCGTTCGCGGTGTGGAGTCTCTTCGTGGTCTTCTGGTTCCAGGCCGTGCTTCTGTGGGTGGTCTCGACTCCGCTCCACCGGGCCCAGCACCCGGAGCCGGCGTCCTTCACCGTCCTCGACGTCATCGGGCTCGGGCTGTTCGCCGTGGGCTTTGCGTTCGAAGCGGGAGGAGACTGGCAGCTGGCCCGCTTCAAGGCCGAGCCGTCCAACAAGGGCAAGGTGATGGACCGCGGCTTCTGGCGCTACACCCGCCATCCCAACTACTTTGGCGACGCTGTCGTCTGGTGGGGCTTCTTCTGCTTCGCGGCGGCGACGGGGGGTTGGTGGACGGTCTACAGCCCCATCCTGATGACGCTCCTCCTCATGCGCGTCTCGGGGGTGACGCTGCTGGAGAAGAAGCTCCAGGAGACCAAACCGGCCTACCGGGACTACGCAGAACGGACGAACGCCTTCTTCCCCTGGTTTCCCGCGCCGCCCCCTTCCGAGAAGCCCGACCCGTGAGCCGCCGGCTCTGTCTCGTCACCGGGGCCACCGGCTACGTTGGGGGTCGTCTCGCGCTGGAGCTCGAGGAGCGGGACGAGCGCGTCCGTTGCCTGGCCCGCCGACCGGAGTACCTGCAACCGCGGATGAGTGAGGGTACGGAGGTCGTCCGCGGCAACGTGCTGGACCCGGATTCGCTGAAGGGAGCGATGGCGGGCGTGGACGCGGCCTACTACCTGATTCACTCGATGGGTTCGGCGGGAGACTTCGAGGCCGAGGACCGACGGGCCGCCCTCAACTTCGCGGCGGCGGCCCGGGAGGCCGGCGTCCGCCGCATCGTCTACCTGGGCGGCCTGGGGCGCGAGCCGGGGCTCTCGCGGCACCTGCGCAGCCGCCAGGAGGTGGGGCGCATCCTGAGGGAGTCGGGGGTGCCGACGATCGAGCTGCGGGCGTCGATCGTCATCGGCTCGGGCAGCCTGTCGTTCGAGATGGTCCGCGCCCTGGTGCAGAAGCTCCCGGTCATGATCACGCCCCGCTGGGTGAGCCAGCCCGCCCAGCCCCTGGCGATCGAGGACCTGGTCGCGTACCTGGTGAGCGCGGCGGACGTAGATCTGAGCGAGAGCGTCGTCGTCGAGATCGGCGGCGCCGACCGCGTCTCCTACATGGACATCATGGAGGAGTACGCGCGACAGCGGGGCCTGAGGCGGTTCCTGATCCGGGTGCCGGTCCTGAGCCCGCGGCTCTCCAGCCTCTGGCTGGGCCTGGTGACCCCCGTCTACGCACGGGTCGGCCGGGAGCTGATCGACAGCATCCGGAACACCACCACCGTCGAGGACGATTCCGCCCGACGCCTCTTCCCCGACATGCGGCCCCGGGGCATCCGTGAGGCGATCGCCCGCGCCCTCCTGAACGAGGATCGGGAGTTCGCGATGACCCGCTGGTCGGACGCCCTCTCTTCGGGCGCGGCCCCGCGGGAGTGGGGCGGGGCCGTCTTCGGGTCCCGCATTGTCGACTCGCGGTCGGTGCGGGTTCCTCGGCCGCCTCACGAGGCGTTCACGCCGGTTCGTCGTATCGGCGGCGACACCGGGTGGTACTACGGAAACTGGCTCTGGCGACTTCGGGGTTTCCTCGATCTTCTCGTTGGCGGGGTGGGGGTGCGCCGGGGGCGGCGCGATCCGGCGAACCTCGTGCCCGGCGACGCCCTGGACTTCTGGAGGGTCGAGGCGATCGAGCCGGACACGCTGCTCCGCCTCGCCGCCGAGATGAAGGTGCCGGGCCGGGCCTGGCTCCAGTTCGAGGTGGAGCCGGACGGCACGGGCTCCGTCCTGCGCCAGACCGCCATCTTCGACCCCTTGGGGCTCTTCGGCCTGGTCTACTGGTATGGGCTCTACCCGCTGCACCGGCTCGTCTTCGCCGGGATGCTGAGGGGGATCGTTGCGGCGATGGGAGAAGGCCCGGTCCAACGGGTCGCCGGGGAGTAGAAGGGCATGGGCTACAAGCAGGCGCGCCTCCGACGTCTCAACGACCGGCCGAGCCGACGCGAAGGGGACTACGTCCTCTACTGGATGCAGATCTTCCGTCGTCTCGAGCGCAACCACGCCCTCGACTACGCGCTCGTCTGCGCCGAGGTGCTCGGCAAGCCCCTCGTCGTCTACGAGGGACTCCGCCTCGACTACCCCTGGGCCAGCCGTCGCCTGCACCGCTTCATCCTGGAGGGCATGGAGGCCAACGCCGAGCGGGCGGAGAAGCTCGGGCTCAACTACTGGCCGTTCGTGGAGACGGAGCGCGGCGGGGGACGAGGTCTCCTGCGCCGGCTCTCGGAGCGCGCGTGCGTGGTGATCACCGACGACTACCCCTGCTTCATCGTCCCTGGCCAGTCGGCGGCCCTGGCCGGGAAGGCCGAGGTCCCGGTCATGGCCGTGGACTCCAACTCCCTCGTGCCGGTTTCTCTCCTCGGGGCCCCGGTTTCCGCCGCCGCCCATCTCCGTCCCCGCATCCACAGGGCCTTTGCCGAGGCCTGGCCGCACCGCGCCTCTAAGAGACCAAAGATCCCGGACGCCGCCCGGAAGCGTGTCCGCGCCCCCTTCGACGTGTGGCGCGCGAAGGACGTGGCCGCGTTCGTGGACGGGCTGCCGCTGGACGCGAGCGTTCCGCCCGTCTCCGGGACCCCGGGGGGCACACCGGCGGCGCGCAAGCGCCTGCGCCGGTTCCTGAAGAGGCGCCTCGACGGATACGCCGAGCACCGCTCCCCGCCCCGCTCGCTCGAGGAGGGCCACGCGAGCGGCCTCAGCCCCTACCTGCACTTCGGCCACATCTCGATCGAGGAGGTCGTCGAGGCCGTCCTCGCGACCACCGGGGACTGGAGCCCGGAGGAGCTGCGCATCCACAACCGCGGAAAACGCGAGGGCTTCTTCTGCGACGACCACGACGTCAACTCCTTCCTCGACGAGGCCCTCACCTGGCGCGACGTCGGCTTGAACTGGCACTGGTCGCGCCGTGAGGACGCCCAGCGCCTGGAGACCGCGCTCCCGCCGTGGGCCCTCGAGACCCTGGGGGCCCACGCCGGGGACGAGCGGCCCTGGCTCTACACCCCCGAGGAGCTCGAGGCGGGGGCGACCCACGACCCGCTTTGGAACGCGGCCCAGCGGGAGCTCGTGGCCACCGGCGTCATCCACAACTACCTGCGGATGCTCTGGGGCAAGAAGGTGCTGGAGTGGTCGCCCTCCCCGGCTGAGGCCTACCGTACCCTCGAGCACCTCAACAACAAGTACGCCCTCGACGGTCGGGACCCGAACTCGTACACCGGCATCCTGTGGTGCTTCGGCCTCTTCGACCGGCCCTGGGCCCCGGAGCGGAAGGTCTTCGGACGCATCCGGTACATGTCCTCCGAGAACACCGCGCGCAAGTTCAACCTCAAGCCCTACTACGCGTACGTCGAGGGCCTCCCGGCGATCGAGGAGATCCGCTCGGGCGCGGGTGCCTGAGGGGGACGACCGCCGTCATGCCCGAGCGTGGCGCGAGAGAGCGACGGTCAACCCTCGCACGCAGGGCGGGCAGCAGGAGCCGGTAGAGCCCCACCACCAGGAAGGGGAGAACCGTCACCCAGCCGAGGATACCGTGCACCCCGGTCATCCCGTATGTCGCTATGGCCTCAACCGGGTCAGCGGTCACGCGGGCGACGACGCGAGACACCGCGAAGGGCGTCGGGGGGACGCCGGCCACCCACTCGCCCAGGCGCACCAGGGGCAGGATCAGGATGAGCTGGAGCGGGTGAGCAAGCCAGTTGGCGAGCTGGAGAGCGGGCTGGTTGAGGCGCAAGATCCCGCCGATCGCGAGACCCAGCAGGGTGGTTGCACCGATCACCGGGAAGATCCCCGCGGCCAGGCCGAAGGCGAGGGAGAGCGCGACCCCCTCCGGGGAGAGGCCCTGCCGCAGCAGGCGCAGGACGGGCTCGAGGACCCGACGGCTCCAGAAGGCGGGCTTTGTCCACGTGAGCATCCTCTCATCCTACGGCTATTTGAATAGGTTTATTTCATATAATAGCCGGACTCGGATCCCGTCATTTCCCTGAAGCCTCTCACAAGACTCAACTTGCCCGACCGGCCAGAATATAAGACTAAAACTGTTCAATATCTGGAACAAATGCGATCTGGGCACGTACCTATAGACAGCCTGAAAAGGAGGCTCCAGATGCTGAACAGAATTCGCCGTTCCGGCCGATTCCTGGCCGTGCTGGCCGTCCCGGTGCTCGCCGCCGGCTGTAATGACGACAACGACAACATCACCACCCCCCCCGAGCCCGGACTCGCCCAGAGTCGGGTCATCCACCTCTCTCCCGATGCCCCGGCGGTCGACGTCTCCGTCAATGGAGCCGTCGCCGTCGAAGACGCGGCCTATCTCGATGCCACGGGTTTCCTTCCGGTTCCCGCGGGTGACGCCCGCTTCACCGTGACTCCGGCCAACCAGACGTCGCCCGTCGTCATCGACGCCACCGTGCCCCTCGGCGTGGGCGCGTACTACACCGTCGTGGCGACCGGCTTCCTGGCAGACATCGAGCCGCTCGTTCTCGTGGACGACCGCTCCACGTCCGGTCAGGCCAAGATCCGCTTCGTGCACACGAGCGCGGACGCACCGGCGGTTGACGTCGCGCTGACCGGCGGGCCCGTCCTGATCGGCGCCGTCCCCTTCCGAGGCGCGAGTGAGTACATCTCGGTCGAGGGCGGGACCTACGACCTGGAGGTTCGGGTTGCCGGCACTGAAACGGTCGCGCTCTCCCTCCCCGGAACGATGCTGATGGGTGGAACGAACTACACGATCTTCGCCACCGGCCTGCTCGCGGATGGCTCGCTTGGCGCCCTCCCGGTGATCGACGCCCCCTAGTGGATGCGCGAACGCCCGCCGATGCGCGAATGCAGATAGAGCGTCCTTCGCGCATCCCTGTAGTGGGCCCCTCTCCCGCCGGGAGAGGGGCCCCATTCGCGCGTCGTCAGTAGGCCGGCCCCAGCAGGACCGCGTTCATGAAGAGCAGCTCCGTCGCCTCGGCGTAGCCTCGGTAGTTGGGGTCCTCGGCAAACGCCACGACGTGCCCCTGCCCGAGGGGCTGGTGCATGAGGAAGGCCTTCTGCGCCAGCAGCTCACGGGCGTCGTCCCACACGAACCCGCTGGCCACGACCTCCTCCCTCGTGGCGTAGACACCGACGTTGCGCCCCTTGTCCAGCTTCAACGGGCTGAACACGCGGCGGCCGTCCACGATGGCCTGGATCTGGCCGTCGCTCCCCGCGGCGAGCCAGTGCTCTCCGTCCAGCTGCACGCGCAGCAGCGCGCCCGGGACCGCGTCCGGCCTCTCCCGCTCCGGCTGGATCGCGCTCTCGAGGTCGTACGGCTCGTCCTCCTTCTGGCCGCAGCTCGCGGCGGGGCGCCCGTCCTCGTCGCCCTCGGGGTCTTCGCCTTCGGGGGGCCCCTCATCCGGGCACCCGCTCCTCAGCTCCGTCGTGGTCGCGAGCAGCCCCGCGTCCTCGGTGGTGAGCCAGCGCGCGGCCTCGGCCAGGGCGATGAGGGTGCCGCCGCTGCGCACCCAGGTCCGGATGCGGTTCACCAGCTGCTTGCCCAACGTCTCTCCGTAGCGCCCCGAGGGCAACACGATCACGTCGAAGCGGTCGAGCTCGGCCCGCCCCAGGGATGAGACGCGGACGACACTCACCCGTTGGCCGTAGCGCCTCTCGAGCACCCAGCGCGCCCAGCCCGCCGACTGGCTGGAGGTCGGCGTGTCCCACGCCAGCAGGACCCGCGGCGCCCGGAGCGGCCGGACCCGGAAGCTGCCGAGCGAGACGCCGTCATCCGGATAGCCCGAGTCGACGGCCACCGCGCTCGAACGGTGGCGCGCCACGATGCGGCCCAGGGTCTCGCGAATGTCGTCGGCGTTCTCGGCACGCCGCACGATTGCGGTCCCGGCGGGGAAGGTCCGTCCACCGAAGGTGCTGGCCCCTTCCGCCACTCGCACCTTGACCCCCGCCTGAAGGGCCTCCACCACCGCGCCGGCGGTTCCCGCCCCCCAGGGGAGTAGCCAGGCGACCTTGGCCTCCTCGAGCGAGGAGTCCCTCGGCGGCTCCGGCGCCCATGCCCTCGCGTGGCCTCCGTCGACCGCCTCCATCCCCACGCACTCGACGTCGAAGACGAGCGGCAGGCTCCAGGCGGTCACGTCGTAGAACTGGTCCGGCAACCTCTTCTGACGCCGCCGCTCCTGCTCCTTCACGAACTCGTCCCCCATGGGAACGCGGGGGTCGAGCAGGTTTCGCACGAGCCGTCCCGCCGGCTGCGCGAGGGGCACCACGTAGCTTCCCGCCGGGAAACGCCGGTCACCGACCCTCAGCTCCTCCTCGGTGAGGCGCACCTCGATACCCTGGGCCACCAGCAGCTCGGCCAGGCGCAGCGCCCGGGCCGGATCGGTCCCCGGGGCGAGGACGTACTGCCGAACATCCCCCGACTCGCCCTCGCGCACCGCCGACCGCCGGAACCCCAGGAAATCCCGGAGCAGCTTCTCGCGGCCGCGAGCCGCGGTGGCCGCGGTCGTGAGCGCAGCGGTGAAGTGGTTTCGGATGCCGTCGAGGTAGGTCAGCTCCGTGTCGTCGGTCCGCCGGAACACGAGGCCTCGGGCCGAGGCCTGCTCGTACGTCATGCCCACCGCACCGTGCAGCATCGGCCACATCTCCCCGTAGCCCGGGTAGAACGAGTCGAACACCTCGCGCACGAAGTACGCGACGCCCTGCTCGTCGAAGCGGGCGGCGACGGCCCGCCCGATCCGGTCGAGCCACTGGTGCTGGGACTCGACCAGGTGGGGGTTGTAGGGTGGCGCGGGGGCGAAGAAGTAGGTGGCATCGCCCCCCATCTCGTGGAGATCGACCGCGACCTGGGGATACCACTCCAGGAACACCTTCAGCCGGCCGCGCGTCTCTGGCTGGGTCTGGGCGAACCAGTCGCGGTTCATGTCGAAGAGGTAGTGGTTGGCCCGCCCTCCCGGCCAGGGCTCGACGTGCTCGGCCGAAATCGGCTCGGGGTCGGGCGACGGACCCTGGCCGACGGTGTTCGACGCGACGAAGCGCGCCCGGCCGTCGGGGTTCTGCAGGGGATCGATCAGGACGATCGCCTCGCGCCGGATGAGGTCGACGATCTCGTCGCCCTCGGCGGCCAGGAGGTGATGAGCGAGGGCCAGCCCGGCCTCGGGAGACGAGATCTCGTTCCCGTGCACCGCATGGTAGAGCCACACGACCGCCGGCAGCTCGCTCAGGAGCGCCTCGGCGTCGGCGGCGGCGAGGCCCCGAGGATCGGCCAGTCGGGCGAGGCCGGCCTTGATCTCGTCCAGTCGGGCCATTCTCTCGGCGCTGCCGATCGCGAGGACGTGCAGCGGCCGTCCCTCCTCGCTCGTGGCGTAGGTGACGAGCTCCGTCCGGTCCGGGGCGGCGGCGGCGAGCGCCTCGACGTAGGCGGTGATCTGCGCGGGGGTGGAGATCTGTGCCCCCGTCGAATGCCCGGTGATCTCCTCCAGGGTCGGGATCCCGGCGTCGTATCGGGTCGTGGGGCTCACCGGGGATGCGGAAGACGCGAGGACGGTGGCAAGGGCCAGCGTGGCGATCATGGCGTTCTCCTTGGCGTTTCGGGGGCGACGGAGCGCGGCGCTCGGGCGCGCTGCGTCGCAAAGGATGATGACATCATGGACTCAGAGGCGGTGTCGCTCCAGCCAGGCGCGGAGGGCCGCCCTCACCTCATCCAGAACGTCGTCCGCCGTGCGGCCGGAGCGCTTGAGGACGCGGAACGAGTGGTCGGCGGACTCGACCCGATGAAGCTCGACCCGCGTCCCGAGGCGCTCGACGAGGCCGAGGAGCAGGTCTTCGCGTGCGAAGGCATCGCGGGTCCCCTGGACGAAGAGCATCGGAGTGGCCGCGGCGATCGCGGGCAGGTGCGCGTCGCGCCGCGTCTCGGGCCGTCCCGGCGGGTGGAGCGGGTAGGCCAGGAAGACAAGGCCGTCCGCCCGGGCGCCGGCGGCAACGACCTGCGAGGCGATCCGGCCTCCCATCGAGCGCCCGCCCATCACGACGCGATCTGCGCCAGTGCGGGCGAGGGCGACCTCGGCGGCCTCGCGGGCCGTCGCCTCGAGGATCCGAGGAGGATCGGGTCGCCGCCCACCCCTCTCCGCGTACGGGAAGTTGTAGAGGAGGGCAGCGCGGCCCGAGCCCGCGAGCGCCTCCGCGAGGGCCACGAGCATCGGGGTCCTGCGATTGCCGCCGGCCCCGTGGCCCAGCACCACCACCGTGCTCCCGGCTCCGTGGAGCGAGGCACTGGTGTTCGCGGCGGGCAGGCGAAGCTCGGGCATGGCCGGGGAAGGATACCCGATCGGCTCGCCGCCCACGCCCGCGAGCCGGTGATACACTCGCCGCCAGCGCTGCGCGGCCGGAGGCGGTCCTTGTACGAAGCCTGGTATGGCTTCACCGAGAAGCCTTTCAACCTCACACCGGACCCCAAGTACCTCTACCTCTCGCAGAGGCATGCGGAGGCCTTCGCCCACCTCGAGTTCGGCCACCGGGAGCGGGGCGGGTTCATCCTGATCACCGGCGAGGTGGGCACGGGCAAGACGACCCTCGCCCGGTACTTCCTCTCCCACCTCCCCGGGGACACACACACCGCGGTGGTGCTCTACCCCGCCCTCACCGCCGCCGAGCTGCTGCGTTCCATCCTCGACGACCTGCACGTCGAGCCGGCGGGGGACTCGCTGAAGAGCCTGGTGGACGCGCTCCACCGCTTCCTGCTCGAGGCGCGGGCGGCGAACAGAAACGTGGTCCTCCTGATCGACGAGTCGCAGGACCTCCCGGCCGAGGTTCTCGAGCAGGTCCGCCTCATCTCCAACCTGGAGACGGACACCGAGAAGCTCATCCAGATCGTGCTGATGGGTCAGTCGGAGCTGCGCGACCTCCTCGGCCGCCACGAGCTCCGACAGCTCGCCCAGCGAGTCACCGCCCGTTACCACCTCTCGCCCCTCACCCTGGAGGAGACAGAGTCCTACATCCAGCACCGGCTTCGCGTGGCGGAGGGAGAGGGCAAGGTTGGCTTCACCGCTGCCGCACTGCGGGCGATCCATCGGCTCACGGGCGGGGTACCGCGGCTCATCAACCTGGTGTGCGACCGGGCGCTGCTCGCCGGCTACGTCGAGAGCCGTCGAACGATCGACGCGAAGCTGGTGGAACGCGCGGCAGCGGAGGTGACGGGCGAACGCTCGTCGAGGGTTCTGCGCGGGCGGCACGGCCTGATCGCGGCCGGGCTCACCGTCGTCCTGGCGGCGGTGGTCTTCGGCCTGGCCCCGCGGAGGGCTCGCGCGCCGGCCACCCCTTCCGCGGCGGAGACCACCGACCGGTCCGCAACGCCCGTCTCCACGCCGACCACACCCCGGACCCTGCGCAGTGAGCGGCTCGATGCCCTTCTGAAGACGACCCCGCGGGACGAGTCCTACCGCGCCGCGCTGGCCAGGATCGAGGCGCTCTGGGGTGGGGACGGTTTCCGCCGGACGACCCTCCGTACCCACCTCGCCCAGGTCGAGAGGCTCGACCTCCCGGTGGTTCTGGAGATGTTCCACCCCTCGCGGACGGACACGTGCTTCCTGACGCTCCTGCGCCTCGACGGGCCCCTGGCGCGGGTCGCGGTCGGGGACGAGGAGCTGGCCACGGTTCCAGTGTCCCAGGTGGACACCCTCTGGACACGTGAGGCCGTGTTCCCCTGGCCGGAGGATCGCGAGCTGCCCTCAGATCCGGACGAGCGGGACGCCTGGCTCCGGGGCACCCTCGACCACCTCGGCTACGACGATGAGGACCCCGCGGGCGCGGTCGAGCGCTTCCAGAGCGACGCCGGCCTCGTGCCGGATGGGGTGCCGGGACCGCGCACCCGCCTCGTCCTCTTTGCGCTCTCCCCCGGGGTGCGTCCCCGCCTGACGGTGAGCGGAGGGGCCTCTTGAGCTTCATCCTCGACGCGCTCAAGAAGCTCGAGCGGGAGAAGCAGGCCCGCGAGCCGGGAGTGGTGATGGTGGGCCCGGTGCCCTGGGGTGGCCGCGACCGACGACGGCGGGCGCGAACGCTTGTCCTCGCCGCGGCCGCCCTCGGGGTGGTCGTGATGGGAGCGCTCTGGTGGCTCCAGGCGGAGCCCGCGCCTCATCCGCCGGTCGACCGCGGCGCGGCCGCCGGTCAGAGCACGGAGCCGCCGCCGGCCGAGGCTTCGGCCCCGGCCGCGACGACGCTCCCTCCGCCTTCGGAGGCCATCGTCGCCCCACCATCGGCCTCGCGCGCTCGCACCGCGACGACCTCGGCGCCCCCTCCTTCGGCTCCGGCGCTGCGGGACCTCGATATCCCCCCGGCGA
>JAJDNV010000015.1 GCA_022340545.1 Acidobacteriota bacterium | reverse complement strand
GCGAGGCCTCATGGCCAAGGCCGGAATGAAGCCCCAGGACTTCAACTACGCCGTCTTCCACCAGCCGAACGGCAAGTTCCCCCTGAAGGCGGGCAAGACGCTGGGCTTCACCCGGGAACAGATCGAGGTCGGGCGTCTGGTGCCCAAGCTGGGGAACACGTACTCCGGCTCCTCCCCGTTGGGCCTCACGGCGATCCTGGACGTGGCCAAGCCGAAGGACAGGATCCTGATGGTGTCCTACGGCTCGGGCGCGGGCAGCGACGGCTTCATCTTCACCGTGACCGAGCGGATCGAGGAGGTGCGAGACAAGGCCGCGAAGACCAGGGAGATGCTCGACAACGACAAGGTGTTCCTGGACTACGGGACCTACTGCAAGTACCGCGGCAAGATCCTCACGGCAGAGTAGGGGAGATCGGCAATGAGAGACGTTGCGATCCTGGGAGTCGGCATCAACAAGAAATGGGGCGAGCTCTGGGAGATGTCGCTACGTGACATCTTCGTGGAGGCTGCGCTCAACGCCGTGGACGACGCCGGTGTCGACCACGTCGACTCGATGTACGTGGGCTGCATGTCTAGCGGCCTCTTCGTGGGCCAGGAGCATCTGGGCTGTCTGATGGCCGACTACCTGGGCATCAACCCGGTGCCCGCCACGCGCGTCGAGTCCGCCTGTGCCTCCGGCGGCGCCGCGTTCCGCCAGGGGTTCATCGAGGTCGCTTCCGGCACGAGCGACATCGTCCTGGTGGGCGGAGTCGAGAAGATGACCGACGTGAGCGGAGACGAGGCCACCTACGCCCTCTCCGCAGCTTCCGATATGGAGTACGAGGCCTACCACGGCATCACCTTCCCCGGTCTGTACGCCCTGATGGCCCGGGTGCACATGGAGCGCTACGGCACGACTCGTGAGCAACTGGCCCACGTCTCGGTCAAGAACCACAAGCACGGCTCCTTCAATCCCGAGGCGCAGTACCCATTCGCGATCAGCGTCGAGGACGTTCTGGGTTCGGTGATGGTCGCGGATCCATTGAGGATCCTCGATTGCTCGCCCATCACGGACGGCGCCGCGGCCGTCGTGTTGTGCCCACTGGAAATGGCACGCAAGATCTCGAAGCAGCCTCTGGTGAAGGTGTTGGCCTCCGCCCAGGCATCCGATTCGATCGCGCTGCACTCCCGATCGGACCTGGCCTGGCTCGAGGCCGTGCACCGGGCCGGAGAGAAGGCGTACAAGATGGCGGGGAAGACCCCGAAGGACATTCATCTGGCCGAGGTCCACGACTGCTTCAGCATCGCGGAGATCCTCGCCCTCGAGGCTCTCTCGCTGGTCGAGAAGGGCAAGGGCGGCCAGGCGGCCGAGAGCGGGATGACGGCGCTCGGCGGCAAGGTGCCGGTGAACACGAGCGGCGGCCTGAAGTCGAAGGGCCATCCCGTGGGCGCCACCGGAGTCGCCCAGGTCATCGAGATCACGCGACAGCTCCGGGGCAGCGCCGGAGAGCGGCAGGTCGAGGGAGCCCGGACCGGCCTGACACAGAACATGGGTGGCACTGGCGGCAGCAGCGTGGTGCACATCCTCGAGGCCGTCTGAGTGGACGCCTCGAGAGAACTGAGGATTCGAGATCATGGCCAATCCCGCTCGTTATTGGAGAGAGATACCCCAGCGCTACCGCTTGGAGGCCGCGAGATGCACGTCGTGTGGCGAGATCAGCTATCCGCCCCGTCTCGCGTGCCGAAAGTGCCGTTCCCGGAAGTTCGAGTCGGTCGTGCTGGCGGATGAGGGCAAGATTCTCACCTACACCATCACCCGGGTCGGACCCTCTCAGCTCGCCGACCTGACCCCCTATGCCGTCGGCGTCGTCGAGCTGGAAGGCGGCGTCCGGATCATGGCGCAGATCGCCGACTGCGACTTCGAGGAGCTGGCCATTGGCCAGCGGGTGCGCCTCGAGTTCCGAAAGATCCAGGAGGATGGCCAGGCCGGCATTCTCTGCTACGGCCACAAGTGCGTGCCGGTCTGAGCCCACACCGGCAGGCACGCCCATGACAACTTCCGCCCTCGAGGGAATCCGCGTCCTGGACTTCTCCCACGCCCTGTCGGGCCCGTACTGCACCATGCTGCTCTCCGAGTACGGGGCGACGGTATACAAGCTGGAGGACCCGGCTGGTGGCGACATGGGCCGCGGCTGGGGACCGCCGTTCGCCGGCGATCAGGCCTACTTCTTCCTGGGCCTCAACAGGGGCAAGCATGGCATCGCGATCAATCTCAAGCATGAACGCGGGCGCGAGCTCTGCCTGGGCCTGATCGAGAAGATGGATGTCCTCATCCACAACTTCCGCCCCGGCACGATGGAGAGGCTTGGTCTCGGCTACGACGTCGTTCACGCGCGGAACCCACGCCTGGTGTATTGCGCCATCTCCGGATACGGGCAGGACGGCCCCTCTCGCGACGAGGCCGCCATGGACCTGATCGTCCAATGCTCCAGCGGGCTGGTCAGCATGACCGGAACGGAGAAGGGCGAGCAGGTGCGGAGCGGCTACTCGGTCGCGGACGTAACGGCAGGCCTCTTCGGCGTGATCGGGATCCTCACCGCGCTCCGCGCCCTCGAGAGCACGGGGAAGGGGCAGCTCGTCGACGTCTCCATGCAGGACTCCATGATCTCCACGATGTGCTCCAACCATGCGACCTACCTCGGGTCGGGCCGCATCCCCCGTCCGCTCGGCACCGCCTTTCCGACCGTGGTCCCCTACCGCGTCTTCAACGCCTCGGATCGCGGCTTTGCGATCGCGGCGGGCAGCGAGAAGCTGTGGGCGGCCCTGTGCGACGTGATCGACCGCCCGGATCTCAAGACGGCGCCGGATTTCGCCACCAATGCCGACCGGGTGAAGAACCGCCACGCGCTCGAGCGAGTCCTGGCGGACGTCTTCCGTCATCGCACGGCGGGCGAGTGGCTCGAGACGCTCCGGTCGGTGGGGATTCCCTGTACTCCCGTCCGCGACTTCAAGGAGGTGGTGGAGCACCCGCAATCGGCGTTCCGGGACATGTTCCCGACGCTCGATCACCCGACGGCGGGTCGACACCGCGTCACGGGAACGCCCTTCAAGCTGTCCGAGACCCCGGGGCGGCGCACCATCCCCGCCCCGCGCCTGGGAGAGCATACCCGAGCCGTCCTGGCCGACCTGCTGGGCCTGGACGAGCAGACCGCGGCGGCGCTGGTGGCCCAGGGCGTCATCCTCGGGCCCGAGGCCCCCGCCCCGAGCAAGCCGAGCACACGCTCGTCGGGACCCATGGACACGGCCTGAAGACCGTCCATCCTCCGGAGAGCCTGGGAGCACCACCATGCTGGTCCTGGTCGGAATCTCCATCATCGTCGTCCTGCTCGCTGCCATTCTCACGAAGAAGCTGTCGGCGCTGTCTGCTCTCATCCTGATTCCGATCCTGGGGTCCCTGGCCGCCGGCTTCGGCCTGAAGACGGCAGACTTCGCCATTGAGGGAATCAAGAACATCGCGCCCGTCGCCGCCATGTTCGTCTTCGCGATCATCTTCTTCGGGGTACTGACCGATGCCGGCATGTTCGAGCCGATCATCCGCTTCATCCTGAAGGTGATCGGCAGCAGCCCTCCCCGGATCGCCGTCGGCGCGGCCCTGCTCTCGATGATCGCGCACCTCGACGGCTCGGGCGCGACGACGTTCTTGATCACCGTCCCCGCCGTCCTTCCCCTGTTCGACCGCCTGGGCATGGACCGGCGCGTTCTCGCGTCCGTCGTGGCGCTCGGCGCCGGAACCATGAATGTCGTTCCCTGGGGAGGGCCTACGCTGCGGGCGGCCACGGCGCTGAACGTCAGCGTCGTGGACCTCTACCGCCCGATCGTGATCCCTCATGTCTGCGGGCTCGCGACGGTCCTGCTGATCGCCTATTGGCTGGGGAGGAGGGAGGCCCGAAGGCTGGGGCCTGCGCCCGCCACCGGCGGCGAGGAGGCCGCGCAACGACCGTCAGATGCCGAGAGCGGAAGGCGCCCCGGGCTCTTCTGGTTCAACGTCGCGCTCACCCTGCTGGCCATCTCCACGCTGGTTTCCGGGGTGGTGTCGCCGACGCTCGTCTTCATGATCGGGGCCGTGATCGCGTTGATGGTCAACTATCCCAGCCTGGATGCCCAGAGGGAGCGGGTGGATGCCCGCGCGAAGGCGGCGCTGCTGATGGCAAGCATTCTCCTGGCCGCCGGAGTCTTCACCGGGATCATGAAAGGCTCCGGGATGATCCAGGCGATGGCGAGCGAGGCCGTGGCCGTCATTCCCGCGGCCCTCGGAGCGCACGTGCCCGTGATTCTCGCGGTGCTCAGCATGCCGCTCAGCTTCCTTTTCGACCCCGACTCCTTCTACTTCGGCGTCCTTCCCGTCGTGGCCGAGGTCGGCAAGGGTCTGGCCGTCGCCCCTGTCTCGATCGCGCAAGCGGCCATATTGGGACAGATGACGACCGGCTTCCCCTTGAGTCCCCTGACCCCGGCGACGTTTCTGCTCATTGGGTTGACGGGCGTGGATCTCGCCGATCACCAGAAGTCCACTTTCGGCTTTGCGTTTCTCGTCACCCTCGTCATGGCGGTCGGCTGCATCCTCGTCGGCGTCTTCCCAATCTGAGAGGACGCGCCGAGCCAGGGGTCACCAGACCGCCAGCGAGAGGACGCGCGGCGGGCCCGAGGCGCTCTCGATGACCTCGGTGCCGAGGACGATCTGCAGGTTCCGATCCTGCCATTCCGCCGGAGCGGCTCTGGCCAGTATCTCCGCGTGGGCCGGTTCGGTCAGAAGCTGTGTCGCGGCGACCGTGCCGTACCCCGACAGGCCGGCCACGATGACGCTGATGCGGCCTGTCCTCGGGTTCATCACCCTCGAGATCACCCCATAGTCCTGCACGATGGAGAGGTAGCCCCCGGCATCCCCGTCGCCGAGGTTGATGCTCCAGGCCCTCGACTCCGGACGGTCCCGATCCTCGATCCAGCGCGACGAGCCCTCGCGCCGGAACTGGAACCGCATGTTCTCCATCAGCCGGAGCGTCCACTCGTCGTTGAAGGCCCCGATCAGAACGGCCGGCATGCGCTGGAAGTCGGAGAAGCTCGCCTGTGCCTCCCGGCAGAGCTGAACGGAGAGGCCTTTCTCCTGGAGGAGGCCGCCGATCCGGACGAGCGCCTGGACGTCCGGCCAGGCGACCCCGCCGAGCCCGGGTTCCGGCGTGGCTTGCGAGCCGGCGGGAGCCGCGCCGACGCACACCATCACCTCACCGCCGCCCGCGACGACCGGGTGCCAGAAGCGGTCGAGGGCCGACGGCGGGCCGTGTGGCCGCCATCCGGCGGCCGCCCACAGCACGAGGACTGCGGCGGCGACGGCCAACCAGACCCGGAGTCTCCGCAACGACGACATCGGCGGGGCAGGCTCCGTGACGCCGATTCCGGGCCCCGGCGGGAGATGAAACTCGGGAACGTAGGATCCCACCGGCAGCTCGATACGGATCTCCCCGGCGTGACCTGGCTCCTGGTAGTACTGTGCGAGGCGCTTGCGCACCTCCGCGGCGGTGATGCGCACCACCGGATCGGTTCCCGGATCGTATGTCGGGGAGCGGCCGAACACGTCGATCGCCAGGCTGCGCTCCTTGATGCTGGGGGCCTGGCCCTCGAGAGTGCGCTCGACGACATGCCTTAGGAGCGCCGGGTAGCGCTTGCTGTTCCGAAAGAGGGAGCTGGCGACAATGCGGTCGGCCTGTGCCCGGACGGCGTCACTGTCGATCTGAGCCAGCCGAGGCGAGGCCGTGTCCCTGGGGTCCGGGTCCGCGGACGGCGTCGGCGTGTCTGGTTTTGGCAGGACGGGGCCTCCCCTGAGGAATCAGGCAGGTATGATACCTCGACCCGGGACAAGCCGTAAGGCACTGACAAAAAAGGTGTTCGGCTCCTTCTGGGGCGCGCTACCGTATGACACCTTCACGGCCGACGACCACGCCCCGAGAATAGTGGGTGGCGGTCCGCCCGCGGTCGTCGCCGCGCGGCCGAAGCCGTGAGTTCCACGACGAGCGAGGAGGTTCCATGTCGATGAATTCCAGCAGGCGCAGCTTCTTCCGGACAGCGGGGGCGGGCGCGGCCGGCCTCACGATCGGCGCGCGAGGCGCCGCCATCGTCTCTGCCGACACCACGGGGGTCGGGACGGGCGACGACGGTCCGGTCTTGCAGGTCGGCGAGAACGTGGCGATGGTGGACACCCGCCACGGCCGCGTGCGTGGCTACGTCCTGCGGGGCGTCCAATACTATCTCGGCATCCCCTACGGCGCCGACACCTCTGGCCCCAATCGCTTCATGCCGCCCCAGCCGCCCGAGGCCTGGACGGACGTCTTTCCGGCGCTGTGGTGGGGCAACTCGGCGCCCCAGAACATGGAGAACCGCTACGCGAACAAGTACGCGGCATTTCGCGACCACTGGAACTACGACGACGTGAGCGAGGACTGCCTGCGGATCAACGTGTTCACCCCCGCGGC
The DNA here is from genome assembly GCA_022340545.1 of Acidobacteriota bacterium. Lineage (GTDB taxonomy): Bacteria > Acidobacteriota > Vicinamibacteria > Fen-336 > Fen-336 > JAJDNS01. The sequence goes on along the minus strand of JAJDNV010000015.1, from coordinate 32,930 downwards.
GGGCGACGGCCGGAAGCGGCCGGTGTTGGTCTGGCTTCACGGTGGCGGCTTCACCGCCGGCAACGGCATCGAGCAGGACGGCTACAACGGCGAGAACCTCGCGCGCTTCGGCGACGTGGTGTTCTGCTCGATCAACCACCGCCTCGGTCCGATGGGCTACTGCAATCTGGCGGGCGTGGGGGGCGAGCGTTTCGCGGCCTCCGGCAACGTGGGCATGCTCGACATCGTGCAGGCGCTCGAGTGGGTGCGCGACAACATCGCGTCCTTCGGCGGCGACCCGGCCAACGTCACCATCATGGGTCAGTCGGGCGGGGGCGCCAAGGTCTGCACGCTCACCGCGATGCCCAGCGCCAAGGGGCTCTTCCACAAGGCGGTGGTGCTGAGCGGCGCCTCGCTGCGCATGGGTGAGAAGGAGCACTCCGAGAAGCTCGGGGGCTACGTGCTCGCGGAGGCTGGCCTGGGCGCAGGCGAAATCGACAAGCTGCAGGCGATGCCCTGGAAGGAGTACTACGCCGTCGCCACGAAGGCGCTCGAGAAGCTGCGGGCGGAGAGCGGCGGCGGCCGCGGGCTGCGGGGGGGCTTCAGCCCGGTCGTTGACGGCGCCGTCCTGCCGCAGGACCCCTACTACCCCGATGCGGCGCCCACCGCGGCCGGCGTCCCCCTGCTCGTGTGCTCGACGATGAACGAGATCTCCCCCGCGGCGTTCGAACCGACACCCGACCAGCTGACGCTCGCCGATGTGGCCGAGCGTGTGAAGACGCGCGCGGGATTCTCTCCGGGCTTCGGCGATCGTGCGATGGATGTGGTCGAGGCCTACGCCAAGGCCTTTCCGGGCAAGGAGCCCGCCGAGATCTGGTCCCTCGTGAGCAGCACCCGCCAGAGCACGGTGGCGCTGGCCGACGCCAAGTCGAAGCAGCCGCCCCCCGTGTACGTCGCCTGGTTCACGTGGCAGCCGCCGCACTTCGATGGTCGCATGGGGGCCTTCCACTGCATCGACATCTGCTTCTGGTTCCACAACACCGACCTGATGCTGACCCACACCGCCGGCGGCCCGCGTCCGCGCAAGCTCGCCGCGAAGATGGCGGGCGCGCTCGTGCAGTTCATGAAGGCGGGCGACCCGAACGGCGGCGGGCTCCCGGCCTGGCCGAAGTACACCACCGCGCAGGGCGAGACCATGGTGCTCGACGACGTGAGCGCGGCCCGGAACGACCCGGACCGGGAGGCGCGGCAGGCGCTTCCACCTCTCTAGTGAGCGCGGCCCGTTGGCTCGGGTGATGCAGAGGTCGTGACCGTTGGCGCCGGACTAGAATCGGCTCGATTCCGGTGGTGACCATGAAGAAGAGCGCATTGCTGTTCGTTCTCTTTGCGACCATCGCATGGGCCCAGTCCGAGCGTGCCGCCACCACGCCGGCGCCCGTGGTCTCTCCCGAGATCCTGCCCGACCAGCGGGTCGTCTTCCGTCTCCGGGCCCCGAACGTCGAGGAAGTGACGATTGCCGGGGACTTCTGGCTGGAGCAGCGGCGTGTGGAGAAGCTGGTCAAGGACGAAGACGGCGTCTGGTCGATCACCGTCGGACCCCTTTTCCCGGATCTCTACAGCTACTTCTTTCTCGTGGACGGGATGCCCATTCCCGACCCCGCGAATGGCGCCATCAAACCGGGAATCCGCACCACGCAGAGCATGTTCACCGTTCCGGGAGAGCAGACCGCGCTCCTCGAAGCCCGGCCGGTGCCCCACGGTGAGGTGCGCATCGTGCACCACCAGTCCTCCGTCCTCGACAGGGTGATGCGCATGCACATCTACTTCCCGCCGGGCTATGAGGAGTCGCAGGCCCGGTATCCGGCCATGTACCTCCTCCATGGCGGGGGTGACGACGACGGGGGCTGGGTCGATATCGGACGAGCCCATCTGATCCTCGACAACCTGATCGCCCAGGGTCGGGCCAGGCCGATGGTCGTGGTGATGCCCAGCATCTGGGCGCTGCCCCCGCCGGTTCCCACCGAGCGGCGCGAGGCGAACAATGCGCTGTTCGTCAAGTACCTCGCGCAGGACGTCATCCCCTACGTCGAGGAGAGCTACCGGGTGCTGGCGGCCTCGGAGAGCCGCGCCTTGGGCGGACTCTCCTACCCCAACATCCTGCCGGACACGTGGCTCCCCAACGTCGAGAAGTTCGACCACATCGGATTCACCAGCAACGGGTTGCGCGCGGATCGAATCGCGTACTACGAGGAGCAGTTTCCTGGTGTCCTCGACGATCCGGACAACGTGAAGCGCGTGAAGGTGTATGTTGGTGACGGAGTCAACGCCATGACATTCACCAGCGCCAAGTATCTGGCCGAAGACCTGGAGCGGCGCGGCTATGACACGACCTTCACCATGACTCAAGGCATCCACGGCTGGCCGTGGTTTCGGCGCTACTTCGCCGAGTTTGCCCAGCTGGTGTTTCGATAGCTCCCGCCACCGGGCAGGCCTGGCCCAGTCTTTCTTGCGTGCGAGGAGGTATTCCATGAGGCTATACGTCGCACCGTTGTTGCTCTTCTTCGCTGCGGTTCCCGTTCTTGCGCAGGCCGCGGCCTCGACCGTGGGTGAGCTCACGATTCGGCCCTTGCAGCACGCCACGCTGGTGCTCTCCCACGGTGAGACCACGATCTACGTGGATCCCCTCGGAGGGGCCGAGGCCTTCGCGGGGGAGGCGCCCCCGGACCTCATCTTGATCACCCACGTTCACGGGGATCACCTCGACCCGGCCACGGTGGCGGCGGTGGCCCAGGACGACACCACCATCGTCGTCCCCCAATCCGTCGCCGAGCGCCTCGGCGAGGTGAAGGGGGTCGTGAAGGTCCTGGCCAACGGTGAGACGGCCGAGGTGGCCGGAGTTTCGGTCGAGGCCATCCCAATGTACAACCTCACCGAGGAGCGGACCCAGTTCCACCCGAAGGGGCTGGGCAACGGCTACGTCGTCACCGTCGGCGGCCAGAGGGTCTACATCAGCGGGGACACGGAGGATATCCCCGAGATGCGGGCCCTCGAGAACATCGACGTCGCCTTCGTCTGCATGAACCTGCCCTACACGATGGACGTCGAGAAGGCGGCCGATGCCGTCCTGGAGTTCCAGCCCCGGGTCGTCATCCCCTACCACTACCGGGGGCAGGGCGGATTCTCCGACCTCGAGAAGTTCAAGGAGATCGTCTCGAAGAACCCGAAGATCGAGGTCCGTCTGCTCGACTGGTACCCGGAGTGATAGCCGAAACACTCTAGCTTTCAGTACTCAGCGACACGGAAGGAGCCTGTGATGAGGCTATTGAGTCTCGTTTTCTTGTGCATTCTGGCGACTTCGACAGCGGTCTTCGCTCGGGCGCAAGCCGCTGACCAACCGCAGCGCAACCAGTATCGGACCGGTGCCTCCAGGGGAGTCGTCCGCGAGGTCGTCGTGAGTCCGGAGGTCCATCCGGATCGGCGGATCACGTTTCGGATCCGCGCGCCGAGGGCCTCCGAGGTGAACCTCAGCTTCGGCTCCTCGGAGCCGCAGCCGCTGAGCAAGGATGACAGCGGCCTGTGGAGCATCACCATTGGTCCGGTGGAGCCCGAGATCTATGAATACACGTTCACCGTGGACGGGCTGCGTGTACTCGACCGGAACAACCCGAACCTGAAGACCGGGGCCAGGGGACTGAGCGCGAGCGAGGTCGAGATCCCGGGAAGGCCGCCGCGCTTTGACGAGGCGCAGGACGTCCCTCACGGTGCTATTCACATTCGGACATACACGTCGACGCCGCTGAAACGCCAACGAGATCTCTATGTGTATGTGCCACCGGACTATCAGAAGGACTCCCAGCGGAGGTTCCCGGTCCTGTACCTGCGGCACGGGGGTGGTGATGACGAAAGGAACTGGAGCCAGTCCGGCCGCGCCGGGGTGATCCTGGACAACCTGCTCGCGCAGGGGAAGGCCGTGCCCATGCTCGTCGTCATGACGAACGGGCACACCGATGGCACCTGGGCCGGCGGCAGTAGCCCCGAGGGCATGGCGATCCTGGAGAAGGAGCTGCTGGGCGACGTGATTCCCTTTGTCGAAGACAACTATCGCGTGCTGCAGAACCGAGACGGTCGTGCGATCACCGGCCTCTCGATGGGAGGCGGGCAGGCCTTCACCATCGGCTTGAGGAACCTGGACACCTTTGCCTGGGTGGGGGAGTTCAGCTCGGGACTCGTCAGCGACGCTGACTTCGACCTCGAGACGCATCTGCCGGGCTTTCTGAGCGACGCCTCCGCCGTCAACGACAAGCTCAGGCTGCTCTTTCTGGGTTGCGGCACGGAGGACCCACGATTTCAGGGACAGCTCGACCTGATTGAGGTCCTGAAGGAGCACGGCGTCAACCACGTGTTCGTGCGCACCCCCGGCGCGCATGTGTGGAAGGCATGGCGACACCTGCTGGCTGATTTCATGCAGAGAGTGTTCCAGCAGAAGCCGTAGCGGCGAATCCAGATCGACGGCCGGTTGCGATTTCGGCGGTGCTCCGCCGAGTCTGCCCGGCTGGCGTCTGAGCGGCCCTAGCGGTAGACGCCGTACGCCTTCGAGAAGTCGATCATCGCCCGTACGTTGGCGGGCTTCGACCCCTGCATGCCGGCGCCCGTCGACAGGATGAAGCCGCCACCCTCGCCCGCCGTGTCGATGAGCGTCTTGCAGTACTGCTCGACGTCGTCGGTCGTCCCGGTACACAGGAGATCGAGGGGCACATTTCCCGAGAGACAGGCCACGCGACCGACCGTCCGCTTGGCCCGGGCCATGTCCGTGCGGTCGAACCACCATAGTGTCGTGCCCTTCGGCAGGTCGCTGATGATCTCGAGGCGCTGATCGTAACCGCCCTCCGCGAACAGCTGAGGCACGAGCCCGGCGTCGATCAGCCCGATCGCGACCTTGCGCAGGGTCGGCCAGTAGAACCGCTCGAACTGGGCGTTCGACATGAACCCGTCGGCGCCCTTGTGGAGGGGTATGAAGACCACCACATGGCCCGCTGCCCGGCTCGATTCCACGCCGTACCGGACCATGGAGGGAACGAGGCGCTCACAGGCCTCGACCAGCTCGTCGGGGTGGCGGAACATGTCCAGCATCACGCCCCGGGTTCCGCGGAGGCTGTCGCCGATGAGGTCGAAAGGGGCCTTGGAGATTCCTCCGGCGAAGGAGGGAAGCCCACGACCCATGATCGAGGCCCCGACGCCTCGAATCGCCCCGAGCCAGCGATCGGCCTCGTCCCCGGCGCGGACCAGCGTCTCCAACGCCGCCTTCACGTCCGGCCTCGCGAACGGGAGAAGGGCCGGGGCGACCATGGGGATCTCGTGCACCGGAGGCAGCAGCGGCATGTGGCGCAGGGCCTGGAGCTCGTCGCAGATCCTCGGGAAGTAGACGCTGAGGAAGAACCCGGTCGGATCGTCGATCAGGTCCGGGTACTCCTCGGCCTTCATGTATTCCCGCTCGACGAACTGGTAGCCCTCGTCGTCCGCCAGCCCGTGACCCGCCCACTGGTAGAGATTGAAGCCGATGCCGTCCAGCGCCCTCCCGGGCACGATGGTGCCCGGACCGACGTAGGCATCGGGGCCGAAGTCGTCGTAGTACTTGTGCCAGGCGCGGGCCAGCGTCGCGTAGTCGTACATCGCCTCTCGCCAGCTGACGCCCGCGTACTCGAGCGGGAAGTGTCCGGCCGAGGGGCAGACGGGAACGCGCGGGGGCGGGTTCATCATCTCGAGGGCGTCCTTCAGCAGCGTCACGCGCTCCTGGTACGTCGCCTTCGCCTCGGGGCTTTCGAAGTCGATCCCCGAGCCGGACCGCCACCCCTCGAGGCCCTGCGTCAGCTTCTGTGTCGCGTCCGGAGACGGCTGCAGCCAGCGCTCCTTCACCGCAGCCTCAATCGACCCATTCTCGGGCCAGGCTCACGCCCGCGAAGGCGTCCCGGCAGTAGGCATCCGCGCCAGCGTACTGGCGTACGGCGTCGCTCGTCTGGCCGCCGCCGATCATGATCCTCACCCGATCGCGTAGGCCCGCATCCTCGATCGCCCGGATCGTGCTCTTCATCGAGTCGAAGGCCACCGTGAGCAGGCCGCTCAACCCCAGCACGCCCGCCTCGTGCTCCCGGATGGCCTCGACGAACGTGGCCGGCGCCACGTCGACGCCGAGGTCGTGCACGTCGAAGCCGTTGACGTCGAGCAGGAAGGCGACGATGTCCTTGCCGATGTTGTGGATGTCGCCCTTCACCGTCCCGATCACGATACTGCCTCTCTTGGCTGCCTCGGCGCGGCCGCGGAGCTCGGGCTTGACCAGGTCGGACACCTGCCGGACCAGGTCGCCGGCCATCATGAGCTCGGCCAGGAAGTACTCGCCGGCCTCGAACCGCCGCCCCACCAGCTCCATCGCCGAAGAGCAGCTCTCCACGATCCGCATGGGATCCTCGCCGGCCGCGAGCAGGGCTCTGGCCTCGGCCAGTGCCTGCTCCTCCTTCATGTCGCTGATCGCCTGAACGAGGGTGTCGAGCATGCCAGGATCTCCCCGCGGCCCATCCTACATTGCAGGCTGATGGGAAGTTCGGCCCCCGCGGCGCGATGCGAGCAAGGGCAACAAAAGCACCAAACAGGACATGGCGGCATACGACACACCGACGGCCATGGACCCGGGAAGGGGAGAGAGCCGGCGCGGAGAGCCGCCCGCGGGTGCCCGAGCCTGAGGTAGTATCTGGATAGCTGCAGCCTAGGATAGGCGCGACTGGCCCGAATCGAGTCCAAGCGACTCGCCCGGGCGGATAGGAGGAACGTGATGACCCGTCGGAATCTGCCGATCGCACTGATCAGCTTGACACTCGCCGTGGCCCTGGCAAGCGCGTGCAGCGCTCCCGCCGAAAAAGCAGCCCCCGAGCAGGTGGCGGCTGAAACGGCCACGCCAACGCCCACCCCGGAGCCGACGCCCACCCCGGAGCCGACACCCACGCCACCCAGCTACAAGGAGGTCTTGTCGGCAGTCGGGGACAGGAACGCAAAGTACTGTGAGACCGTTGTCTATCTCCACCGCGTGCTCCGCAGCGGCAACTTCATGGTGTCAACGTCCCAGAAGGGGCAACAGTACGAACGGGCCGGGAACGATCCGGCGATCAAGTGCTTCGGCTCGCGGATCGTGGTCACTCAGCCGATCACGCTCGAAGGCACGAAATACCCCCGGGGGGCCCTGCTGACGGTCGACAAGGACAACAACTGGGTGCTCATCCGAAGCTGGGACTGAGCACCAGCGCCCGACTGCTTTGAGTCCCCGCACCTGGGGAGTGTCCGTCTTCACGCGCCCCGGTCAGGGGCGGGGCCTTCTATCGGCGATGTGGGTTGATTCCGACGTCAGTCAGTATTGGGAGGAGCGTACTCACTCATCAGACTTCCTGCAGGTGACGGCGATTCCGGAGGTCTCCGAGCTCTCGACCGTCGTCACGAAGTCGGGCCGGCTCATCAGGTAGTCGACATACCCCTGGCTGGACCCCCTCCCTCTTCGCCCGCGCGTCCTGACGTTGTGGGTGGTGTAACAGCCTCCGGGGACCATCTTCGGCGCGACGTCGATGAAGTACTGCGTGTACCAGCCTTTGTCGGCATCGCTGAAGACGAAGTCGAAGGGCCCTTCGAGCCGCTTGACCAGCTCATGCGCATCGCCCAGACGGGCGTCGATGTATGGCGACACTCCGGCCTGCTCGAAGTTCTCGAGGGCCTCCCTGTGTCGTCCCTGGTCGATCTCGAGAGTGATGAGCTTGCCTCCGGTCTTGCTGAGAGCCCAGGCGATCCAGATGGCCGAATGTCCGGTGGAGGTTCCGATCTCGAGGGCTCGCGTGTACCCGTGCTCGACGATCATGTCGTACAGGAACCGACCGTCCCTCGTCGGGATGTTCAGTTCTCGCCACCGGCCCTGTCGCTCCTCCAGAAAGGCCCTGACCCGGGCATCCAGCTCGTTGTTGGATGCCTCCTGGGCCACAGCCGGGGGAGAGCCGAGGTTGAAGACGAGGGCGCCGAGCACGAGAAGAACGAGACGGCCGATCAGCATGATCCCCTCCCTGGAATTGCGGCAGAGCCCCCCACCGGGTGAGCCGGATGCGACTCCACACCTCCTTGGACTGGTGGGACAGTCCGATGGTTGAGTGAGGGGGCCCGGACGGCGGCCGGTCGGGTCTGCCTTGGGAGTGCCAGACTGCAGATCAATCGACTCGAGAGACAATAGCGGGCCGGCATTGCACCCCGCGGGGCCCGGGGGATGGCGGCCGGCCTCGTCGATGGGAGACAACGCGGTGGTGATCTACGGTGTCGCGCTCCTCTCGGGCTGCATGATCGCCGGGGTCTTCTGCGGCGAGCTGCTGGGGGAGCTGATCGGGGTCCGGGCCAACGTGGGGGGCGTGGGCATCGCCATGCTGTTGCTGATCCTCGCCGCGGACCGCCTGCAGGGGCAGGGGAGGCTGAAGCCCATCTCCCGGCAGGGCATCGTTTTCTGGAGCTCGATCTACATCCCCGTCGTGGTGGCCATGGCCGCCAGCCAGAACGTGCTCGCCGCGGTCGAAGGTGGTCCAGCCGCGCTCCTCGCCGGCTTCCTGGCGGTGGGCGTCGGCTTCGCCCTGGTGCCGGCCATCAGTCGCGTGGGCCGCTCGGAGAAGGTGGAGTCGAAGGAGGACGGGCCGTGACGGTGGTTGTGGAGTCGCTCAGGTCGGTGCTGCTGAGCAATGGACTGGTCGCCGCGTTCGCGTTCGTCGGTGTCACGGTCTGGCTCTCCTACCTCGTCTCCGACCGGCTCACCCGGGGCCGGGTGCACGGCTCGGCCATCGCGATCCTGATCGGTCTGGTCCTGGCCTACGCCGGTGGAGTTGCGACCGGAGGCGACCACGGGGTCGCGGACATCGATGTTCTGGCCGGTGTGGGGCTCCTGGGGGGGGCGATGATCCGCGATCTCGCGATCATCGCGACCGCGTTCGGCGTCCATCTGTCCGAGATACGGAAGGCGGGGGCCGGCGCAGTCGTCGGTCTGCTGACCGGAGTTCTCGGATCCTTCGCCGTGGGGGCAACGGTGGCATGGCTCTTCGGCTATACCGATCCGGTCAGCATGACCACGATCGGCGCGGGCGCGGCCACGTACATCGTCGGGCCGGTGACGGGCACAGCCCTGGGAGCGACGTCGGACGTGGTGGCCCTGAGCATTGCCGCGGGGCTGGTCAAGTCGATGCTGGTCATGACGACAACCCCTTTCGTCGCGCGCCACATCGGCCTCGACAACCCCCGCTCCGCGCTGGTCTTCGGCGGCCTGATGGGCACGACCAGCGGGGTGGCGGGGGGCCTGGCCGCGACCGACGAGAAGCTCGTACCCTACGGGGCGATGACCGCCACCTTCTACACCGGGCTCGGGTGTCTGCTCGGACCCTCGATCGTGTTCGTGACGATCCGGGCGTTCTTCGGGTAGAGAGCGCGTGGCGGGGATCAGGCTGATCGAGAGGGCGAAAGACCACGGGGACGCGCCGGCGATCGCTTCTCGGGGGGCTCGCCACTCGTACTCGGATCTGCTCAGTCTGTCGGCCCGCGTCGGCGCTGCTCTGCTCGACGGCCGGCCGGACCTCCGGGGGGAGCGCGTAGCGTTTCTGATTCCGGGGAGCGCGGAGCACGCGGCCGTGCAGTGGGGCGCGTGGCGCGCAGGAGGCATCGCCGTGCCTCTGAGCCTCGCCGCCACCGAGCCGGAGATCGAGCATGTCCTCACCGACGCCGAGGTCGGTGTCGCCCTGGCGCCCCGGCGACTGATTGGCAGGGTCGGGCCTCTCTGCGAGCGGCTCGGCATCCGGCGGCTGGCGGTCGAGGCCGCCCTCGGCGCGAACCCGGCCGCTCTTCCCGGGATCTCGACCGACCGTCCCGCAATGATTCTCTACACGAGCGGCACGACAAGCCGACCCAAAGGAGTCGTCACGACCCACGCGAACATCGAAGCGCAGATCACCTCCCTCGTCGAGGCCTGGGCGTGGCAGGGGGAGGACCGCATCCCGCTCTTCCTCCCGCTTCACCATGTCCATGGGATCGTCAACGTGCTGAGCTGTGCATTGTGGTCTGGTGCCTTCGTGGAGGCCTTCGAGTCGTTCGATCAGGAAGCGATCCTGAAGCGGGTGGGGGAGAAGGCCTACACGATCTTCATGGCGGTCCCGACGATCTACGTGAAGCTGATCCAGGCGCTCGAGTCCGCGATGCCGGAGGACCGCCAACGGTGGGCGGCCGGCTTCGCGCACATGCGGCTCATGATCTCCGGGTCGGCGGCCCTCCCCGTCTCGATCCACGAGAAGTGGACCGAGCTGACCGGTCAGACGCTGCTCGAGCGCTACGGCATGACCGAGATCGGGATGGCGCTCTCCAACCCGCTGTCCGGAGAGCGGCGGCCCGGCGCGGTCGGACAGGCGCTGCCCGGCGTCGACGTCCGCCTGGTCGCGGAGTCCGGTGACCTCATCGGGACCGAGAACGAGGCCGGCGAGATCCAGGTCCGGGGCCCGGCGGTGTTCGCCGAGTACTGGAAGAAGCCGGCGGTCACGAAGGAGTCGTTCGTCGACGGGTGGTTCCGGACCGGGGACGTTGCCGTCCTGGAGGATGGTTATTACCGGATCCTGGGTCGGCAATCGGTCGACATCATCAAGACCGGAGGCCACAAGCTCTCGGCGCTGGAGATCGAAGAGGTGCTGCGCCAGCATCCGGCGATCCAGGAGTGCGCCGTCGTCGGCGTCAAGGACGAGATCTGGGGTGACACCGTCGCGGTGGCGGCGGTGACGCGGGAAGGGGCGAGCCTCGACCTGGCCGGGCTGCAGGCGTGGGCCCGCGAACGGCTCTCGCGCCACAAGATTCCGAGAGGGCTGAAGCTCGTGTCTGACCTTCCTCGGAACGCTCTGGGGAAGGTCACGAAACCCGCGGTCAGGGAGTTGTTCGAGCGCGTCTAGCATCGCGGAGCACCGCTGGCAAGCCTTGGCCCGAACTCGTTCGTTGCACAACCGCGCCCGAAGACGGGAATCTGCTAGGATGCCGGAATCGTCGGTCAAGGGGTCTTCTTTCGTCGTTTCGGACGACTCCGTACCAGGAGAGCATTCACGATGATCAGACCATTGCACGTCTTCTCGGCGCTCGCCGCCCTGGTGCTGCTGGGCGCCCCGAGCCATGGAGAAGAGGCGTCCTTCACGTTGACCGTGAAGGAGCCCGTCAACGGAACGCTCAGCCTCGATCCCGCCCTCCCGGAGGACGGGAAGGTGGCCAAAGGCACGACGGTGAGAGCCACCGCGACACCCGCCCCGGGCTACGCCCTCGACTCGCTCTACTACTCCGTTCCGGGACGCTGGGGGCCGATGTACATCGAGTCGATGGTGCCCACCCTCGAGGTGACGGTCGACCAGGACAAGACCATCGGTGCCCTGTTCCTTCCCGAGACGGAGTTCGAGGGCTTCACGGTGACGCAGGACGTCGTCTACGCACAACCCGGTGTCAAGCCCCTCAAGTACGACGTCTTCTCCCCTGACGGCGCCGAGGGCCTCCCCATCGTCGTCATCATTCACGGCGGGGGTTGGCGCGCCAACACGGAAGACATCATGCGCGGCATGGCGAGAGAGATCGTCAAGACTGGAAGGTACGTCGTGTTCAGCGTCGACTACCGTTGGGTCGACAAGGGCGACGGAGACGAGACGGGCAACACGATGGCGGACCTCGTTGATGACGTCTTCGGCGCCGTGGCCCACATTCAGGAGCACGCGACCCAGTACGGTGCCGATCCGACGCGGATCGCGGTGACCGGAGACAGTGCGGGGGGGCACCTGTCCGCGGTGGTCGCCACGATGCCAGACAAGATCGGGGACGGCGGCTTCGGCAAGAAGCCCGGTGTCTTCGAGTTCATGCCCTCGTACGTTCCCGAGGGGAAGAGCGTCGCCCAGGTGAGGCGGGAGATCATGGACGCGGTGCAGGTCGCGGCGCCGAGCTACGGTGTGTTCGCCACGCTGAGACATTTCTCCGAAGATCCCGCGGCGGATGAGGCATGGTCGGCGGCGGTGTCTCCGATCAACCACATCCCGGCGGCCGACGAGAGAAGGATTCCCCAGTACCTCGTGCGCGGCACCGAGGACCCGTTGATCAAGGACGAGATGGTGAGGGGCTTCGCCGAGGCCCTCGAGGCCAAGGGCCAGACGGCGGAATACGTCCAGGTCGAGGGGGCCAGCCACGCGTTCTTCGACTGGAAGCCGGATCAGAGGACACGCGATACGTTCGCGAGGTTCGGCGTCCCGTACCTGAGAGAGATGATCGCCTTCTTCGACGCGGTCTTCTACCCGAAGGGTTGATTCGTGACCCGAGTGACGCCGGGTCTGCTCACGTACCCAGATGCCCGGGCGCGTACACGGAGCCGGGGAAACGGGAGGAGGAATCAGTCGTGCTGGATCAACTGAAACAGTCCGAGGTCTGGCTCGTCACTGGCAGCCAGCATCTCTACGGCCCCGAAACCCTTCAGCAGGTGGCGAAGAACTCCCAGACGATCGCCGCCGCGCTCGACGGCTCGCAGAAGATCCCGTGCCGGGTGGCCTTCAAACCTGTGGTCAAGACGCCCGACGAGATCGTGAGCCTCCTGAGCGACGCCAACCGCGCCCCGGCCTGCGTCGGCCTCGTGCTGTGGATGCACACCTTCTCGCCCGCGAAGATGTGGATCGCCGGCCTGACCGCGCTGCGGAAGCCCTACGTCCACCTCCACACCCAGTTCAACCGCGACCTGCCCTGGGGCGAGATCGACATGGACTTCATGAACCTCAACCAGGCCGCCCACGGCGACCGAGAGTTCGGGTTCATCTGCACGCGGCTGCGGCAGAATCGAAAGGTCGTGGTGGGCCACTGGGAGGACCCCGAGGTGCAGGACCGCGTGGGCGCCTGGACCCGGGCCGCCTGCGCCTGGGCGGAGACTCGTCGCCTCAAGGTGGCCCGCTTCGGCGACAACATGCGTGAAGTGGCGGTCACCGAGGGCGACAAGGTCTCGGCCCAGCGCCAGTTCGGCTACTCGGTCAACGGCTACGGGATGGGCGATCTGGTCGCGAAGATCAGCGACGTCGCGGATGCCGACGTCGACGCCCTGGTGAAGAAGTACGCCGCCGAGTACGAGATGAAGGTGGCGGACGCGGCCAGGGCCAACGTGGCCCAGCAGGCCCGCATCGAGCTCGGGATGCGGGCCTTCCTCGAGGAGGGAGGCTTCGGGGCCTTCACCACGACCTTCGAGAACCTCCACGGCCTCGAGCAGCTGCCGGGGCTGGCCGTGCAGCGGCTCATGGCCTCCGGATACGGCTTCGGAGCCGAGGGCGACTGGAAGACCGCGGCCCTCGTGCGGGCCATGAAGGTGATGGCGGAGGGGCTCGAGGGCGGCACCTCCTTCATGGAGGACTACACCTACCACCTCGACCCCAGGGGCACCAAGGTGCTGGGCGCCCACATGCTCGAGGTCTGCCCCACGATCGCCGAAGGGAGACCTTCCCTCGAGGTCCACCCCCTGGGCATCGGCGCCAAGGCCGACCCCGCCCGCCTGGTCTTCTGCGCCGGGGCCGGACCCGCCCTCAACGCCTCGCTCATCGATCTCGGCAACCGCTTCCGTCTCATCGTCAACGCCATCGACGTCGTGGCCCCCGACGGGCCCCTGCCTCACCTGCCCACGGCGCGGGCGGTCTGGGTTCCCCGACCGGACCTCAAGGTGGCGGCGGGAGCGTGGATCTACTCCGGGGGCGCCCACCACACCGCGTTCAGCCAGGCCCTGACCCCCGAGCACCTCGAGGACTACGCGGAGATCGCGGGGATCGAGCTCGTCCTGATCGACGAGGAGACGCGTCTGCGCGAGCTCAAGAAGGAGCTGCGCTGGAACGAGGCGTACTACCACACCACGCGCGGGCTCTAGGCGAGTCTCGTCACCGAAGACGTGCCTATCCTCTGGGGCGTTCGGCGCTCGGCGTGCCACCCCGACTGCGGGCCCGACAGCTTCGAAGCTGCGCAGGGTCCTCGTCGGGGGCCCCGGCCGCCTGCGCGCCACCACGTCCATGCGAGCAACCCGACTTCGGTGACGTACCACCAGCGCCGATGCCCCCTGGAGGCTAGGGCTCGAGGACCGTCACGGTCGCCTCGATCTCCGGCGGGAGCGTCTTCAGCTTCTCGAGCGCGCCTTCGAGCCGGCCCATCGGGTTGACGGGGGACGCGGCCCTCGGCTCCTTGCCCTCGCTGGCCGGGGTGGGGCCGAAGAACACGCAGAGGGCGTTCCCGACCGGCCAGTAGGCCAGCTCACCCACCTCCATCAGCTCGCGGGCCTCGGCCGCTTCGCCCACGCCGAGGTCCGTGGCGATACGACCGTAGTACTCGTCGCCCCAGCGGCTCATGCGGAGGGTCGCGGGAAGGCGCTCACGAAGGGCGAGGGCGGTCGGAGAGTCGTCGAGCTCGCCGAGGAGATCGACGCCGTGGGCGCTGAATCTGATTCTTGTGGACACTATCTACCCCCTCTCCACCGAGGTGGGGGCCGGTCGGTCAGGCCCTGAAGTGAAACTGAAGCACGTCCTTGTCGCGGACCTCGTAGTCCCGGCCCGCGATGCGGATCAGTCCCTGGTCGTGCAGCGCCTGGCGGGTGCCCAGCCGTAGCAGGTCGTCGAGGCTCATCACCTCGGCGCGGATGAAGCCCTCCTCCATGTCGCTGTGGATCCTGCCCGCCGCCTCGGCAGCGGCACCGCCCCGCCGCAGCTGCCAGGCGCTGAGCTTGTCGTGCGCGATCGTGTAGAACGTGATCAGCCCGAGGAGCCGGTAGCAGGCGCTCACCACCAGGTCCAGCGCCGTCTCCTCCAGACCCAGCTCCTTCAGGAACTCCTGCTGCTCCGCCGGCTCGAGCTCGGAGATCTCCTCCTCGATCCCCACCGCCACCGGCAGCACGCGCTCGGCGCCCATGGCCTCGCGGAGGGCCGAGGGCAGAGGGCCCTTCCCGGTGGGGTCGCTCTCGTCCGTGTTGGCGACGTAGAGACTCGGCTTGGCGGTGAGGAACCTGGCCTCGCTCAGGAGCTCACGCTCCTCCGCGGAGAAGTCGACGGCCCGAATCGGCGTTCCCCGGCCCAGGGCCTCCACCGCCCGGGCGAAGGCCTCGGCCTCGGCCTTGCCGGCGTCCTTCCCGGTGAGGGCCATCTTGGCCCACTTCCGCTGCGCGCGCGTGGCGGTCTCGAGATCGGCGAGCAGGAGCTCCGTTTCCACGACCTCGACGTCCCGCACCGGGTCGGGCTCCCCCGTGGTGTGGACCACGTCGTCGTTGGCGAAGCAGCGCACCACGTGAAGGATGGCGTCGACCTCTCGTATGTGTCCGAGGAACGTGTTGCCGAGGCCCTCGCCTTCGCTTGCCCCCTCGACGAGCCCCGCGATGTCCACGAATCGGATCGTCGTCGGCACCGTCTCCTTCGGGGAGAGGAGCTCCTCGAGGCGCCGCAGATCGGGGTCGGGAACCGGGGTGACGCCCACATTGCTCTCGATGGTGCAGAAGGGGTAGTTGGACGCCGCCGCGTTGGCGTGGGTCAGGGCATTCAGCAGGGTGGATTTGCCGACGTTCGGAAGGCCGGCGATCCCGACGGACAGACTCACCGTGCACCTCCCTTCCTCATTGATCGGGCCGGCCGCCCCGAGCAGCCCGATCATACGCCCTCGTCCGGGGCCCGGCAGAACCGCCACCTCGAGAGGGGATCCGTCTCCCGTTCAATTAGAATCCCGACGGACGATCGGGTGCGCGGGCACGACTGGCGGCCGCTTCGCCCGGCAGGCGCGAGAACCGAGGAGCTTCGAGCATGGCGAGCGAGAACGCACAGTCGGTTTCACCAGCTGGCGAGGCCTTTCCCCTGCCCGGAGAGGACGAGTACGCGGCCGAGTACGAGCGCCTGGAGCGACTCGCCGAGGACGCCCGCAGCCGGGGCCGGGAGATCGTCGTCGTCATGGGCGTGGGGTTCGTCGGAGCGGTGATGGCGGCCATCGTGGCCGACACCGAGGACGACGACGGCACGCCCACGAAGCTCGTCATCGGCTGCCAGCGGCCCAGCCCGCGCAGCTACTGGAAGATCCCCCTGCTCAGCCGGGGCCAGTCACCGGTCAAGGCCGAGGACCCGGCGGTGGAGAGCCTGATCGAGCGATGCGTGAAGCACAAGAAGAGCCTGGTCGCCACCTACAACTCAGATTGCCTGAAGCTCGCGGACTGCGTGGTGGTCGATGTGCAGTGCGACTACACCAAGCACGAGCTCGGAAACATGCGGAGCGGCGAGGCGGAGATGGGGGCCCTCGAGGGGACCCTGCAGGTCATCGGCGAGAAGATGCGTCCCGAGTGCCTGGTGCTGATCGAAACCACGGTGGCGCCGGGCACCACCGAGTTCGTCGGCTGGCCGATCCTCAAGAAGGCGTTCGCCGTCCGAGGCATCGCCTCCGAGCCGCTGCTCTCGCACAGCTTCGAGCGGGTGATGCCGGGGCGCGAGTACGTGTCGTCCATCCGCGACATGTGGCGTGTCTGCTCCGGCTGTAACGCGGAAGCACGCGGGCGGGTGGAACGGTTCCTGACGGAGGTGCTGAACACCCGGGACTACCCGCTGACCGTCATGGACCGTCCCATCGAGTCGGAGACGACCAAGATCGTCGAGAACTCGTTCCGTGCCACCACCCTCGCCTTCCTCAACGAGTGGAGCCTGTTTGCCGAGCGCAACGGTGTCGACCTGATCAAGGTCGTGCAGGCCATCAAGATGCGGCCGACCCACAACAACATGATCTTTCCCGGTCCGGGCATCGGCGGGTATTGCCTGCCCAAGGACGGAGGCCTCGGCTTCTGGGCCTACGAGCACCTGCTGGGCTTCCAGGACGGAGACAGCGTCTTCAGGATCACGCCCACCGCCATCGACATCAACGACACGCGATCGCTTCACGTCGCGGAGCTGGTTCGTGACGCGCTGCGCAACATGGGACGCTACATCGCCGGCGCGGAGGTGTTGCTGTGCGGCGCCAGCTACCGCCAGGACGTCGGCGACACTCGCTACTCGGGCTCGGAGCTGGTGGTCCGAAAGCTGACGGAGATGGGGGCCGAGATGCGCGTCCACGACCCCTACGTCACGCACTGGTACGAGCTGGAGAAACAGGACACCTATCCCGCTCCGGGCCATTCCTGGGCGCGCTTCTTTCGCAATCAGGAGCAGCTCACGGAGCTACGGGTCCAGCAAGACCTCGAGGTGGCGCTGAAGGGTGTCGAGGGATTCATCCTGGCCGTCCCTCACGCCCCCTATCTCGAGCTCGAGCCCGATGACGTCGTGCGTTGGGCAGGCGGGGCCATGGCGGTCGTGGACTGCTTCGGCATCCTCGACGACGAGAAGATCCGGCGCTACTTCGAGCTCGGCTGCGAGGTCAAGGCCCTCGGTCGCGGGCACGTGGCCCGACTCAAGAAGGAGGTTCTGAAGCTCAGGCGGTGATCGCCTCCCACTTTCAGGACCTCTCGGGGCGGTAAGGGCCGTATAATCCTATATCCAAGAAGCTGTTGCCGGACCACGTACGCCCAGAGTCGGGCGAGTCGGGGGTCGAGACATGGGTAAACCGCTGAAGGTCGTGGTCGTGGGGAGCTCGCGGAACGAGGCTCTGCGGGTCGCGGCCGATCTCGAGCAATGCGGTTTCGATCCGTCTTTCTCTCTCGTGGCCACCAGGCCCCAGCTCGGCAATGCGGTGCGCGAGGGCTGCGACGTCGTGATGGCCTGGCGGGACACGTCCTCGCTGCCCGCCGAGCAGGTGCTCGAAACCGTCCGGGGGGTGGGCCCGGGGCATCCGGTTCTCATCTACGCCCGGTCCTATCGGGAAGAGGAGATCGTCGAGCTCATGCGTGCGGGGGCGGCGGACTGCCTCCGCAAGGGGGACCTGCCGCGGCTGCGGGCCTCGCTCGAGCGCGAGATCGAGCGCGGTCCGAGGCGACGCACCGGGGGATTACCCAACGAGGCCGAGGCGACCGACCGGTACCGCGCGCTGATCGAGGAGATCCCCGCCCTCACGTACGTCGCGTGGGCGGACGAGACTGGCAGCCGGGCCTACGTGAGCCCGCAGCTGCTCGCCATGACCGGCTTCACCCCCGCCGAGTGGCTGTCGGAGCCCGACATGTGGGTGCGTCGCCTGCACCCGCGGGACCGCGAGCGCGTGCTGGGCCAGTTCCGCCAGGCCTGCGCGTCCACCGGCCGCTTCGCCTCGGAGTACCGGATCCTCGACCGGGACGGGCGCGAGCTGTGGTGGCGCGACGAGGGACGTGCGCTGCCCGGACCGGACGGCGCGACACGCTTCGTGCGGGGGTTTGTCCTCGACGTGACCGAGCAAAAGCTCGCCGAGCAGTCGCTGCGCCGGTTGCGCTTCTACGACCAGCTGACCGGCCTGCCGAACCGCGATCTCTTCCTCAAGCGGCTCGGCCGGAGCCTGGCCGACTCGACGCACACCGGCCAGCCCCTGGCCCTGCTCATCCTCGCCCTTCACGGCTTCAAGGAGACCGCCAACACCCTCGGCCACCACAACGCCGACCTCATTGTTCGCGAGCTGGCCGGGCGCCTGGGCGAGGTGCTCGGGGCAGCCGATCGGGTGGCGCGCCTCAAGGGGGACGAGTTCGGGATGCTCCTGCCCGATGCGGACGCGGGGCTCGCCGCCCAGGTGGCGACGAGCACCCTGGCCGCTCTCGAGAAGCCGTTCATGGTGCAGGGGCTGCCCATCGAGGTCACCGCGAGTGTCGGGCTGGCCATCGCCCCCGAGCACGGCTCGGAGGCGGAGATCGTGCTGCGGCGGGCGGACGCGGCGCTACAGGCGGCTCTGAAGCTGGGGGGAGGGGCCTCGGTGACGTACTCCGAGCAGTACGAGCCCCACGATCCCTCGGGACTGGCGCTCCTGGGGGAGCTTCGGCAGGCGCTGGATGCGAACCAGCTGGTGCTGCACTACCAGCCGAAGGTGGACCTCAAGACCCGGACCGTGATCGGGACCGAGGCGCTTCTGCGCTGGCACCACCCGAAGCGGGGCCTGGTCCCGCCCGGCCAGTTCATCACCCTCGCAGAGAAGGGGACGGCCCTGATGACGCCCCTGACCCGCTGGGTGCTCGCCCGCGCGGTCTCCGAGGCGAAGGGCTTCGCGCGCAACGGTCACGCCCTGCCGGTGGCGGTCAACGTCTCCGCCCGGAACCTGCACGACGATCAGCTCGTGGACCAGGTCACGGAGGCGTTGCAGGCCAACGACGTGCCGGCGGATCGCCTTCAGCTCGAGGTGACGGAGAGCGCGGTCATGGTCGACACCTACCGCGCGGGACAGGTCCTGGACAAGCTGGCCCGCAGCGGTGTGCGCATCGCCATCGACGACTTCGGCAAAGGCTACTCCTCGCTGGGGCTGCTCCGTCACCTCCCGATCACCGAGCTGAAGATCGACGGCTCCTTCGTGCGGGGGATGGTCGGGGAGGGGGGTGAGGGCGACACCGCCATCGTCCGCTCGACGAGCGAGCTCGCGCACAATCTGGGGCTTTCGGTGTTGGCCGAGGGGGTCGAAGACCAGTGGACGCTCGACGTCCTCTCCACCTTTGGCTGCGACCAGGCCCAGGGCTACTTCATCGCACGCCCGATGTCGGCGGACAACCTGACGGGTTGGCTCGACAAGGCGCCCTGGACCATGGCCGAGAGCTGAGGGCCGATCTGCGTCCACCGGCCCCGCAACACACGAAGAGATTCTGTACGCTGTCAGTCCCTGGACGGCAGGAGGCGACGAGATGAGTGACAACTCCCCCGCACCGGAAGCCGCGATCAGCTCCCAGTATGCGATCACCTTGCGCATCGACTACCCGCGGGCCCCGGGGCGGATCGCCAAGATCGCAGCGACGATCGGAGACATGGGGGGCGTGATCCGCGCGATCGACCTCGTGGACATCCGGGGGAAACGGAGCCTTCGGGACTACACGGTGGAATGCTCGTCCACGGACCACGCACGCCGGATCATCGAGGCCGTGCGGGGGGTCGAGGACCTGAACCTGGAGTCCGTCTCCGACGAGACCTTTCTCATGCATCTCGGGGGCAAGCTCGAGATCCAATCCAAGGTGGCCCTCAAGACCCGGGTCGACCTCTCGATGGCCTACACCCCGGGCGTCGCGCGCGTCTGTCGGGCGATCGAAGCCGAGCCGAAGACGTCGCACGCCCTCACGATCCGCCGCAACTGCGTGGCTGTCATCTCCGACGGCAGCGCGGTGCTTGGACTCGGCAACATCGGGGCGTGCGCCGCCATGCCGGTGATGGAAGGCAAGGCCATCCTCTTCAAGGAGTTCGCCGGCGTGGACGCCTTTCCCCTGTGTCTGGACACCCAGGACGTCCAGGAGATCGTCGCCATCGGCAAGGCGGTGGCTCCGACCTTCGGGGCCATCAACCTCGAGGACATCTCGGCCCCTCGCTGCTTCGAGGTCGAGCGAGAGCTGGACGAGGCGCTGGACATCCCGGTCTTCCACGACGATCAGCACGGGACCGCCGTCGTCACGCTCGCGGCAACCCTGAACGCCCTCAAGATCAAGGGAAAGCGGCCACAGGACATGAAGCTGGTGGTCAGTGGCGCGGGAGCAGCGGGCTGGGCCTGCACGCGGGCGCTCAAGAACCTCGGCTTCGGCAACATCATCGTCTGCGACCGGCAGGGGGCCCTCCACCGTGGTCGTGACGTCGGGAGCAACCCGGCCAAGCTGTGGTTCGTGGAGAACACGAACCCGGAGCAGGAGACGGGTGGCGTCAAGGATGCGCTCCACGGGGCCGACATGTTCCTGGGCCTCTCGGCCCCCGGGCTGCTCGGGCGAGACGATTTGAAGACGATGGCCGCGCAGCCGATCGTGTTCGCGATGGCGAACCCGACGCCGGAGATCATGCCCGAGGAAGCGGAGGGGATCGTCGGCGTGATGGCGACGGGTCGTAGCGACTACCCGAACCAGATCAACAACGTCCTCGCCTTCCCGGGGATCTTCCGAGGGGCCCTGGACGCCCGTGCCCACTGCATCAACGAAGAGATGAAGGGTGCGGCGGCGCAGGCGATCGCCGAGGTCGTGACGGACCGGGAGCTGTCACCGGACTACATCGTGCCGAGCGTCTTCAATCGCACGGTGTCCAGCGAGGTCGCGCGCGCGGTCGCGAGGGCCGCACGGAACACAAAGGTCGCCCGACGCATACCGAAGGGCATCGACATCTACCAGTAGCGGCGGGGGAACCGGTCCGCCCGCGGCCTACTGGGCGGCGGGTTCGTCGACGTAGTCGTCGGGGTCGGGTTCCGGTCCGCGGGGGAGGCTCCGCATGGCCTCGCGCACGAGGTTCTGGTGGCCGATCTCCTCCTCGCGCAGCTCGTCGAAGAGGGTCCGCACCTCGGGATCCGTGATGTGGGGGAGGGCCTTCGCGAAGAACTCGTGGGCCTTGGTCTCCGCTCGGAGGGCCACCCCCATTGCCTGACGGGCCGACATGAACGCCCGGGGCTCGCCGTAGTCGGGGGCCTCGACGTCCCAGAGCATGGAGCGGTCGACCCGCGGGGGGGCATCGCCGAACCGCGCCTTGCGTCGGGAGCGGAGCTCCTCCCCGTGCTTGGCCTCGTTGCCGGCCATGCTCCGGAAGAACTCGGCCGCCTCCGGTGTGCGGTGCTGCTCCATCTGGTCCACGAACTCGAGGTAGCGCTCCTGGGCCTCTTCCTCCACCAGGATGGCGAGGTCGAGGGCGTCCTGGAGACTCAGGGAAGGAAAGTCGATCGTCTCGGCCATGGACCGAGTCTAGCACCACTCCGGATCAGGCTCGCGGGGGACGCAGCTTCTCGAGGCCGGGGAAGGGCTTCGCGTGGAGAGTGACGACGGGGGGAGGGGTCTCCTGTCCGGTGAGGCCCTTCGCGACGAGCTCCACCGCCGGTCCGGACGATCGGGGCAGCTCGACGGTGGCCGCGAGCCGGCCGTCCTGGACCATCGCCTGACCCACCGACGGGGTGCCGTCGCAGCCGACGATGGGGACGGACGTCAGGGCGGCCTTGTCGAAGTCCCGGGCCACATCCTCGAGGGCCCGGCGGGCGCCCTCGGCGAGGAGGTCGTTGTGACAGGCGACGAGATCAAAGCGCATGTTGGCCTGGACGGCCACACGGAGCCACCCGACGAGCGCGTTGTACCCCTCCTCCTCGGTCCATCCCGCCTCGAGGCTGACCAGCTTGAAGGCCCCCCCCTCGAGGGCCTCGTGCGTCCCCGCGGAGCGGTCGCGGGCGGCCAGGCTTCTCTTGGAGCCCTGGACCTGGAGCACCTTGCCACCGTCCGGCAGAAGGGTCTTGATGATCTCCCCCTGCACGCGCCCCGTCTCGACCTCGTCCGGATAGACCTGGCAGATGACGAGCTCTGGGTGCTCCCGCCGCAGGCTCTCGAGGTCGTCGTCCGAGCGGTTCAAGAACACCCAGTGGATGCCGGCCCCGGTGGCGTCGCGGGCGATCCGGCCGAGACCCTGGTCGCGCACCGCCATGATGAGGATGGCCTCGGGGCGTGGGGAGGACTCCAGGAGGTGGCGCAGCTGACCGAGCTGTGCGGAGAGGTCGTCCCCGCTCCAATGCGTCTCGATCGAGAGACCCGCTCGCCGCGCCGCGGCCTCGCCATCCTGGCGAGCCACCTGCTGGAACTCGTTGTCGGTGTCGATGAGACACAGAGCCAGCTGGCCCGCTGCCATCCCGTCTCCTCTCGCCGCGTCGGCTAAAAGCGTCTCTCTAGAGTACTCCCGCTGGCTCGGTTCGAGGTTCGGTGCTTCGTCTCTTGGCCGCGGAGGCCACTCCCGCCTCGAGCCACTCGTGGCGGCCGTCGACCACCTCCACGCCGAGCCGATACCTCAGGACGTCGTCGTTTCTCCAGAGGTCTCGAAAGAGGTCGCGAACCCGGCGACGGGCACCGCGGCAGAACACGTCGGCGATGCGTGCGGCCTCCTTTGCCTCGGCGGCCTCTGCGTCGGCGAGGGCGCACGCGCGGGTGACGGAAGCCGCCATGGCGAAGAGCTCGTTGGCGATGTCTACGAGGTGGAAGAGGAAAGCCTGCTTGTTCTGGAGGTGGGCCCGGTAGGCGAGCATACCGTGGAAGCTCGAGCGCGCAAGCTTGCGCGACGAGCGCTCCACGAACCGCAGGTGTGTGGCGAGGGCACCGAACCCGGAGTAACGGGGCCAGAAGCTCCAACCCACCCACCGGGTCGGGTACCACCACGCGTAGAAGGCCGCCATCCCCGGCAGGGCGGCCAGTCTGGCGGAAAGCGGCGTCCGGGAGTCGATCAGGGCCCCCGCGACCTCGAGATGCTTGTCCACCATCTCGCGCGCCATGAAGAGGTGCATGATCTCGGTCGAGCCCTCGAAGATCTTGCTGATCCTGGCGTCCCGCATCATGCGCTCGACCGGGATGGGCTCCTCGCCGCGCCCGGCGAGGGAGTGCTCGGTCTCGTACCCCCGGCCTCCCCGGATCTGCATCGTCTCGTCCACGATGCGCCAGCTCTGAAAGGTGACCCATTCCTTGGCCGCCGCCGCCTCGAGACGGGTGTCCGCGCCCCCGCGGTCGGACATCTCGGTCACGAGACCCACCACCGACTCCATTGCGAACGTCTGGGCCCCGATGTCCGCGATCTTGTGGGCGATGGCCTCGTGCCGGCCGATGGGCTTGCCCCACTGCACGCGCTGTGCCGACCAGCGCCTCACGATCCCCAGGGCGGCCTTGGCCGCACCGACCGAGATGTTGGGGATCGAGAGGCGCCCGTCGTTGAGGGTCGTGAGGGCGATCTTGAGACCCTTGCCCTCGGTCCCGATGAGGTTCTCCGCGGGGGCGCGGACCTTGTCCAGGCTCAGGACGACGTTCGAGATCGCGCGAAGGCCCATGAAGTGGCAGCGGTGCACGACCCGGACGCCGGGCCAGTCCGTCTCGACGACGAAGGCGCTGATCTTCCGGGTCTCGGGATCGCGGGCCATCACCACGAGGAGCTTGGCGAGGCCTCCGTTCGTCGTCCACAGCTTCGTCCCGTCGATGGTGTAGGCGCTGCCGTCGGCGGCACGGGTAGCCGTGGTTGCCAGACGCGCGGGGTCGGAGCCGACGTCGGGCTCGGTCAGGGCAAAGGCCGAGATCTCGCCGGCCGCGCAGCGGGGAAGGTACTTCTGCTTCAGCCGCTCGGACCCAAAGAGCTTCAGGGGCTGGGGCACTCCGATCGACTGGTGAGCGGACAGCAGCGCGGCGATGTTGCCGCAGTGGCCCCCGACCAGGGCCATGACACGGTTGTACTCGGCGTTGGTGAACCCGAGACCTCCGTACTCCTTCGGGATCTTCATCCCGAAGGCCCCCAGCCTCCGCAGCCCCTCGAGCACGTGCGGGGGGTACTCCCCCGAGCGGTCGAGCTCCCCGGCGTCGACCTCCTGGTGGAGAAAGGCCTCGAAGCGCCGGTAGAACTCCGCGAACTCCGGTCGCGCCGGTCCCGGGAGGGGATACGGATGGATGAGGTCGAGGCGGAAGCGGCCGAGGAAGAGCTCACGCAGCAGGCTCGGCTCCGTCCAGCTCTGCTCGCGAGACTCCTCAGCGACCTCGCGTGACTCCTGCTCGGAAACCTCCTGCGGCCCGGCAGTCGGCATCGAGTGCTCCTCGACGGATTCTACTCCGGCTGGCGCGCGCCGGGTGCCCACCGAGGACCGCCGCCCGTGATCGGGGTCCCCTCTCCTTGCGGGCGGAGGGGCTTCCCCCTTAAACTACCAGAGTTGAAGGGTTTCGGCAGAACCAGGATCTCCATTCCCGTCTCATGCCTCGCGGTCGCGGTGCTCGTCGCGCCGCCCACGCCGGTGGAGCCGGCCACGTCTCCCGTCACCGTTCTCACCGCCACCCAGCGCCGCGAGGTGCCGACGATCCTGCGCGACGGGGCGGAGCTGGTCGCGATCGAGGACGTGGCCGTCGGGTTCGGGATGACGGTGTCGAGCAAGGACAGCCGCGGAGCCGCCACCCTCGTGGTCGGGCCGCATGAGGTGGTGCTGTACGAGGGGAAGAGCCTCGCCTCGATCGACGGAGACCTCAGGCTTCTCTCGGCTCCGGCTCAGAACGAGAAGAACCGCTGGCTCGTCCCCGTGGACGGGGTGCCACGTCTTCTCGGCCCCCTGCTCGACCTGCCCGTCGACTGGCGGCCGGCCCAGCGGGTGCTCGTGCTGGGACACGTGTCGATCCCGAGCGTGTCGGTCGCGACGTTCACCTCCGCCGACCTGGTCCGCGTCGTGTTCGACGCCAGCGAAGGGGTTCCGTTCCGTGTGGAGCAGGGGAGCGATGAGATCACGGTCTCGGTGGCCCGCGATCTCATCGACGTCTCCCTGCCGGCGGAGCCGGTGAGCAGCGGCATCGTCGAGTGGATCCAGTTTCGGGGGGGCCGCGACAACACCTTCGTCGTGAGGCTGGGCCCCCGCTTTCGGGAGGTGAGGGCGCGCGAGCAGGAGTCCCCGCCGCGGCTTGTCCTGGAGCTACGCGGCGAGGCGGCGAGCGCCGAGGGTGGCCCGCCCACGCCCACCCCGCCCCCGCGATCCGCACCCGCGCGACCCGCGGACGGCGTACGGACCGTCGTGATCGATCCCGGGCACGGCGGGGATGAGGTGGGGGCGCGAGGCCCGGGGGGCACTCTCGAGAAGGATGTGGTCCTCGCCATCGCCCGCCGACTCCGGGACGAGCTCGTGAACAAGCTCGGGGTCCAGGTTTTCCTGACCCGCGACCGCGACGTCGAGCTGGATCTGGACACGCGGACCGCCATCGCGAACAACTACAAGGCCGACCTGTTCATCTCCATCCACGCCAACTCGGTGCGCGCCCCCGGTGCGAAGGGCAGCGAGGTCTACTTTCTCTCCTACCAGGCGAGCGACGAGGCCGCCCACCGAGTGGCCCTGCTCGAGGGCATCGCGGAGCCCCTGGGAAGGGCCGCACCCGGATCGGCCCTCGAGCTGATCCTGTGGGACATGGCCCAGGCCGAGCACCTCGAGGAGTCCTCCGCCCTCGCCACCCGGATCCAGGACGAGCTGGGAGCGGTGACCCACTCCCGGATCCGCGGGGTCAAGCAGGCGCCCTTCCGAGTCCTCGTCGGGGCGACCATGCCCGCGGTTCTCGTAGAGGTGGCCTTCATCAGCAACCCCGAGGAGGAGCAGCTTCTCTCCTCGACGGACTACCAGAAGACGGTCGCCGGTGCCCTCCTGCGGGGCATCGCGCGATACCGGCGAGAGCGGTCGGTGCGTCAGGGACGGGCCACGGCTCCCGCCGGCCGGCCGTAGGCAGGCCATGACTCCGCGCCAGGCGAACGTCCTCACCGCGGTCGGGCTGGTGGCTCTCCTGGCTGCCGTTTCCCTGACCGCCCCGCGGTGGTCGGCGCTGCTGCGTGAGCCGCTGGTCGTCTTCGACGGGGGAGAGCCGGAGATCGACTCGGAGGCCACCCCACTGCCGTCGGACGGTGTGGACACCGGCCGGCGGATCAGCGTGCGTCTCTACTTCGAGGCACCCTCGGGCGAAGGGCTCGTCTCCGAGGAGCGGGAGATCGCCTTCTCCGAAGACCTGACGGCACAGCTTCGGACGGTCGTCGAAGAGCTGGTGCGGGGTCCGACGAGCGGGCTCGTGCCGACCCTGCCGCCCGGGACCCGGGTCCTGGAGGTCTTCGTCACCGCGCGGGGGGTCGCCTACGTGAGTCTCTCGGCCGAAGCGACTGGCCTCCCCGGGGGCTCGAGAGAGGAGCTGCTGACCGTCTACTCGGTCGTCAACAGCCTCGTCGTCAACTTCCCCGCGGTGAGCCGCGTGCAGATCCTGGTGGAGGATCGCATGGCCTCGTCGTTCGCTGGACACGTCGACGTGTCGCGGCCACTCCCCGCTGACATGACCCAGGTGGTGTTCGGGGCTCGTGCCGACGGCTCGCCTGAACCCGTGCCCCCGGCCTCGGCCGAGACCCGTCCCTGAAAGGCAGACGCCCATGGCTCACAGCCTCGCCCTCGTCGTCGCCCTGGTGCTGTCGCCCCAGCCCGGCTCCGCGCCGCCGGGCAAGGCGGTGGTCGTGGAGGCGGAGCGCCTGGCCGAGGACGCGATGGCCCTGGGTCCGCGGGACACGCAAGGTGCGCTGGCCCAGGCGCGGCGTGCGCTGGCGCTCACCAACGAGTTCGACCCCACGGTGTTCGTCGCGACGGGACGAAAGGGCGAGGTCGTGGAGGACGAGTTCCAGGCCGCTCGGCTCGCCTACGGAGAGCACCGGGCCATTCTGTATGGGGCGGTGGGCAGCCTCCTGGTCCGGCAGGGCGACACGAAGGCCGGAAGCCGGTACCTTGCCCGCGCGTTTCTGCTGGACCCGCGTCCGTCGCGCGGCCTGGAGCTGGCGCGCGCCCAGATCGCGCTGGGCCAGGGGCGCGAGGCGCTGGGTACGGTGAGGAAGGCGGTCTCCGGGGTGGCCTCGCTGAGTCGGGAGGCGGCATCGGTCGTCGCGCAGGCGGCGGACGTGGCCCGTCTTCCGAGCGCACAGGCGGAGATCGACCGCGAGCGTCTGAAGATCACGCTCGGCGATGCCGTGAGCCTGCGCGACGCGCCCGTGGATCTTCCCCGGGGGACCGAGCTGTCGTCGACGCCAGTCTTCCGTCTCGAGGACGTTCCCGTCAACCTCATCTATATGGCGGAGGCGTCGTGCCGGCACTGCTCGGCCGACCTGGCCGAGCTCCAGCGCCTGGTTCCGGAAGAAGTGCGGGTCTTGATCCTGCCCGAGGGGGACGATCGGGACGCGGCCGTCCGCCAGGTGTTGTCCATCTACCGCTACCCCTGGCCGCTGCTGCTCGGGCAGGACCTCTCCGCGCAGCTTGGCCTCGAGCCGCGGTCCGCGATGATAGTGGGCCGCGGGGGCTGGAGCGCCGCGATCCTGAAGGCGCCCTTCGGTCGGGAACTGACCACCGCCCTCGCGGCGTTCGAGCGGGTGGACGTCCAGGAGTCGGTGCCGCGGCCCAGGTGGAATCGGCGACCCGTCGACCGAAGCCCGCTGCCCTCGCCTCCCGGACTCCTCGAGGACGGCCTGGCACCGGGCGAGGACGAGCCCTTTCCCCCGGAGTTCGACGCGGCGGTCGAGGCGTACCGGGCCGGTGACTACCGCGAGGCCCTGAAGGGATTCGACGCCCTCGAGGCCCGGGGCGACGGGTGGTTGCTTCCCCCGGAGGCCCGCCTCAACCGGGCCCTCTGCCTCGCCGGGCTGGGACGGCACCGCGACGCGCGACGGATCCTTCTCCGCACCGGCGACAGCCGGTTCGAGGATGCGATCGACGAGACCCTCGAACAGGTGGCCCCCCCGGGGCCCTAGCCGTTCGCTTTCGGAGGCACGGTCGGGTAGATTTCGGCAACTCAGTCCAAGGGAGGTTCGACATGGCGGAAGCGCCGCGCGCGGTCATCGAGACGAGCAAGGGGGAGATCGAGATCGAGTTCCTGCCCGACAAGGCGCCCGGTCACGTCAAGAACTTCGTGGACCTCGCCAAGAAGGGCTTCTACGACGGGACGACCTTCCATCGTGTCATCCCCGGCTTCATGATCCAGGGCGGCGACCCGAACACCCGCGACGCCAGCGCCTCGCGCGGCCAACACGGCACGGGTGGTCCCGGCTACACCATCGACGCCGAGTTCAACGACACGCCCCACAAGCGCGGTGTGGTGTCGATGGCCCGCGCCAACGATCCGAACAGCGCCGGCTCGCAGTTCTTCATCTGCGTGGCGGACTCGGCCTTCCTCGACCGGCAGTACAGCGCCTTCGGACGGGTGGTCCGGGGGATGGAGGTGGCGGACGCCATCGTGAGCCTGAAACGCGACGCGGCCGACAACCCGAGCGACCGGGTCGAGATGAAGGTGAAGGTGGTCGAGCCCGGAGCCTGAGGGGGGATGGGCGAGGGGACCGAGACCGAGGTCAAGCTCCGGCTGGAGAGTCCGGATGCGGCCCGGGAGGCGCTGGCCCGCGTCGGCGCGACGCTCGTTCGCCCACGGCATTTCGAGGAGAACGTCCTCTTCGACGACGCCGCGGGTTCAATCCGGGCGACGGGGGGCGTGGTGCGCCTGCGGACGTCACCGCACGCGAGCGTCCTGACCTTCAAGGGGGCCCGACGGCTGGTCGAGGGAATGAAGACCCGCGAGGAGCGCCAGACCCTGGTCGAAGAGCCCGCCGCGGTCCGCATCATCCTCGAGCGGCTCGGGTATCGGCCCGTCTTCCGCTACCAGAAGTACCGCGAGAGCTGGACCCACCACGGACAGGAGATCGAGATCGACGAGACCCCGATCGGGACGTTCCTGGAGATCGAGGGCGATCCGGAGGGGATTCGCGCCGTGACGGCGGAGCTCGGCCACGAGGCCTCCGAGTACCTCAGTGAGTCCTACGTCGGCCTCTTCTTCGCCCAGGGCGGCCAGGGGGACATGGTCTTCGACCCACCACCTGGGGACGGTTAGGGGGGGTACAGGTGCGACTGGCCACCGGGCCAGGCCCGCCCGTGTGTCCTCTCCCTGGGGACACACGGGCGCACGTGGCCTCTCTCAGGCCTTTCCCTCCCCCTCCGTGGGGAGGGATAGGGTGGGGGGTCGATGAATGAAGGCCATGGTTCTCGCCGCGGGCCTCGGTCTGCGGATGCGCCCGCTGACGCTGGTGCGGGCGAAGCCGGTGCTGCCGGTTCTCAACCGTCCCCTCCTGCACTGGACGCTGGAGCGGCTGGCCCGGCACGGTGTCACCGACGTGATCGTGAACCTCCATCATCTTCCGCAGACCGTGACGGACGCGGTCGGCGACGGCGGGGCCTTCGGGCTGCGAGTGCGCTACTCCCGCGAGGAGCGGATCCTCGGGACGGGGGGAGGCCCGCGGGCGGTTCGGGAGACGTTTGGCGACGAGCCCTTTCTCCTCGTCAACGGAGACGTCCTGTTCGACTTCGATCTTCGGGCCCTGATGGCCCGCCATCGAAGTGGGGGAGCACGGGTGACGCTGGCTCTCCTGGCCAACCCAGACCCGCGAGTCTACGGCCCGATCGTCACCGATCGCACCGGACAGGTCCTGTCGCTCGCGGGCCGTCCCCGACGCTCGCGTGGAACCGTGTCCCTCTTCACCGGCGTCCACGCGATGGACCCGTCGCTGCTCGACCTCCTGCCCGACGGCCCGTCCGACAGCGTGCTCGACCTGTACGTCCCGCTCGTCGCGGCGGGCGGGCGCGTCGATGGCATGCGGGTTCGGGGCAGATGGTACGATTTCGGGCGGCCCCGTCTGTACCGTGACACGCAGCTGCGGCTCCTGCCGGGACGAGGTCGCGACCGTGCTCTCCTCCACCCCCAGGCGCAGGTGAGGGCGCACGCCCGAGTGCGGCGCTCGGTGGTGGGGGACGGAACGCGGGTGGAGTCGGGAGCGCAGGTCGACCGCTCGGTCCTGTGGGACGGTGCCGTGGTCGAAGAGGACGCAAGCGTCGAGGGGGCGATCGTGACCACGGGGGCGATCGTCGGCCGGGGCGAGGCCGCGCGGGACGTCGTCGTCCTGCCGGAAACAGCGCTGCGCCGTGACACGGACGCCGGGGGGCGTGTGGAGATCCGGAACAGGATGGCCTGGGTGACGCTGAAGTGAGCGAAGCGACGCACCGTAGCGACTCAGAGACCGTGACGGACCCGGCCGTGGTGGTGGTCCGGCGGTATCTCGGAGACTGGAGGGGGAGCGCGGGCGGGGGGTTCGAGGTCGCACCTCTTTCGGGGGACGCCTCTACCCGGCGCTACTTCCGGGTCCGCGTCGACGGCCAGACCCTGGTTGTGGCCCTCTACCCGGAGCCGTTCGAGGCAGGGGAGCTGGCCTTTCTCGGCACGCGAGAGCTCCTGGACGGATATGGGCTGCCGGTGCCGGCGGTGGTAGACGTCGATGGCGGGCGTGGGGTCGTGTTGCAGGAGGACCTTGGGGACCAGACGCTGCAGGAGGTGCTCCGGGAGGCCAGCCCCGAGCGGCGAGAGGAGCTCTACCTCGAAGCCGTCGACGACATCGTCGTACTGCAGCACAAGGCGGCCGAGGGACCCCAGAGAGCGGAGTGCTTCCGGATCGCGTTCGACATCGAGAAGCTCACCTGGGAGCTTCACTACTTCCTCAAGCACTTCCTCGAGGGTCATCGACGCCGCGAGCTGACCGTGGAGGACCGCGCCATACTGTCCGAGGCCTTCCACGTCCTGTGCCAGGAGATCGCGTCCTGGCCGCGGACCCTCTGTCATCGCGACTACCACAGCCGCAACCTGATGCTCCACCGGGAGAGGCTGTACTGGATCGACTTCCAGGACGCGCGGATGGGGCCGACCACGTACGACCTGGCCTCGCTCCTCCACGACGCGTACGTGGACGTGCCCGAGGAGCTTCGCGAGACACTGACCGAGCGGTTCCGGCAGAGGGCGGTGCCGGGGGAGACGCGGGAGCTCTTCCGCCGGCGCTTCGAGCTGATGTCGGCGCAGCGGACGCTGAAGGCCCTGGGAACCTTCGGCTACATGGCCAGCGTTCGCCAGAACCCGGTCTACCTTCCCTACATGCCCCGGACCCTGGCCCACGCGCGACGGGTGCTCTCGCGCTACCCGGAGCTCGAGCGGCTCTGGCGCACCCTGGCCCGTCACATCGAGGAGCTGGCCTGAAGAAGAGGAGCGAGATGGACACGGTGAGGATTGGCGATTTCCGGGATCACGTGGACGAGGAGGTGGTCGTCCGTGGATGGCTCCACAACAAGCGCTCGAGCGGCAAGCTCCGGTTCCTCATCGTGCGCGACGGGTCGGGCTACGCGCAGGCCGTCGTGTCGAAGAAGGCGGTGCCGCCCGAGGCCTGGGAGGCGGTGGACGCGGCGGGACAGGAGTCCTCGCTCGAGGTCACGGGCCGCGTGCGGCATGACGAGCGGGCGCCGGGGGGGTACGAGATCGACGTCACCGCGATCAGCGTTCTGCACGGCGTTCACGACTACCCGATCACCCCCAAGGAGCACGGGACCGCGTTCCTGATGGAGCACCGCCACCTGTGGCTGCGCTCCACCCGCCAGCACGCGCTCGCGCGGGTGCGGCATACGGTGATCAAGGCGATTCGGGACTACCTGGACGATCAGGGCTACCTGCTGGTGGACACGCCGATCTTCACGCCGGCGGCGTGCGAGGGGACGACCACGCTCTTCGGCGTTCCGTACTTTGACGAGGGCACGGCCTACCTGACCCAGAGCGGACAGCTCTACAACGAGGCCACCGCCGCCGCCCACGGCAAGGTCTACTGCTTCGGGCCCACCTTCCGCGCCGAGAAATCGAAGACGCGACGACATCTGACGGAGTTCTGGATGGTCGAGCCCGAGATCGCCTTCGCCCACCTCGACGACGCGATCGACCTCGCCGAAGGCCTCATCTGCGCGGTCGTCGGGCAGGTCCTCGGGACGAGACAGGAGGAGCTGCGGGCTCTCGAGCGGGACGTCTCGAAGCTCGAGAACGTCACCCGGCCGTTCCCCCGGCTGCACTACGACGACGCGATCAAGCTGATCCAGGACAAGGGCTCCGAGACGCAATGGGGAAGCGACTTCGGTGGGACCGACGAGACGGTGATCGCCGAGGCCTACGAGAAGCCCGTCGTCGTGCACCGCTTTCCCAGCCAGACGAAGGCCTTCTACATGGCGCCCGACCCGGAGCGCCCGGAGCTCAGCCTCTCCGCCGACATCCTGGCCCCGGAGGGCTACGGCGAGATCGTCGGTGGGGGAGAGCGCCTGGCCGACCACGAGCTGCTGCTCCAGCGCATCCGCGAGCACGACCTTCCCGAAGAGGCCTTCCAGTGGTACCTGGACCTGCGGAAGTACGGCTCCTTCCCGCACTCCGGATTCGGGATGGGCATCGAGCGGCTGGTGACCTGGATCTGCGGGATCGAGCACCTGCGTGA
>JAJDNV010000013.1 GCA_022340545.1 Acidobacteriota bacterium | reverse complement strand
CCGCTGTAGAACGGGAACTCCGCCACCGCCACGCGCCGCGGCTCGGCCGCCAGCCGTCCGTAGATAGGGGAAAAGCCCTCGTGACGCGTGAAATCGAACGGGGCGCACAGGACCTCGGCGTTGGCGATGCCAAGCAGGATCAGGGCCACGGCCACGTACCGGCCTCTCGGGAGTCGCCGTCCCAGGGCCGCAAGTCCCAGGGCGGCGAGGAAGCCGACCCCCAGGACGACGAGGGCGCCGAACCGGGATGGGTCGCGAAGACCCCGCATCGGCGGGAACACGTGCCGGAGGGCCCCGTAGAGGGGCGTCGCCGGGCCGAGAGCGACCAGGGCCCCCGCGAGGGCGACCGCGACGAACATGCGAACCCGCGGGTCTCTCCACCCGCGCCCGAGGACGAGACCGAGCACGGCGAGGGCGACGCCGACGAACCCCGGGAAGTAGCTCCCTCCCTGTGGCCGATCGGTGAGATGGCTCCAGAGGCCGAAGTGCAGCCGCGCCGGCGTCGAGATGAAGGAGGTGGGCAGGGCGGCCGACGACGAGAGGTCGGCGGTGGTGAGGGCGACGCCGTGGTCCTCGACCACGTGCCAGTAGGGGAGCAGCACGGGGAGCGCGACGAAGACTGACAGAAGGGCCCCCACGGCGAGACGTGGCGCCAGGCGGCGCCAGTGTCTCCACCACTCGTCGGTGCGGGCGAGCCACCCCGCGGCGATCGCCACGACTCCGAGGGCGAGGCCGTAGCCCGAGGTCACGGCCAGGAGGGCCACGCACAGGCCGAGGGCCAACGACGATCCCCACGTCCTCTTTCGGATGACGGCGTCGAGGGCCAGGAGGGACAGCGGAAGGGTCACGAGCCACTGGGCCTGCAGGTGGGGCAGACGGGGGAGAGTGTGGGGACCGAAGGCCACCATCGAGCCCGCCAGCAGCCCGGCCAGACGATCGCCCGACAACCGAGCCCCCACCACGTAGCCGGCCAGACCGGTGAGGAAGAAGCCGGCCATCAGGAGGAGGTTGTAGGTCAGCACGGCGGAGGCGCCCAGGGCGCGGGGGACGATCGCCAGGGCACCCGGGGGGAGCAGTGGCTCGGAGAAGGCGAGCACGCGGCGCTCCGGGTAGTAGATGTTGGCGTCGAACAGGTGCGCGGGGTCGCGCGGGAGCTGGTGGGCGATCCAGGAGACGATCCACGCGTTGAGCGGCGCATCGGCGTTGTCGCGGATGAGGTGGGCGGGGTTCGTGGCCAGGGGCCAGGTGTGGAGGACGGTGAGGGCGCCATAGAGGAGAACCGGCCCCAGGATCACCCATGGCCGTCGTGGCGACGCTGTCACCTCCTAGGCCTCTGCCGAGGGCTTTTCGGGCCGCCGGCCGCGAGCGAGCAGGGCTTGGGCGACGATCCAGAAGACAACCATCGCCGCGCTCAGTCGCAGGCTGGTCGGCTGGTGGATGCTCATGCCCGGCGCTCCGAACTCCTGCTCGAGATAGAAGAGCACCTGCATGAAGACGGCAGCCGTGGCCACGGGCAGGAGGGGCAGCCGGGACTCGGCGACGAACGCGCGGAGGAAGTGCAGGGCGGCGGGCAGCACCGCGGGCAGGGCGTAGCCGAGCTCGCGCTCGGTGTTGTTGGCGACGAGGCAGAGGGAGACGAAGAACAGGGTGTAGAAGGCGTCCTCGGGGTGTCGCCGGATGAGTCCCGGCAGCCGGGCCGGGAAGAGGAGGAGGAGGGGGAAGAGGACGCCCCACGCCCCCACGGTGAAGAGGTAGGGCTGCTCGGCGATGTGGCGGAGGCGGAAGGCGATCATCTCGTGGACCTCCGCCACGAGGTTATCGGGCTGATCGGGCACGATCAGGACGCGCAGGGCGACGAGGATGATGACGGGCACGACGGCCAGCGTCGCCGTTCGGCGGACGGCCTCGGGGAAGGACCTCGTCCGCCAGAGCCGGATGAAGTAGTAGGGGTAGACCGCCACGTAGCTCTCGCGGACGAAGGCGGCCAGGATGCTGGGTGGATAGAGGGCCGCGTGCCAGCCCCGGTGGATGAAGAGAAGGGCGAGCACGATCAGGAACAGGGCCGGCGGGTCGGTGATCCAGTACTGGTACTCGTACCAGCGCACCGCCCCCTGGGTGAGGCCGAGAAGGAGCAGCCCGGTGATCCGGTATCCCATCGTGAAGCCGAGATCCCGCAGGTAGATCCACGTCACCAGAAGGAAGCCGAAGAGGAAGAGGTTGGTGATCAGCCAGAAGGAGAGGTTCTCGCTCAGCCCCGCCCGCACGAGGAGGTTCACCGTTCGCGGCACGAAGATCCGCCAGCAATACGTGGCCTCCCGGGCGAGGCGGTGGCCTCCATCGGGATGCCGGGACATCTGGATGTAGCGCCACTGGTCCGTCTCCTTGACCTGCTTGGCCTTGTGCACCAGGCCATACCGTGCGGAGACGAAGCCGACGTTGCCGGCGAGGATGCCCAGGCAGAGGAGGGCGCCCAGCAGCGTGTCCCTCTTCCCGAAGCTCATCACCGTCGACATGTTGCCTTCTGACGGGATTCTAGCCGCCGACGAGCTGCTGCCACACGTCGAGCTCGGGCAGGCCCGGGGCGAGCGTGAAGACGGCGACGACGCAGAGAGCCACGAAGAAGGCGAGACGCCATCCGCGCAGCGGGTGGAGGCCTCCCTGCCGAAGCCCGACGAGGAGGGCCGCGGCCACCATGAACACGACAGGGACGACGGGAAGCCGGTACCGTGTCGTCGCGAGGGCCACGACGTGGGCAAGGTTGTACGCGGCGAGAAGGGCGACGAGCAACGCTCCGGCGGCGTTCCATCGCACCCGCGCGAGGCCAAGGAGGAAGGGCCCGAGGAGGAGGAGCCACGGCCCGACGGTGACGATCTCCAGCAGGATCCGCGTCCGGGCCGGCAGAGGGCCGCAGGCCTTCCGGCCGACCATCTGATCGACGATCTCGCTGCCCGCCTTCCAGAACTCCGGCATCTGGCTCCTCAGCTTCTCGAAGATCCAGAGCGGCTGGCGGTCCCGAATCGACTCCCAGGCCATCCGCCGGCAGTACCGGTCCTGGGCCACCGGACCCTCGATCTGGTCGGTGATCTCGTAGATTTGGAGGTGGTTGAGCGTCAGGGTGTTGCCCTGCCAGAGATTCAGGCCCCCCATGGTCGAGACCGGAATGAACGCCTTGAAGACGATGGCGTTCCGCAGCGTCCAGGGCGCGACGACGACGACAAGACCGAGCAGGAGAGCGGCGGCCCTCCGCAGGGCGTGGGGCGAAGGGCGCCACGACACAGCCGGGCGCAGGAGCCAGAGGGCGGCGATCGGGGCCAGGTAGAGGGCGAGCTCTCGGGTCAGCACGGCCAGACCGAAGAGCAGACCGGCCACCGCCGCGGCGCGGGTGGAGCGGGACGCGTCGGCCTTCAGCGTGCGCTCGACCGCCCACCAGAGGAAGACCATGAAGAGCGTCTCGGACCAGAAGCGCCCGGAGAACCAGATGAGGTCCGGGTACAGGGCCACGAACGCGCCGGCGAGGAGGCCGGCCCGCCGTCCGAACGCGGCGATTCCCACACGTCCGACCGCGGGCACGAGCAGCGACCCGATCGCCGCCTGCACCCACTGCACCGCGGCGAGGGTCCCGAACATGCGGTACAGGACCGCGATGAAGTAGGGGTAGAGGGGCGGGTAGAAGACGAACTTCACCCGTAGCGGATCGAGCCCCCGACGGGGACGACCGAGCTCGTGGATGCCCAGGGCGATCCAGCTCGGCTCGTCGCCGGTGGGTCCGCAGTGGGGTTCGAGGAGCAGATAGAGCGCACGGACGACGAAAGCGGCAAGGGTGAGCAGGAGGAGGGCGTGGTCGATCCGCGGGGCCTTCGGTGTGGGCTCCGGCGAGGCGGGCTGGAGAGGCTCGGGGATCTCAGGCACGGGATGGCGGTGCCGGTTCCGTGCTACCGGCGACCCTCAGGATACAACAGAGAACTCCCGTGTTCGCTTCTGGAACCGGGCTGTCCCACGACCGACCAGCCATTGTCAGGGGACGCGTCGTATCCCCATGGCCGGCCACCAGTTGCCCGGATGGCATGTCCCGTGCACACCGAGCGACCGGAGAGAGACCATGAGCACGCTTTTTCGGGACCTCCGCTTCGCCGCTCGGACTCTCGCCCGGCGCCCCGGGTTCGCGCTCGCCGCGATCGGCACGCTGGCGCTGGGCATCGGGGCCAACACCGCGATCTTCAGTGTGGTGAACACGACCTTCCTGCGTGCGTTGCCCTATCCGGATCCGGACGCCCTGCTCTGGATCACCGAACGCAACAGCGTCACCTCCCACAGCGGCTCGGTCTCCTATCCCAACTTCCTCGACTGGCGCGGCCAACAAGACGTCTTCTCCGAGCTGTCCATCTACCAGATCGACGGCGGAACGTTGAAGACCGCCGAGGTGGTGGAGAAGATCCCCGTCCTCATGGTCTCGGGCGACTTCTTCGCCACTCTGGGCGTCGGCGTTGCCGAGGGTCGTCCAATGAGGTCCGACGACGACCGGCCCGGGGCCGCCGCGGTCGCATGGGTCTCACACGCAGCATGGGAGAGGCTCTTCGCCGCCGATGCGGATCTGGTGGGACGGGCGATCTCGCTGGATGGGCGACCGATCATTGTGGCCGGCATCCTGCCCGCCGATTTCCGGTTCATATGGCCGGCCGACGTGTACGTGCCGCTGGCACCGTACGCGGAGCAGATGGGCATGACGACCCGGATGAACCGCCAGAGCACGTTCGTGGTCGGGCGGCTCAAGCCCGGGGCGACCCTGGAGAGCGCGCGCACGCAGATGGACACGATCGCGCGGCGACTGCAGGCACAGTATCCCGAAGCCAA
>JAJDNV010000379.1 GCA_022340545.1 Acidobacteriota bacterium | reverse complement strand
ACCTCGGCCGGACGCGGGCCCGGGGTATCGAGATCGAGCTCGACGCGCAGCCTCGCCCGTGGTTCGCGCTCCGGGGCCAGTACACCTTCACCGGCACCGAGATCCTCGAGAGCGCGAACGACTTCGATCCCATCTACGCCGCGGGCGAGCCGCTCCTCAGAAGGCCTCGCAACCAGGCCTCGCTCACCGCGCAGCTCCTCTTTCCCCGCTGGAGTGCAGGGTCCACGGTCGTCCATGTCGGCCGGCGCGCGGACAGCGATTTCGTGGGCCTGGGCCTGACCGAGAACGCCGCTTACACGCGCCTCGACGCACGCCTCCACGTCAGGATCGTCGGACCGCTCCAGGCGTGGCTCGTCGGGGAGAACCTCACCGACGCCGACTATCAGGAGGTCCTCGGATTCCCCGCGCCCGGCCGATCGGTCCGCGGCGGGCTGCGGCTGACGCTGGGAGGGGGCGGGCGATGAGCCACCCCGGACACCTCCTCGGGGCGACATGAAACGGCGGCTCGCCCTCCTGTTTCTTCTCCTTGCCGTCGGCTGTGTGGGTGAGGAGCCCCGGAGCGATGGAGTCGAGCCCGAGGGCACGCGCATCGTGGTCATGGCGCCGGCGGCGGCCGAGGTCCTCGAGATCCTGGGGGTGACCGACCGGGTGGTGGGTCGAGGAGACTACGTGGTGTGGCCGCCGGCCCTCCAGGCGCTCCCTCGGGTGGGGGCGTATCACGCCCCCAACGTGGAAACGGTCCTGTCACTGAGAACGACCCTGCTCCTCACGACGTCGAGCCAGGCCGCCCAGGGGGCCCACGCGAAGCTGCGCGAGCTGGGGATCGAGGTTCTGGCCCTCGAGACCAACACCTACGACAGCATGCTCGACTCCATCGTTTCCATCGGGAGGGAGGTGGGCCGCGAGGGGGAGGCCCGCATGGCGGTCGAGGAGATTCGCCAGGAGATGGACGAGATCCGGGGGCTCGCCAGGGACGCCCCTGGGCGGCGGGTGGCCTTCGTCGTCGACCGTGATCCGCTCTACGTCGCCGGTCCCGGGTCCCATGTTGACGAGATGATCCGAGCGGTGGGCGGCGAGAATATCGCCGCCGACGCGGCCTCCGACTGGCAGCTGATGTCCATGGAGATCATCCTCGAGCGGGCCCCGGAGGTCATCATCGACACCTCCGACAACGGCGACGGCGCGCTGCGCGGTCGCGTGGTGGGGCCGTGGGGACGCTGGCCGTTCCTGCCGGCCGTCGAGAAGAAGCGCGTCTACTGGGTGGACCCCATCCGGCTCGTCATTCCCGGCCCCCGTCTGCCACAGATGACCCGCCTGATGGGCCGCCTCATCCATCCGGAGGTCTTCGGAGAGCCGTCTCTCGCGGACTTCGAGGCACTGGAGGGAGTCGAGCGTGCGCTCCAGTGAGCCGCTGACCCGGAAGCGGCTCCTCGCCTGGACCCTGGCGCTGGGGGCCACACTGGCGCTGAGCGTCCTGATGGGCGTGGGCTGGGGAACGGGCTCGCTGTCGCTGGTGGATCTGATGCCGGGAGGAACACCGCTCTCGGAGCAGGCCCGGGCCGTCTTCTTCGACGTGCGCCTCCCTCGCGTCCTCGCCGCCGCGGTCCTCGGGGGCGCCCTCACCGTGGCGGGCGTCGTCTTCCAGGCGCTCCTTCGGAACCCCCTGGCGGACCCCTACGTCCTCGGGGTCTCCGGCGGGGCCAGCATCGGCGGCGTGCTGGCGCTTCTCTTCGGCTTCGGGGGGGCCGCGAGTCTCCTGGGAGGGCTGGCGGTGCCGTCGTTCGCCTTTCTCGGGGCGCTGGGTGCCCTCTTCCTGATCGAGTGGGTGGCCACGGTCGGCGGCAAGCTGACGGTCTACACGATTCTCCTGACCGGGGCCATCTTCAACGCCTTCGCCGCCGCCCTCATCTACTTCATCCAGACCATCGCCTCTCTCGAGCAGCTCCACGCCATCGTCTTCTACCTGATGGGCTCGGTCCCCCTGCTGGGCTACCGGGCCGTGGGCTTCCTCGCCGCTTCCTGCATCCTGGCCACGGTGGCGTTGCTTTCCATGGCCCGCGACTACAACGCCCTCACCATCGGGGAAGAGGGTGCCGCGCAGCTGGGGGTGGACGTCGAGCGGATCAAGCGACGCACCTTCGTCCTGGGATCGCTGCTGACGGGTCTGGCGGTCTCCGTCGCGGGCCTGATCGGGTTCGTGGGTCTCGTGGTTCCCCATCTGCTGCGCCTGCTCCTGGGCCCAGATCACCGGCTGCTGCTGCCCGCGGCGTTTCTCGGAGGTGGCGCCTTCCTCGTGCTCGCCGATCTGACGGCGCGGGTGGCGGTGGCCCCCGGCGAGCTCCCGGTCGGTGTGGTCACCGCCCTCGTGGGCGGCCCGTTCTTTCTCTTCCTCCTGCGACGCAGGGGGTCTCGCTATGACTTCGCCTGAGACAAGGGGCGTCAGCCTCGAGACCGAGGCGGTGGGCTTCCGCTATGCCGGCGAGCCCGCCCTGGAAGAGGTCTCGCTCCGAGTGGAGCCGGGCGAGGTGGTGGGCCTGCTGGGACCCAACGGATCGGGCAAGAGCACGCTCATCAGGATCCTCTCGGGAGTGCTCCCCCGATACGAAGGCTCCGCCCGCGTGGACGGGGGGGAGGTCCGGACCGCGCGGCGCAAGGATCTTGCCGCGAAGCTGGCGGTCGTGCCCCAGGAGACCTCGTTCGGGTTTCCCTTCACCGTGCTCCAGATCGTCCTCATGGGTCGCCATCCCCACCTGGCGGGCCTCGCCTTCGAGACGCCTCAGGACGTGGATCTGGCCCGCGCCGCCCTCGACCGATGCGGGGCGGCCCACCTGGAGAATCGGACGATCCAGGACCTCTCCTCCGGGGAGCGGCAGCGAGTGGTGTTCGCCCGGGCCCTGGCCCAGGAGCCGCGAGCCCTGCTGCTGGACGAGCCGGCGAGCTTCCTGGACATCCGCCACCAGACCGAGCTCTACGACCTGGTCCGGGAGCTGGCGGTGACCGACGGCACCGCGGTGCTCACCGTCCTCCACGACCTGAATCTCGCCGCCGAGTACTGCGACCGGATCTACCTGCTTCGTGAGGGCCGGGTGGCCGCCGCGGGCCGGACGGACGAGGTCTTTACCTACGCGAATCTCACCACCGTGTTCGAGACCGAGGTCTACGTGGACACCAACGACCTGACCGGTCAGCTCCTGGTGGTGCCGCTCTCGGGCCGGGCACGCCGCGTGCTGGCGGAGAAGAAGCC
>JAJDNV010000359.1 GCA_022340545.1 Acidobacteriota bacterium | reverse complement strand
TCCTCGGTGACTTCCGGATGAGGGCCTCGGCGATTGGGATCGAGCAGTTCATCGTCCAGACCCACTTCGAGTCACCCATGGAGGTCACCCCCGAGGCCGGCCAGGCTGTCTCCCGGCTCCTCTCGGCGGGATGGACGGTCGTCAACCAGCTCGTGCTCACGACGGCGGCCTCGCGCCGGGGGCACTCGGCCAAGCTGCGAGAGGTTCTCGGGAGGATCGGTGTCCTGCCCTACTACACGTTCACGGTGAAGGGCTACCAGGAGAACTGGCACAACTTCGCCACGAACGCACGGGCGGTTCAGGAGCAAATGGAGGAGCGCTCCTACGGCGTGATCCCCGAGGAGCACGCAGGCGAGCTGGCTGCCCTCACCCGCGAGCCGGCGAAGACCGCGGAGCGGATCGCGGAGCTGCAGGAAAAGGCCGGCCTGCCGTTCCTGGCGACGGATCGCACCGTCCTCAACCTGCCGGCGGTGGGCAAGAGCCTCACGTTCCGGGTCATCGGGATCACGCGATACGGGCGACGCATCCTGGAATTCGATTACGACACCACCCGCAGCCACAGCCCGGTCATCGAAAGAATGGGCAAGGTGATCATCATCGAGCCCAAGGCG
This sequence comes from Acidobacteriota bacterium, assembly GCA_022340545.1. GTDB lineage: Bacteria > Acidobacteriota > Vicinamibacteria > Fen-336 > Fen-336 > JAJDNS01. The sequence goes on along the minus strand of JAJDNV010000359.1, from coordinate 11,529 downwards.
GTCGCCGCGTACCTGCGGCAACTCGACGAGCTGGGCGAGGACGTCTCCGAATACGCCGACGTCTGGGGTTTCTCCCTCGGGATGACCGAGCCGCGGGCCCCGCTGTACGAGTATCCGGAGTCCGGCCTCGACGTGACCGACGAGCTCACGAACTTCGAGTTGGTCGGCGCCTAGATAAACATGGAGATGTCCGCGTCGAGGGCCTCGCCTACGAAGGCGGCGGCGCCGACCGTATCGTCGACCTCGTCGATCAAATCCTCGCGCTTGACCCCCATCACGTCCATCGTCATCTGACAGCCGAGAAACTTCACCCCCATGCTGTGGGTCGTGCGGATCAGCTCGACGAAACCGGGCACCTGGGCCTTCTTCATCCATCCCTTCATCATCATCGTGGCCATCGCAGTCATGCCCGGGAGCGCACCCACCACGTTGGGCACCGGAACCGGCATCGCGGGGTTGGCCAGGGACGGCACCTGGAGCTTGTCGTACTTGTGCCGATTGACCATGTCCAGGCCATAGAAGGTGAAGAATAGCTGGACGTCCACGTCCATGGAGGCCGCGGTGGAGGCCAGGATGAGCGGGGGATAGGCCATGTCCAGTGTTCCCTTGGAGCAGACAAGCATCATGCGGCGCTTCTTGCGCGCCTTCCCGACCGCGTCCGCTCGGGGTGCCACCGCCGGACCCGCGACCGGCTCGTCGGCAGGTCGCTGGAGGAAGAAGTGGTAGATGTCGGCCCCTTCCTCACGCGAGCCGACCACGAGGTTCCCAGTCTTCGCAGCCCAGGCGGGAAGGTCCTTCCGGGAGCCCGGGTCGGTGGTGATGACCTCCAGGATCTCACCGGGCTGCATGGTCTTGAACCGGACCTTCGTCTTCAGGACCGGCATGGGGCACTTCAGCCCCTTCACGTCGAGGACATGGTCGGCAGTGATGCTGTCAGTCACACACACCTCCCTGACGGAAGTCTCCCGGCGGTCGCCGGCGTCGCGAGATCGACGCACGCCGGACCCGGGCTACCACCAGCTGATCACGCGATCGCAGGCGAAGAGATCGTTCACCAGCTGCTCGTAGTCGGGCGGCCCCTCGTAGAGGGGCATCTCCGGGTTCTCGTCTCCTCGGTAGCCCTTGTCGATGAGTGTCCTCACGACTTCGTCGGGCCTCGAGCGCAACAGGTGCAGGTTCCTCATGGTGCCCCTCCTAGAATGGGATGACGACCTCGTGCTCCCGGAGCCGCGCGGCCAGCTCGTCCAGGCTGATCCGCTGGAAGTCGTGCTTCTCGACGTTGGCGGGCACGTTGCTGAAGCGGTGGCCGCCCATCTCGTCGATGAAACCCATGTTGTCGGAGTACTCCTCGGTCATCTCCACCTCGTGGTCCAGCACGAACATGTCGATCTTGTGGTCCTCGAGCAGGAGGCCGAGGCTCGAGCGCAGCCCTTCGTATTGCCGCTCCTTGTCGCGAATCAGGACGGCGACGGTCTTTCCCATGGCAGGCTCCTCACAGAATGACGTAGCGGTCGCACTCGTCGACCATTTCGGCGTTGCGGCCCTGGGTGACGAAGTCCTTGTCGACGAGGCCTTCGACCGGGCGGCCGCGAAGGCCGTTGGCGATGTAGCTGACCTCGCACACGCTGACGCGACCGGTGTCGAGAAGCTCGGAGAATCGTGGGTCCTGGGTCAGGCGAACGCCTTCCCCCGTGAAGAAGATCTCCACGCTCCGGCCGGTGGCCCTGGCCGCCTTTGCCAGGCCGATGGTGTGCTGGAGGTGGGCCTCAGAAGCGACGCATATCCCCAGCCTCTCGGGCATGAACCCTCCTTCGCGGTTCGCGAGCCGTCGGGTTCCCGGCACACCGCACGTGCCGGGACCCGTGCCTCACGACCAGATCAGTAGAAGTCGCTTGTTGGTGTGGGGATTATGGGAACGTCTGACCCGGTTGTGTCAAGCGCTCCCTTCCGCCTGTCAGCCTTCCCTTCGGCCGGGCCGGGGCCTACGAGAGCCACCCGGAGGGCCGGCAGCCACAGGAGCGCGCGATATCGTCGCGTCATGCGAAGCAGGGAGTTGGTCATTCCTTCAGCAGAAGCGTCTCCATCTCACCTTGGATCGAGCGGAAACGGTCCATCACCGCCCGTATCACTTCGGGGTCGTTCATGTCGACGCCGGCACGCTTGAGCGCCTCCATCGGGTAGACGCTGCCCCCGAGCTTGAGTGTGGCGAGGTAGTCCTGGACCACGGTCTCGTCGCCGGCACGGAACCGCGCGGCGATCGCCTCGCCGGCGGCGAAGCTCGTCGCGTAGACCCAAACGTAGTAGGTCCGGTAGAAGTGGGAAATCCGGGCCCAGCCGCCCTTGAACTCCTCGTCGAGCGCGGCCCCGTTGCCGTAGTACTCGAGCCACAGGTCACTCCAGACCTTGCCGAGGGATTCCTTCGTCAAGGGCTGGCCTCCTTCGGCCAGGACATGGGCCGCGTGCTCGAACTCGTGGAAGAAGATCTGCCGCAGGAAGGTCCCGACGATGTCGTTCATGCGCTGGTTGAGCAGGGCGAGGCGAAGGGTCGGGTCTTCGGTGCGATCGAGCAGCCACTCGAAGAAGAGCGACTCGGATGCCACCGAGCCAACCTCGGCCACGAAGAGTGAGTAGTCGGCCAGGTGGTAGGGCTGGTGCGTGTTGGCGAGGTAGGAATGGATGGAGTGGCCCATCTCGTGCACCAGGGTGGAGACGTCTTCGAGGGTCCCGCCCCAGTTGAGGAAGAGGTACGGAACCGAGTTGTAGGTGCCCCATGAGTACGCGCCGCCCTGCTTGCCGGCGCTCGGGTAGACGTCGATCCAGCGTTCGGCCCGTCCACGCTCGGCCACGGCAGCGTACTCCTCGCCGAATGTCTCCTTCCAGAACTCCATCGCCAGCGCCCAGCCTTCATCGAATGTGTAGGTCTTCTTGGCCTCCGGCACCATGCTCACGTAGAGGTCGTAGATGTGGACGTCTTCCAGCCCGAGCACCTTCTTTCGCAGCTCCACGTAGCCGTGAACCGCATCGAGGTTGTCGTGCACCGTCTCCACGAGGGTCTCGACCACGGAGCGCGGCACGTTGGTACGGTCGAGCTCCATGTCGAGGGTGCTCGGGTAGAGGCGGTTCTTTGCCAGCCACACGTCCTTGTGAACGAGCCCGCCGTAGGTGCCGCTGTAGGTGTTGCCGTACGAGTCTAGGGTGCCGAAGAGCGCCAACGCCGCGTCCCTGCGAACCCGCCGATCCTCGTTGGCCATGAACGTGTAGAAGAGCCCGGGGATGACCTTCCTCTCCTCGCCGTTCTCGTCCTGGATGGTGGGCCAGGCGATGTCGGCGTCGGTCAGGAACCCGTAGGTCTGGCCCGGCGACGCCTGGAGCAGCGCCGAGCCGGCCAGCACCTCCTCCACCTCCGGGGAGCGTGTGTGCTCCCGGGTGCGGAGGATGTTGTCGAGCACGTGCTCGTAGGTATCGAAGCGTGGGTCGTCCCGGATTCTGTCGATCGCGGCCTGGGGAAGCTGGACGATCTCCGGCTCGATGAAGGCGGCGGTCTCGGCGAACCTCGCTCCGAGGGCCCGCGCCTTTCCCTCGTAGGAGTTGGCGGCGGTATCCCGGGTGTCGGTGCTCTGCCACTGTGACGCGTAGACGGTCAGGTCGTCGAGGGTTCCCTGGATGCCGTACAAGAGCTCGAGTGCATTGAGGAGGAGATCGTCTGACTCGCCGAGGCGGCCCTTGAGAGCGGCCAGCTCGGGCAGGCGGGCCTCGACGCGCGCGTAGGCCGTCTCCCACGCCTCGAGGTCGGGGAAGATGATCGAAAGATCCCAGCGATAGCCTTGTGGGATTTCGCTCCGGCTTTCGTAGAAGAGCTTTTCCTCTGCGGCCGAAGAGGCCCCGATCGGGCCGATAAACGCAAGGAGAATCAGGGTCGTCAGAACTGCGGGGGTGCGTTTCATGGGGCTCCGTTTCCGACTCGCGAAGGCGAGTCTCGAGATTCGCTCGGCACTGTACTAACCCATCGGGGGCCCCTTTTGCCAGCTGTTCAGCGCCCCCCTATGCTGGAGGGGAATGCAACGCCCCATCACCGCCCTCCTGGGCCCGACGAACACCGGCAAGACGTACCTCGCGATCGAGCGGATGCTGGCACATCGCACGGGGATGGTCGGCTTCCCTCTGCGGCTTCTGGCCCGCGAGAACTACGACCGTGTGGCCGCACTCAAGGGAGCGGACGCAGTCGCCCTCATCACCGGAGAAGAGCGCATCGTCCCCGACCGGCCATCCTACTGGGTCTGTACCGTCGAGGCGATGCCCCTCGAGCGGCGGGCGGACTTCCTGGCGGTGGACGAGGTCCAGCTCGCCGCCGATCGCGAGCGCGGGCACGTCTTCACCGACCGCATCCTCCACGCCCGGGGGCGACTCGAGACCTGGCTGATCGGCGCGGAGACGATTCGCCCCCTTCTCCGCCGGCTTGTGCCGGAGGCGGTCTTCCAGACCCGACCGCGGTTGTCGACGCTCAGCTACTCCGAACCGAAGCATCTCGGAAAGCTGCCGCGTCGTTCCGCGGTGGTCGTGTTCTCGGTGCGCGAGGTCTACGAGATCGCGGAGCGCATCCGGCGCGAGCGGGGCGGGGCCGCTCTCGTCTTCGGCGCCCTCTCTCCCCGCACCCGCAACGCCCAGGTGGGTCTCTACCAGGGTGGAGACGTGGACCACCTGGTCGCCACCGACGCCATCGGGATGGGGTTGAACCTCGACATCGACCACGTCGTCTTCACCGGCCTCAGGAAGTTCGACGGTGTGGGGCCCCGCCACCTGAGCCCGGCCGAGGTCGGCCAGATCGCGGGACGGGCGGGCCGCCACGTGCGCGACGGTCACTTCGGTCCGACTCAGGACCTCGGGCCCTTCGACCGCCGGCTCGTGGAGGCGGTCGAGGGTCACCGCTTCGCCGCCCTTCGCTCGGTCTACTGGCGGAACGACGCGCTCGACTTCTTTTCGCCGCTCGCGCTCCTCGGGAGCCTCGAGAGGCGGCCTCCGCAGCCATTCTTCGTTCGGATGCGTCACGCCGACGACCACCGCGCGCTGGCGCTCCTCATCCGCGACACCGAGACCATGGCCCGCGCCCGGGGCCCGGAGGCGGTCAAGCTCCTGTGGGAGGTCTGCCGGGTCCCGGACTTCCAGAGCGTGATGACGGAGGCGCACGCGCAGCTCCTCGCCCGCGTCTATGGCTTCCTGAGAACCCCGGTCCGTCGCATCCCGGAGGACTTCCTCGCCGCGCATGTGAAGGACATCGACCGCACCGACGGCGACGTGGAGACGCTCCTCGGCCGCATCGCCGCGATCCGCACCTGGACGTACATCTCGCACCGGTCGGCCTGGGTGCCGGACGCCCGCTTCTGGCAGGAGCGGACCCGCGCGGTGGAGGATCGGCTCTCGGACGCGCTCCACGAGCGGCTCACGCAGCAGTTCGTGGACCGCCCGGGGGCGGTGATCGCGCGCTACGACCCTTCGGAGCTCGTGACGAGCGTGGCCCCGAACGGAGAGGTGCTGGTGCAGGGCCTGCGCGCGGGGATCCTCGAGGGCTTCCGCTTCGTGCCCGACCGCACCGCACGCGAGGGTTCCCGGGGACTGCTCGCCGCCGCCAATCGCGCGCTGAGGGGGCTCGCCGGAGAGCGGGTCGAGGCCCTGGAGAAGGACGGGGACGAGGCGTTCCAGGTCGGCCCCTCGGCGGAGGTCCTCTGGCACGGCGCCCCGGTGGCGCGTCTGGCCTCCGGAGACCGTACGGTCTCGCCGCTGGTGGAGGTTCTTCCGTCGGAGCTGCTCGACCCGCCGCGCCGGGAGCGGGTCCGTCGCCGGCTCGTGACGTGGATCGACTCACACCTGCGGTCCGCACTGGGTCCCCTCTTCGAGCTGCACGAATCGGCACCGGCAGGCGCAGCGCGGGGGTTGGTCTTCGTCCTCGTCGAGGGGCTGGGCTCCATCCGCCGGCGCGACGTGGCCGAGCAGATCGCTGCGCTCACACGGGCGGACCGCAAGGCGCTCTCGCATGTCGGCGTGACTCTCGGACGCCTCACCGTCTTCGTCCCCGCGCTCCTGCGCCCTCCGGCGATCCGCCTGCGGGCGCGTTTGTTCGCGGTCCGCCACGGTGGGCCTCCCGCCCCGGGGCCGCAGGGCGAGCCCTCAGTGCCTCTCGACCCGACGCTTCCCGGGGCCTTCTACCTCGCCTGCGGCTACCAGCCCGCGGGGCGACGGGCGGTGCGGGTCGATCGGCTGGACCGTGCCGCCTCGGTGGCGGCCCGACTGTCGCGGACAGGACCCTTCGTCCCGCCGCGCGAGATGGCGTCCATCCTGGGCTGCCCCGATTCCGAGGTGCCGACCGTTCTCCGCGGCATCGGCTACGCCGAGCGGGACGGTCGCTTCGAGTGGCGGAGGCGAGGCCGGAGAGAAGCCCGGCGACGGGCCTGACCGGGATGAAGAGGAGACTACCGTGACACCTGAGGAGCTGCGGAGCGTGATCGCGTACCTCGAGGGTCGCGTGCGCTTGGCGGACGAGGCTTCACGGAGCATCGTCTTCGAGATGCCGAGCGAAGGCGAGTTACTCGAGGCAGGTTTGAATCCCGAGGGCGTGCGTCGCCTGCTTGGCGCGTTCTGGCTCCCGGATATGGTCTCCGAGATCCTCGAGACCCCCGAGTTCTGTGAACCCGAGGAGTCTTTGGAGCAGCTCCTCGGCTACGCCCGGGACGTGGTGGGCGAGTACATTCGCAAGCGCTTCAGCCTCTAGCCCCCGCGTCCGATACGCTGGACGGACCTGGGGGCCGGCCGCCAGCTGGTGGGGGCCGCGGGTTGACCCCCGCCACGACCTCCTGGGGGGGGTGTGAGCTGGGATACCATGCCGGCTCCGGCGCGGGCCGGTGGCCCAGGGGTGGGCCGCCGGGGACCATGCAGGTGCGGAGAGAGAGATGCTGAGGGTCGCGTTCGTTGGATGGCGCGGGATGGTCGGGTCCGTCCTCATGGAGAGGATGAAGGCCGAGGACGATTTCCGCGGGATCGAGCCGGTGTTCTTCACGACATCCAACGTCGGCGGAGAAGCCCCCGACGTGGGCGTCCCGGCCCCGTCGCTCCAGGACGCCAGGGACGTCGAGAGCCTCAGGCGCTTCGACGTCGTCGTCACCTGCCAGGGCGGGGACTACACGAAGGAGGTCTACGCCCCCCTGCGAGCCTCCGGCTACGAGGGGTACTGGATCGACGCGGCGTCGGCTCTCCGGATGCAGGACGACTGCATCATCGTTCTCGATCCGGTGAACCGGTCCCTCGTCGAGAAGGGCATCGCCGACGGCATCCGGACCTTCGCCGGAGGCAACTGCACCGTGAGCCTGATGCTGATGGGCCTCGCGGGCCTCTTCCAGCACGACCTCGTCGAGTGGATGACGAGCATGACCTACCAGTCGGCCTCGGGCGCCGGCGCCAAGAACATGGTCGAGTTGGTGGCACAGATGGCCGACCTCGCGGACGCCGGACGCCCGGGCCTGCGGGATCCTGCCGCCACGGCGCTGGACCTCGATCGTGCCGTCACCGGCCGCCTGCAGTCCGGGGCCGTGCCGGCCGAGCAGTTCGGTGCGCCCCTGGCGGCGAGCCTCCTGGCCTGGATCGATCGGCCGATGGACAACGGCCAGACCCGCGAGGAGTGGAAGGGGTTCTGCGAGACCAACAAGATCCTCGGGACGAAGAAGCCCGTTCCGGTGGACGGGATCTGCGTCCGGGTCGGCGCGATGCGCTGCCACAGCCAGGCCTTCACCATCAAGCTCACCAGGGACGTGGGTGTCGACGAGCTGGCGGGCATGATCGGCGAGGCCCACGAGTGGGTTTCGGTGGTGCCCAACACCAAGGAGGCGACCCTCGCCGATCTGACCCCCGCCGCCGTCTCCGGGACGCTCGACGTCCCGGTGGGCCGCCTGAGGAAGATGAACCTCGGGCCGACCTATCTGGCGGCCTTCACCGTCGGGGACCAGTTGCTCTGGGGTGCCGCCGAGCCGCTTCGTCGCATGCTGCGGATCGTGCGAGAGCAGTAGCGAACCGGCCCGGGGAGACCCGCCTGCCCGCCCAGGACGATAGTCCGCCGGCTCACCGCGATCCGATACACTCCCGGGAATGGAAAAGCGCTCCGGTCTCGCCGTGTACGGGCTTCTCGTCCTCCTCGCCGTCGGCCTCTACGTCCACGACCTCGGCAGCGCGCACATCCCCAAAAACGGCGACGAGTACGCCTACACGCACATCACGCGTCTCACCGCGGCCAGCGGGACCCTGCTGCCGCTCCGCTCCGATCTCCCCGGGATGCGCAACACGAAGCCCCCGCTTCTGTTCTGGCAGGGGATCCTCTCGGCCAAATGGGGGCGGTCGTTCGACCTCTGGCACCTGCGCTACCCGAGCGTCGTCTACATGTTCCTCATCGGCCTCCTCGTCTTCCTGCTCGGGCGCCGGCTCTCTGGGGATACGGAGACCGGGCTCGTGGCCGCTCTCGCCTATCTCGCATTCTTCACGACCTACCGCTACGGACGTCCGTTCCTGACCAACGCCCCCGAGGTCTTCTGGACCTTCGTTCCGTTCTTCGTCCTGCTGTACTGGCGCCCGGCCGCGTTTGCCTCCCGCGTCGTTTTCCCCGTCGCCATGGGCCTCGCCCTCGGCCTCGGGCTGCTCTACAAGTCGTTCGCCCTTGCCGTGCCGGTCGGCCTCGGCCTCGGGCTCTGGTACCTCCACGCCCGGGAGTACCGCCTTCGCGACTTCATCGCGAAGGACCTTGGGAAGGTTCTCGCCGTCCTTGCCCTCTCGCTGGCGATCTTCGGCACGTGGTTCCTCCTCGACCCGGACCCGCGGGCGGTGTGGGACGAGTTCGTCGTCGGCGAAAATGTGGGCAAGTTCGATCTCTCTGAGCCCTATCTGTCCGGGCTGCTGTGGGGCCGCTTCAGCCTCCCGAGCCTGGCCGTGGGCACCCTGCTCAACGCCGGCCTCCTGGTGCTGCCGGTGGTGGCGCTGCTCGTCTTCTCCTGGCGACGGCGACGGGAGCTGAGCGACGGCGAGCGGCTGCTCTGGATCTGGGTGCTCACGCTCTTCGCCGTGTACTGCCTCCCCGCCCAGCGCTCGAGCCGATACCTGCTGCCGGCCATGCCAGCGGTGGCCATTCTCCTCGCGCTGCGCTGGACGCGGATCCGCCGGGGGATCTTCGTGGCCACCCTCGTCCTCGCGGCTCTCCCGGTCATGGCGGCCGCCTGGCTGTCGGTGGCGCTCCAGGGCACGCTTCCCGGCCCGCCCCCGTATGGGCCGGGGCATTGGGGTCTCCTGGCCGTCACCGGGGCCGTCCTTGTCCTCGCCCTGCTCATTCCCCGGTTCACGCGATTCGGGGTGCTGGCTGGAGTGCTCCTCGTTCTTCTCTCGCTCTCGTCGCTCCTGAAGCCTCTCGATGGGCCGTTGGGCCGTTACGACGCGCGAGCACAGGCGGCTGTGGCCGGTCGCGACGTGTGGGTCCCCGTCGACTTCATCGCCAAGGAGGAGGGATACCGCCTGCTTCTCCCCGACGCCCGGGTGCACGGGTACGCTGACGAGCGGGACCCGTCGGTCCCCACTCTGCTGCGGCGCTACCCGCGGGTCGCGGTGCGGCTGCGCCCCGGGGATCCCGTCGGAGAGGAGGCGGTCCTTCTCGGCGAGCGACTCGACCTGCGGGGCCGCCACCGCAGCGCCGAGATCCGGGCGATCCTGGCGGGACGAGTGTTCGAGAACCTGCTCGTGAGGGAGGTCCTGGTCAAGGCCCGGGAGGCGGCGACGACCCAGACCGGCGCGGAGACGCCGTCACCGTGAGTCCCGCCCCCGGCACGGTCGGCCCCGAGTCCACGGGCCGCGGCGAATGGGCGCCGCGACGCCGGCGACGCGCGCTCCTGGCGTTCTTGACGGTGCTTGCGTTCGGCGTGGGCTTCTCGAAGTCCTTCCGACGGTCTCCGCCACCCCTCTTCCGTGTCTCGACCACCGGTCATTCCGAGGGCCTTTCTCCCCGTCGGGGGCCGGGCCATCCATCGGAGGTCGAGCCACTTCTTCGAACGGGCTTCGTGTCCCGGCGACACGACGTTGCCGCCCACGCCGCGTCGCTCGTGGAGCTGGCCGACGGGCGGTTGCGGGCCTTCTGGTTCTCGGGCAGCGCCGAGGGCGCGCTCGACGTTGTGATCCTCTCCGCCGTCTATGATCCCAACCGCGGCGAATGGAGCGACGCCCGGACGGTGGCTGAGCCCGAGGGCACGAGGCGCGGGCTGTGGCGCCACGTCACCAAGCTGGGCAACCCGACCGCCATCCGGACCGCCGACGGGACCCTGTGGCTCTTTTACGTCACGGTCACGGTCGGGGGCTGGGGCGGGAGCACTGTCACATGCATCCGCTCCAACGACGACGGCGAGACCTGGGGTCCGCCCAGGAGGCTCATCGGCACGCCCTTCTTCAACCTGAACACGCTCGTGAGGGCCCATCCCTTCGAGTACACCGACGGCACCCTCGGGCTGCCCGCCTACCGGAGCCTCTTGCTCGGGCTCTCCGAAACCCTCCGTGTCGATCGGCGCGGCGCGGTCATCGACAAGCAACGGATCAGCACCCTGGGTCGGGGCTCTCAGCCCGCCGTCCTGCCCACGGGCCCGAGCACGGCCCTGGCCCTCATGCGGCCGTCGGGGCAAGAGCCGCCGCGGCGGGTGACGCTCAGCCGCACGCATGACGCGGGACGGCGGTGGACGCGTCCGACTCGGACACCGCTCGTCAACCCGGACGCCGCCATCGAGGGTCTCGCGCTGCCGGACGGGCGGCTGCTCGCGGTCCTCAACGACGTCGAGGTCGAGCGTGACGCCCTCTCGCTCATCGTCTCCGACGACACCGGAGCCACCTGGAGGAGGGTCCATCGTCTGGAGGATCAGGTCGCGGAGCGGGAGCGGTCCTTCGATGACGATCGCTGGGCGCAGACCGTCGAGGCCCTGGCCCGGGCTACGGACGACACGGTCACCGACGCGATGCGCTATGTGACGTCCTCGCGACGCTTCATGTGCTGGGAGTCGCGCTGCCACTTCGACTTCTCGTATCCGTCTCTGGTCCGCACGCGTGGTGGAGACTTCCACCTGCTGTACTCGTGGAACCGTGCGTACATCAAGCACGTCCGCTTCAACCAGGCGTGGTTGGACGAACGCGTGGAGGACACCCGGCATGCCCGCGCTGACTGACCTCAACGGCCTGGCCGGCGCCGCGGTCGTGATCGTCGCCGCCCTCGTGACGGCGGGACGCGCGATCGGACTCCGCCGATCGGGCCTCGCCCTGGTCGCCGGGGTGGGCGCAGTGGCCGCGCTGGTGCCGATCGGGGCTTTGCCCCTGGCCGGGCTGCTCCGCGGCGTCGTCGGCGACCTGAGCCTCACCACCCTCGTCCTGCTCCTGGTCGGGCTCCGCCGCCACCTCCGAGCCGGGGAGCCGGTCGACAACAGGAGCATGTTCGCCCTCCAGTGCCTGCTCGCGGTCGGCGGCCTGGCGCTCTAT
>JAJDNV010000358.1 GCA_022340545.1 Acidobacteriota bacterium | reverse complement strand
GACGTCGAGACGCTCGAGCGCGTCCGCATCCTCCGCGACCTTCGCAAGGGTGAATTCGACGTCCTGGTCGGGATCAACCTCCTGCGCGAGGGGCTCGACCTGCCCGAGGTGTCCCTGGTCGCCATCCTCGACGCAGACAAGGAAGGGTTCCTCCGGTCCGGCGGGTCGCTCATCCAGACGATGGGACGTGCGGCCCGGAACGTGGAGGGGATGGCCATCCTCTACGCCGACAAGGTCACGGACTCGATGAAACTGGCGATCGGCGAGACGACCCGGAGAAGATCGCTACAGGAGGCGTTCAACCGCGAGCATGGCATCACGCCCGCGAGCATCCGCAAGAACATCGGTGAGCTGCTCTCCTCGGTCTACGAGCACGACTACGCCTCGATCCCCGAGGTGGAGGAGGAGCCGGCCGATCGCTACCGGTCGCTCGAGGAGATCACGGCCGAGGTCAGGGCTCTCGAGAAGCAGATGCGCGAGGCGGCGAAGGCCCTCGAGTTCGAGAAGGCCGCCGAGCTCCGCGACCGGGCCCGGGGGCTCCGTGCCCGTGAGTTCGGTCTCAAGTAGGCCGTCCGGGCGGGCGATCCAGGCTCAGGCGCTTCGGACGGCACGGGCCCGGGCCTTGCCCGCGCGGGTCTTCTTCGCCGCCCGGGGCGCCGCCACCCCGCGCCCGCTCGCCGTGGACCGTCGGGCCCGCGCCGTGGGCAGGAGCTGGATCACCCCTCCCTCCTTGATCTGCCGCAGGAAGATCCGGAAGCGGTGGCGGTCGCGGTGCGACATGTGGACGATCTGCGTCCCGATCTCGTACCCGTCCTTCACGGGCTTGACCCGCATCACCCGGAGCACCCCCTCGACGGGGTGGCCCCCGGGGGGCAGAGCCAGCTTGACCTGGGCGAGGGAGCCCCGATTCGGTGGCTCCTCGGAGAGGAAGAGCAGGCCTCCCTCGCTGACGTTCAGCGTAGTCAAGACATGGCGGTGCGAGTCCACGAGGCTGAACTGTCCGGTCAGGGCGGTATCGAGGCGAACGTGCTCCCGGCGCTCGTCGGAGAAGGGCTTGACGCAGTTCTTGCCCATGCTCTTGGCGATGTAGAGCGCGCGGTCGGCCTTTTCGATCAGGTCCTCGGCACTGGCGGCGTCGCCGGGCAGCGTGGCGAGCCCGACGCTCACGGTGAGGGGGCTCCCGCTCCGTCCCTTCTCCAGGCCGACCTTCGCCTTCTCGATCGCCAGGCGGACCTTCTCCGCGACCTTCAGCGCCCCCATCTTGCGTGTGTTGGGCAGGAGGACGGCGAACTCCTCACCTCCGTAACGAGCCGGGGCGTCCGTCTCGCGCACCGCCCGCTTCAGCACGCCGGCGAGTCGGCGCAGGGCGACGTTGCCGGCCAGGTGGCCGCGGGTGTCGTTGAAGCCCTTGAAGTCGTCGATGTCGATCATGAGCAGGGCCAGGGTCGTGTCCTCCCGGTTCGTGCGCCGCACCTCGGTCTGGATCTGCTCCTGGAAGAAGCGGAAGTTGTGGAGCCGGGTGAGCTCGTCCATGACCACCGAAGCCTGGGTCCGGCGCAGGATCCGGAGCTCCACGATCGCGGGGTTGCGCAGCTTCTTCTGGATGCGCAAAAAGTAGTGGAGCACCGCCACCCGGAGATCCACGCGCTCGGGCAGGTCGCGGTTCAGCTGCTCCCACTGCCGGAGCACGCGTCCCCAGTGCTCACGGGCCTTGGCCCCCGAGAAGTCCAGGTGGGTCAGGACGAAGAGAAGCACCGCGTAGACGTCGGTGCCCCACTCCGCCTCCAGTCGATCCATCCTCTTCGCCCACTCCGCGGCCTCGACCGGCCCCCCCTCGAGAAGGGCGATGATGCGATCGGTGACCGCGGAGCTGAGCCTCGTTTCCTGTCTCTTCATGAACCCTTCCCTCGCGACGCGGGGGCACAGGCGCCCAGGGCCTCGACCGGTCCCGGCCGGGCGAAGTGGTAGCCCTGAGCGTGGGTGAACCCCGCACGCATGCACGCGGCAGCTTCTTCCGCCGTCTCCACTCCCTCCGCCACCGTACGAACGAGCAGCTCGCGGGCAGCGGCCACCAACGAGGCCACGAGCCGCTGCCGGGAGACGGGCGCGTTGTCGATGCCGGTGATGAAACGACGGTCGAACTTCAGGTAGTGGGGGGGGGCCTCGGCCAGCTCGAAGAGCCGGGCCTGTCCCGCCCCGAAGTCGTCGTAGGCCAGCCCGACGTTGATCTCCATCAAGCGGGTGCGCAGCCACACGATGAAGTCCGTCTGGGCCAGCGCGCTCTCGTGGATCTCGAGGACCAGGTCGACGTTCGGAGCCAGGGTCCGGAGCTCCTCGAGAGACTCGACCAGACCCGGCCTCTCCAGCTCGACCGGGTGGGTGTTCAGGAACACGACCGGCGCCTCTGGGAGGTCCTGGATCATCTCGACCGCACGCCGCCGGAAGAGGCGGCTGAGCTCGGCCTGGGCGTCTGGACCGAGCTTGCCCGCGATCTCGAAGAGCTCGACCGGGCTCTCGGGGAGTCCCGGGTGGCATCCGCGGCCGAGGGCCTCACACGCGGACACGCGGCTCGTAGGCATGTCCACGATGGGCTGGAAGACCATCGTGACGGTGCCCTCACTCAGAAGCTGCCGAAGATCGCGGGAGCTGGTCTCGAAGCCCCTGGGGAGCGGCCCCTGCCGGACGAGCGTCGCGGTGTCGTCGACCTTCTTCGCAGCTGTCTTCTCCTCCCCCGCGACGCGGAACTCGTAGTCCCCGAAGTGGAGGATGTCTCCACAGTGGATCGCGGCGTCGCTGACCGGCTGATGGTTGAGGAAGGTCCCGTTGCGGCTGCCGAGATCCCGCAACCGCAGCGCCTCGCCGTCGGAGTAGATCTCGGCGTGGGTCTTTGAGACGTGCGGTGACGCGAGGACGAGCTCGGAATCGGCCGCCCGCCCCACCCGAAACGGGAGCGGCAGGATCGGCGTCCGTTGGACGGCGCCGCCGTCGGCATCCGCGCGCTCGAGCACCCAGTCGCCGGTGGCGATGGCCCGGGCCTTCGCCTCGAGGATCCGCGTCCGCAGGTCCCGGGCCTTTGGTGCGTCCAGGGGCTGCGTGTCACGCTTGCGCCCGGCCACCATGGGAACGGTCTTCTCGAAATCCATGACCATCGTTCAGCCCGGGCCCGACTTGTGCAATTGTCGGGCCGCCGGCAGCTTCATGGGCGTCACCGAGTTGCAGGGGATGACGCGCTCGGGTGACCGATTTCCGGCCGCCGAAAGGCGGCCCACGGGCGCCACGGGGCGAAAAACGGGGGATCTCCAACCGCGGGGTGTCGTATCTTCTGATGGTGGGGTCTGAACGCACCGTGTCGACCTGTCCGTCCTGCGCGGCCCCGGTTGGGGACACCAGCCGCTTCTGCGCGTCGTGCGGGACGAACCTCGACATCTCGGACAGCCCGACCGGAACCGCTCCGCGGCGGGGCTCGCCGTCCCCGAGTAGCTCGCGGCGCCGCTCCCCGACGCCGACGAGCGCGAGCGGGCTCGGCGCCTCCGCCGCCTCCGACCGATTCGCTCCCGGGACGGTCCTGGGGGGGCGATACCGGATCCTCGGGCTCCTTGGACGGGGGGGGATGGGTGAGGTCTACCGGGCCGACGATCTGAAGCTCGAGCAGCCGGTGGCGCTGAAGTTCCTCCCCCCCGGACTCGACGCCGACCCCGAGCGCCTGGAGCGGCTCTTCGGCGAGGTCCGGATGGCCCGCCAGGTCTCCCACCCGGCGGTCTGCAGCGTCTGGGACATCAGCGAAGCGGACGGGCAGCACTTCCTGTCGATGGAGTTCGTGGATGGGGAGAACCTCTCCTCCCTCCTCCGACGGATCGGTCGCCTGCCGCAGGACAAGGCCCTCGACATCGCCAGGCAGGTCTGCGCCGGCCTCGCCGCCGCCCACGAGAAGGGCGTTCTCCACCGGGACCTGAAGCCGGCCAACGTGATGCTCGACGGGCAGGGCAACGTACGGATCACCGACTTCGGCCTCGCCGGCCTCGCCGAGGCCCTCACCGACGAAGACGTGCGCTCCGGGACGCCGTCCTTCATGTCGCCGGAGCAGCTGCTGGGGCGTGAGGTCACGGTCCGCAGCGACGTCTATGCGCTCGGGCTGCTTCTGTACGAGCTCTTCACCGGCCGGCGCGCCTTCGCCGGGAAGACGCTGGCCGAGCTGACGCGCAAGCAGCGCGACGAGCATCCGATGGAGCCGTCCCTGGTCGTTCCCGGCCTCGACCCCACCATCGAGAGGGCCATCCTGGCCTGCCTGGAGAAGGAGCCGCGAAAGCGGCCTCCCTCGGCCCTCGCCGTGTCCGCCATGCTCTCCGGACAGAACCCGCTCGAAGCCGCGATCGCCGCCGGTGACACGCCCTCGCCCGAGCTGGTGGCGGCCGCCGGGGAGTCGGGGTCGCTCTCGCCTCGGGTGGCCTGGGCCTGCCTTCTCGCCACCGTCCTCGGTGCCTTCCTTGCCCCCCTTCTCTGGCACTCGCTGTATCTCGTCAACATCGTCCCGATGGAGAAGCCGCCGGAGGTCCTCGAGGACCGGGCACGGGAGCTCGTCGCGCGCCTCGGACACGGACACGAAGAAGGGATGGCGGACGCCCACGCCGGCGTCGGCTTCGATCGCGAGTACTTCCGCAGCGAGCGGGCGGCCTCCCCACGGGACCGCCGCTGGAACGAGCTCGGCACCGGTCGCCCCGCCGTGCTCCAGTTCTGGTACCGGTGGAGCCCGCGTCCCCTCGTCAGCCTCAGGGGTGCGGGCAGAGTGGACTGGAGCTCGCCCCCCCCGGATATCACGGGAATGGCGGGTACGAAGTACGACTTCCGCGGGCAGCTCCTGCAGTTCTACGCGGTGCCGCCACAGGTCGAGGCCACGACCGATCCCCCGACGCCCGTCGACTGGTCTCCTCTCCTCACGGAGGCCGGCCTCGACCCCGACCAGCTCGAACCCACCGATCCAACCTGGCTGCCCCCCTTCTTCGTAGACACCCGAGCGGCGTGGACTGGCGTCTGGCCGGACCGACCCGAAGTCTCCATCCGGGTGGAGGCGGCAGCCTACCGTGGCCGAGCGGTCTGGTTCCGCGTCGTGGAGCCCTGGACGCGGCCCGAGCGGATGGAGGCCCATCAGCCGACCCCAGGCCAGCAGGTCCTGAGGTACGTTGCGGCTGGGCTGGTCGTGCTCCTGGTCGGGGTCGGAGCCGTTCTGGCCCGGCGTAATCTCGTCCTCGGCCGGGGCGACCGCCGGGGCGCCTTCCGCCTCGCGGCGGGTCTGGCCGCCGCGGGTCTGGTCGTGTGGCTTCTCGACACCCACCACGTGGCCGACATCATCGGGGAGATGGCCCTCATCAGTCGCGGAGCGGGCACCGTGATGCTCCTGGCGACGCTGGTGTGGCTGTTCTACCTCGCCCTCGAGCCCTACGTGCGTCGCCTGCGTCCCACGACCCTCGTGTCCTGGACGCGGCTCCTGAACGGGGGCTTCGGGGACGCGATCGTCGGGCGCGACGTGCTGATCGGAGGGGTCTGGGGGGCGTCCGTCGTCCTCTTCCTCTCGCTGACGTGGAGGTTGCCGGGTTGGCTCGGGGCGTTCCCGCCCGAGCCGGTGGTGCCCCACAACCTGCCCGGTCTGCTCGGCCTGCGCGAGAGCGCGGCCGGCGTTCTGACGCTCATCACCGGCGACGCGCTCCTGGGCCTCGGGAGCCTCCTCCTCTACCTGATACTGCGTTTCGTCCTGCGCCGCGAGTCGCTGGCGGTGGTGGGCCTGGTCGTCCTTCTCGCCGGGCTTGAGGTCGCCGCCTCGACCCAGCCCCTCTGGCTGAGCCTCCCCGTCCGCCTCGTGATCATGGGCACATACGCCTTCGTGCTCCTACGCTTTGGGCTCCTCGCCGCCATGGCCGGCGGCTTCGTGTGCGACACGCTCCTCATCGCTCCTCTGACGGCGGACCTGGGAGCCTGGTTCGCAGGACCCACCCTCTTCGCCGTGCTCATCGTCGCGGCCGTGGCGGTCGTGGCCTTCCGAACCGCCCTGGGAGGCGGATCCGGCCTGCGCCGCTACCTCGCCGGCGAGGCCGTCTCCTCGCGTCCCTAGCCCCCGGCCCGCCACTGCCGAAGCACCTCGTAGGTGCAGATCCCCACCGCGGTCGAAGCTTTGCGCGGTCCGTTCCGCGGCGGGGGCTCGCGCCCGTTGTGGCCCGCGGGGTCTCGAGGGGGCCAGCGTCATCGACCCGATGCTAAGATCCCGGGCCGATGGCCGTCAGCGTGGACGATGCCTTCGCGCACTGCGAGGCCCGGGTCAAGGCCCACTACGAGAATTTCCCGGTGGGGCTGTTCGTCCCCCGCAAGAAGCGTCGGTACGTATATGCGCTCTACGCGTTCGCGCGGATTGCCGACGACTTCGCGGACGAGCCGATCTACGAGGGCGTCCGGCAGGAGAAGCTCGACCAGTGGGAGGCCCTCCTGCATGCCGCCTACCGCGGCGAGGCGGAGGGGCCGGTCTTCGTGGCCCTGGGCGAGACCGTCCGAGCCCTCGACGTCCCGAAGGAGCTGCTCCTCGATCTGCTGTCCGCCTTCCGACAGGACACGGTGAAGAACCGCTACGAGAGCTGGGACGAGCTCCTCGACTACTGCCGGCGCTCGGCGAACCCGGTGGGCCGGCTGGTGCTCCTCGTGTTCGAGCAGGACGATCCCGAGCTGCCGCGGCTCTCGGACGCCGTGTGCACCGGTCTCCAGCTCGCCAACCACTGGCAGGACGCGGCCATCGACTACGCCCGCGACCGCATCTACGTCCCCGAGGACCTGATGAGGCGCCACGGGGTGGGGACCTGGGACTTCAGCCACGGGCGGGTCACCGACGGTTTTCGCGGGCTCATGGCCGAGCTCATCGGCCGCACCCGGGAGCTGTTCGAGGAGGGGCGCCCGCTGTGTGACCGCGTTGGACGCGAGCTGCGCTTCGAGATGCGGCTCACCTGGCTTGGTGGGACGTCGATCCTCGACCGCATCGAGGCGGTGGGGGCGGACGTCTTCACCCGCCGCCCGAAGCACTCCGCTCTCGACAAGGCGGCACTGGCCTGGCGGGCGTGGCGGTGGTCTTCCCGATGACCTCGAGCCTCAGCGCCCGACTCACGAGAAAGAGCCAGAGCAACTTCTACTACGCCTTCCTGACGCTTCCGGAAGACAGACGCCGCGGGATCTACGCCCTGTACTCGTTCTGCCGGGCCGTCGACGACTGCGTAGACGAGGAGGGGGGCGGGGGTGCGGCCGGCCTCGATCGCTGGGGCGACGAGCTCGACCGGTGCTATGCGGGCAGGGCCGAGACCGAGCTCGGGCGCGAGCTGGCGGAGACCGTCGATCGATTCCCGATTCCACGGGCCGTGCTCGACGACATCGTGGCCGGTTGTCGCATGGACCTCACCGAGCACCGCTATGCGACCTGGGCCGACCTCCGGCTCTACTGCGAGCGCGTGGCCTCGGCGGTGGGTCTCGCCTCGATCGAGATCTTCGGGTACACGAGCCCGCGCACCCGCGAGTACGCGGTCGAACTGGGGCTCGCCCTGCAGCTCACCAACATCCTGCGCGACGTGGCCCCCGACGCCGCCCGGGGACGGCTCTACCTTCCGCTCGAGGACCTCGCACGCTTCGGGGTGGAGGAGAAGGAGCTCCTCACCGCCGGGCCCGGCGTCCCTCGGCGGGCCGAGGTCGGGGCGCTTCTGGCGTTCGAGGCGGACCGGGCTCGCGGGCACTACGCCACCGCCGCCGAGCGGCTGCCCGCGGAGGACCGGCGGGCCATGCTGGCGGCCGAGATCATGGGGTCGATCTACCGGGCAATCCTCGAGAAGCTCGCCCGGCGCGGCTATCCGATCGGAGGAGAGAGGGTCCGGGTCGGTCGGCCCCGCAAGGCCTGGATCGCGCTGCGGGCGGCGGCCCGGGTGTACGGGGGGGCATGAAGGTCGTCGTCATCGGGGGCGGCTTCGCGGGAATGGCCGCGGGCATTGCGCTCCAGGAGCGGCGTCACGACGTCGTCCTGCTCGAGCGGAGGGGTGTTCTCGGGGGCCGCGCCACCTCGTTCCGCGACGCGGTGACCGGTGACGACGTCGACAACGGAACCCACCTCATGATCGGGGCCTACACGGCCACGCTCGATCTCGTCCGGCGGGCGGGCGCGACCGACCTGCTCAATCCCCAGGAGAACCTGAAGATCGAGTGGGTGGACGACGAGGGCGCGACCGTCCTCGATTGCCCCCCGCTCGTCGCCCCGCTGCATCTGCTGGCCGGGCTCGTCGGTCTCCGCGTTCCCCTGCGCGTGAAGCTCCAGGCGCTGCGGCTGGGCCTCGCCGTCCGCTTCGGCCCCACCCCCGTCGGCCTGACCCTCGCCGAGTACTTCCGGCGCACGGGCCAGGGCCCGGCCGCCCGGCGCCTCCTGTGGGATCCGCTCGCCCTGGCCGTCGTCAACGAGTCCCCGGAGCGGTCGGCCGCGGTCCTCTTCCACCGCGTCTACCAGGAGTCGTTTCTGCGCGACCACCGGGCGTCCCGCCTGGTGTTCCTCCGGCGCGGCTGGGGCGTCCTCCTCGAGCGCCTCGCGCGGTACTTCGAAGGGCGCGGCGGGGTCTTGCGACGGGGCACTCTCGTCGAGGCCATCGAGCCGGAGGCGGGCCGCGCGGGCGGGGTGCGCTACGTGCAGCGCGCGCGGCAGCGGGAGGAGCTGCAGACCGGACGGGCGCCCGAGCCCCGCCTCGAACCCGCGGAGGCGGTGGTCTCGGCGATCCCCGCCCACGCGCTCATTCCGCTGCTGCCCGAGGAATGGCGCGGACGGCCCGCCTTCGCCGCTCTGGGCCGTTTCGGCCGCTCGCCCATCGTCTCGGTGGAGATGTGGCTGGACCGTGAGGTCGTGGATCGCCCGATGCTGGGCCTGCGCGGCTGCGAGATCGAGTGGGTGTTCGACAAGGGTCGGCTCTTCGGGCGCCGGGGGGCGCCCCAGCACCTCGCCTTCATCGTGAGCGCGGCCTATCGCAGCGCGCCGAAGAAGAACGTGGAGCTGGTGGGGGCCGCCGAGGCCGCGCTCCGCCGGTACTTCCCGGCCATGGCGGAGGCGAAGATCGAGCGAACGCTCGTGCTGCGCGAGCCCGACGCGACCTTCGCCTCGACTCCCGAGCTGGAGGCGCTCCGTCCCGGGCCGGGCACGGACGTCCCGGGTCTCTTCCTTGCCGGCGACTGGACGGATACGGGCCTTCCGGCCACGATCGAGGGCGCGGTGCGGAGCGGTCAGCGGGCGGCCGAGCGCGTGGAGGCGTTGACCGGCCGTGGGCCGGGCGTCGTGCCGGATTCGGCCGGGCCGCGATCCTCGTCGGAAGGCGACGCCGAGCCGTGACCGCAGGCTGCTTCCGTCGCCTTCGGTGGGCAGCGCTCGGCTGGATGTCTGTCTACGTACCGTCGTACGCCCTCGCCTACGGCTTCGCCAACTTCCTCTTCCTCTGCAACCTCGCGGTGATTCTCGCGGCAGTCGGGATCTGGACGTGCAGCCGCCTGCTGCTCTCGAGCCAGGCCGTTGGGATCCTGCTCGTCGGCGTGGTCTGGACGGCGGACGTCGTCTCGCGCCTCCTGACCGGGAGCCACGCCATCGGAGGCACCGAGTACATGTGGGACCCGCAGTGGCCCCCGTTCACCCGGCTTCTGTCGCTCTACCACGTCATCCTGCCGGTGCTCCTCGTGATCGTCCTGCGCCGAATCGGCTACGACCGGCGCGGGTACCTGCTCCAGTCGGCGGTCGCCATCCTCGGGGTCGTCGTCGGACGCTTCTTCGGCCCCGTGGCCAACATCAACGACGCCTTCGTCGACCCGATCCTGAAGAAGACGTGGGGAGGCCCGGTCACTCACGTCGCGGTCGTCGCCGGAGCGCTCGTCCTGGTCGCGTACCCGCTGACGCACTGGCTGCTTCTCCGCGTGTGTCCATCGCCGCCGCAGGCCCTCACCGCGCGTAGAAGCTCACCGAAGCGGTCGAGAACCACGACTGCTGGTGACACGGCACCCTAGAGGGGGCGTTCGACCTCCGGGAAACTCCGCCAGACCGGCACGCCGCAGAAGTGCTGGCCCTCCGTGCAGACCGGGCTCGTGCGCTGGTAGCGAAGCACGCACGGCGGGCCCATGTGCCGGGCAAGACGCGGGTGGACGGCGCCGAGCTGCTCGAGCTCGTCCATCGACGCCCGGTAGATCTCCTCCTGGGCATTGAAGCAGGTCCGCATGACCCACTTGTGGGCGAGGTAGAGGAGACTCCCGCTCTCGTGGAACCGGAGCGCCTTCGCGTTCGGCAGGAGGTAGAGAGCCTGCTCGAGGGGCACGTCCATCTCGAGCAGCCGATTCTTGGCCGTCCAGGCCCGCTCCATGGCCTCCTCGTACACCTCGAGCGCCTCCCGGTTCGCGGCGACGAGCGGAGGCGTGATGTAGTCGGGTCGGCGGGTGTCGGTCAACGTCATGAGCGGGCGCGAGGCCGGCACCATGCGGTGGCGCTGGTCCTGGCTGTCGGCGGTGTGCGAGATCTTCTTGAAGAATGTGTAGGCGGGATGATGCATCGCCCGCCCCAGGGGGGTGTGCACCGACAGCTG
>JAJDNV010000347.1 GCA_022340545.1 Acidobacteriota bacterium | reverse complement strand
CCGGCCGACGCGGGCAGGCGCACGCTGTTGACGAACATGTACCGGTCGATCACCCAGGGCTTGCGCAGCCCCTCGCGGACCCACTCGCTACTCCCCATCGAGACGAAGCCCAGGAGCATCAGCAGCGCCGCCTCGAGCGGGCCGTAGGTCCGGGCTCGAAGCGCGGCGAGGGCCAGGGCTCCCAGGACGAGCAGGACCGCACCGACCACGGTCACGGCCGCGGCGTGTCGAACGATCGGATGTCCTCCGGCCACGGACGAGAAGACCGCCGTCATCAGGGCCCCCGGGGCGGTGCCGGCGGCGCCGAGGGTCTCGGCCACTCCGACCCCGGCCTCGACCGCCGCCGACAGGTACCAGAGGAGGGTCACCGGGATCAGGACCGCGGCGGGAACGACCCATCGAGTCACCGACCAGCGCGCGACGCGGGCCTTGAGGTCACCGTCGTCCACGAAGGCCGCCGCGAAGAGAGCATAGAGCCCGGCCAGGCCCGCCGCCAGGGCGGTGCGCACCGCGACCGTGGGCCAGTACGTCGGGTTGAAGAAGCCATCGGCGAAGCGGTGGGTGAGCGGCCACGCGCCGGAGGTGGCCATGAAGGAGAGGATCCCGCTGATGACGGCCAGGCTGGCCCAGGCCGACGCGAAGTAGATCCACCCGACGCGCACGTGGGTGCGCGCGTCGAGGCGATCCCAGCCGTAGTAGTAGACCATCGCCGCCGCGATCTCGACCGCGAAGAACGTCCACTCGATGGCCCAGCCCCAGACGAAGGCGGTGACGAGGGCACTGGTGGCCTGAGGCTGGACGAGGGCGATCGTGAACCAGATGCCGACCCCGGTGAGCGCGCCCAGGACGAGGGTGACGAGGACGAAGGCGCGGCTGAGCGAGCGGACGAAGCCCAGGAAGGCGTCGTCGCCCTCGGCCCGGGCCTTCTTCTCGGCCAGCACCAGGAAGAGACCGCCCCCCACCGCGAAGTGGGAGATGAACACGTGGACGATGGCAACCGCGGCAATGAGCAGCCCCGGTGCGGGAAGCTCCCAGATCGGATAGTTCATTGTGACCTCGTACGGGCGGGCCCCAGCATCTCGCCGCCCCCGCGGCGGGTCAATGGAGCGGACGCATCAAGCTACTTGTGGCCCGAACGATTCCCGCTCAGCGTTCGGGCCACTTTCTAGATAAAGTGCTTGATCTCGGCCCAGAGGTCCGGGATCGAGAGGCGGAGACCACGTCCGACCCAGATGGGCAGGTCGTTCTCGTAGGGCATGCAGTCGCGGCAGGTGAAGGTCGCAGCCCGCTCCACCGAGTCGAAGAGCTCCTCGAGGCGCTCCCGGCGGTCGCCGAGGACGATCAGGACGTCGCCCGTGCACTCACCCGGTCCCCAGAGCCAGTAGCTGTTGTGGGCGGAGAGGGCCGGGGGCAGTCCGAGTCCGGGCCCGAAGTACTCCATCGCCCCCGCCTCCCCGTAGTTCTGCCCGAAGATGCAGGCCGCATCGCGGTCCTCGTCGGGCAGGGCGTGAACGACCCCGGCCACCGCCTCCGCCATCTCCCGCCACCCGTGCATGTCGGCGTAGAACTGCGGCAGGCGCCCGAGCTCGTGCCGCTCATCGTTCGACGGGCTGAGCCCGATGGCCGTCGCGTACCGGACGAAGTCGTCCACCGGGAGGACCGGTCGGGCCAGGGGCAACACCGCCAGCCCACCCGCGACCAGGAGTGCCGTGAGCGCGGGTCGCAGCCAGCGGACCCGCCGGGCGGTCAGCCCCTCCAGGGCCACCGCCCCCGCCGCCAGCGGAGCGGCGTAGGCGGCGGCCAGGTAGTAGGGCTTGCCCCCGGTGACGGCGAGCACGGCGAGCACGGTGAGAAAGGCGAAGCCCAGCGCGCGCATGTGGGCGGCCGGCCGCGCGAAGAGAAGCCAGCCCACACCCAGGACCCACAGCCAGGGGGCGTCCGCGGTGTGGAGAACCGTCTGGCCGAGGAAGCCCGGCACCGAGAGCGGCGCCATCTTGTAGCGGCGGGCGTTGGCCATGAACTCGAGAGTGGGCCAGCCGTGAACCTGCTGCCACACGAGGTGCGGGAGGAAGACCAGAAACGCCACGACGCCCCCGATCCAGAACCAGCGCGAGCGGACGACGTCCCACCGCCGGGCGAGGAGGAGCCCCACCACGAGGCCGAAGCCGAGGAACAGCACGCTGATCTTGTTCAGCAGACCGACACCGGCGACGGCACCGAAGGCCAGCCAGAGCCGCTCGTCTCCTCCCGTGAGTAAGCGGACGAGGATCCAGAAGAGGACCACCCAGAAGAGCAGATCGAGAACGTTCATCGAGTAGACGCTGCCGAGGGAGAGCGAGACCGGAAGCAGCGCGACGGCCAGGCCAGTGAAGAACCGGGCGAAGGGACCCCCCCCCATCTCCTTCGCCACGCGGGCTGCGACGAAGACGGTGGTGGCGGCGGCCAGGGCGGCCACGACGCGGAGAGCGAGGTGGGAGTCGCCGGCGAGCTGCCGCACTGCCCACGCCACCCAGGCCACGAGCGGGGGGTGGTCGACGTAGCCCCAGCCCGGGTGGCGTCCGCAGGCCAGGTAGTACAGCTCGTCGCGGAAGACCCCGTAGCCGGGGAGGAAGGCGAGGTGAAGCAGCAGGAGCCCGATCGCCGGGCCCGTATCGGCGAAGAGCCCGCGGCGACAGCCGGGGGCGTCCGACAGGTCTCGGGTCACGGTGCTTCCTCGGTCAGGGACGGGGCGGGTCGCTCATCCCCCGGGCATCAGCTCCCGCCGGCCGAAGGCCTGGCCTTCGAAGGAGCGGAGCAGGCGCACGTCCTCGGCGGCGTTCTCCACGTCCGGCAGGTCCCGGGGGTTGGGTGCGCCACTCTCCACGGCCTCGGCAAACCGGTCGTAGTGCGTCGCCGCCAGGGGCTGAGGCTCGATCCACTCGTCCTCCCCGAGCCGCGACACCCGGATGAACACGTGATCGTCCCGCGACTCCTCGGTGATGTGCCAGCCCTGGTCCGTCACGAGGTACAGCAGATCGATGTGCTCGCGGTAGTTGCCCTCGGTGCTGTGAACAGCGAGATCGGCAGCCCAGGTGATGAAGAGATGGGCGACCCCTCCTCCCTCGAAGTCGATCTTGAGGCACTCCGTGTCCGGACAGGGCAGGTCCGGGTGAGCCAGCGTGTCCGAGAACCACGTCGCGGTCTTCATCGGGCGGGCCATGAGATACCGGGCGATATTCAGGTTGTGGATCATGGTTCCCATGAAGGGCCCGCCGTTCTTCTCCGGGTCGAGGGCCCAGTCCGCCCACTGCGGGTAGTGGTGGATCCAGTCCTGTCGGAAAAGCGCGAGCTGGCCGAAGCGGCCCTCCTCGAGCAGGGACTTGACGCTGTCGAACCAGGGCTGGCCGGTGGAGCGGTAGATGACGCCGCAACGGACCCCGTTGCGCTGTGCCGCCTCGACCATGGCGTCGCAGGCCTCGGCGGTGTGTCCCAGGGGCTTGGTGGGCAGCAGGTGCTTGCCGTGGTCCGCGGCCCGGACGAAGAGCTCCTTCCGCACCCAGGGCGGCACGAAGAGCGACACGAGATCGATCTCTGGGTCGGCCAGGATCTCGTCCTCCGAGGTCGCCGACGTCGCACCCAGACGCTCCGCCCACCTCTCCGCGCGCTCCCGATCCGGGTCGTAGACGGCCTTCACTGTCACACGCGTGCTGGCCTTGAGCGGCTCCTCCTGCCAGCGAAGGAAGTCGCCGCAACCCAGAATGCCGAGCTTCATGATGATCTCCTCCTGGTCATCTTTGATCCATGCCCCGCACCGCGGGCCTGCCGCCACGCCGCGATGTAGCGGTCCATCGTCTCGTTGGTCTCGTCGACGATGCGTTGGCGCTTCGAGTCGGCCTCGAACCACGCCAGGGTCCTGCGCACACCGACGTGGAACGGAATCCGAGCCACGTAGTCGGGGACGAACTGCTTGATCTTGGAGTTGTCGAAGATCGCGCTGTGCGCCTTGTCCCCGAGCAGGCTTCCGCGCGCACGGTCGTCGAGCTCGGCCAGGAACTCGGATGGGATGTGCACCAGTTTCGGAGCCACCCCCGCGGCCTCGGCGATCGTCGTGTAGATGCGATCCCACGTCAGGATCTCGTCCGAGGTGATGTGGAAGGCGTGCCCGACGGCGTTCCCGTTGCCGATGAGGCCGACGAAGCCGACGGCGAAGTCCTCGGAGTGGGTCACCGTCCAGAGGGAGGTGCCGTCGCCGTGCACGACGATCTCCCCCCCGCGCCGGATGCGGTCGACCAGAGTGAATTCGTCCCATCCCCCGATCGCGATCGGCCAGACCGTATCGTAGGTGAGCGAGGGCCGCACGATGACCATCGGGAAGCCCTGCTCCCGGTAGGCGGTGGTCAGCCGGTCCTCGCACGCGATCTTGTCGCGCGAGTATTGCCAGTGGACGTTCCGGAGGGGCGTGGATTCCGTCACGATCGGGTGCACCAGGGGCTTCTGGTAGGCCGAGGCCGAGCTGATGAAGAAGTACTGCCGCGTCCGTTCCGCGAACAGGGCGATGTCTCGCTCCACGTCGGAGGGGACGAAGGCGATGAAGTTGGCGACGGCATCGAAGGTGAGATCGCCCAGGGCCTTGTCGACCTGATCGGCGTCACCGATGTCCGCAACGAGGAACCGAGCCCCCGGGATCGGCACGTCCCGCTGGCCCCGGTTGAGGAGGAAGACCTCCATGCCACGCTCCAGGCAGAGGCGACTGCAGGCGGCGCTGATGTTCCCGGTCCCGCCGATGAACAGGACTCGCATGGGCGTCTCTCCTTCTCGAGAACCTGGATGTTCGACCACCGTGGGCCGCTCGCCTGACCTCGGGCCGTCCCATAGGCTATTACCCCGGCGCCCGGAACGCACGTCCGGCGGCGGAGGCCGTCTCAGCGTCGGGGTGGCCTGCTACAGTTCCCGGATCGTGCCCAGTGGCGACCGGCTGGAGACGCCGACCCACGCCGACACCAGGGGAGAGGGCCCTGCTCCCGACCAGACCCGGGTCGCCGCTCTCCCCCGACCCTACGATTTCGACGCCTCGCTGCGCTTCGTGCCCTTCGGGCTGCACGACCCCTCGTGCCGCCGGGGTCCGGGTGTCCTGTGGCGGGCGGCCCGGACCCTCGAGGGCCCGGTGACGCTCAAGCTCGGCGAGTCCAACGGGCAGGTTCACGCCGACGCCTGGGGCCCGGGGGCGGCCTGGGCCCTCCATCGCCTCGAGTCGCTTCTCGGGCTCCAGGACGAACCCTCGGGCTTCACCCCGGCGCCCGGCCCCCTCGCGACCCTCGCCCGTCGCGGGCGTGGGCTGCACCTCGTCCGCAGTCCCTGGGTCTTCGACATCCTCTGCCAGTTCGTGCTCCAGCAGCGCGTCTCTTTCCGGGACGCCGCGCGGGCCCACCGCCACATCGTCCGGGCGA
>JAJDNV010000335.1 GCA_022340545.1 Acidobacteriota bacterium | reverse complement strand
CCCTCGTCTGGAGCCTGCGGTCCCACCGCCGGGAGGGAGGCTTCTACTGGCACTCTGAGCCGTTCGGGAGCGGGCTCTTCAAGGCCTACCACTGGCCCGGGTTCGCCTCGGGCGACGACTACGACGAGCGCGACCTCCTCTATGCGGGCGAGGGACGCGAGGACGACCGCTACCTCAAGATCGTCTTCCGCGACCCGGCCCAGCTCTCGCGCGTGGAGATCGACCACTCTCCGGACAGCGGCACACCCTGACGGTCTCTCGTCACGGGAAGAACAGCCAGCGGCCCGCCACCATCGGGAGCGAGTCCAAGGGGACTTCCGTTCGCTCTTGGCCTTGCGACGAGGGCCCCTGGCCCGCGGGGGGCCAGGGGCACTGCGTCACTGGACGAGCGCGGACCATCCGCGCAGTAGCTCAGACGGGGTTTGCGAACCAGACGGTGGGTTGGCCGGTCACGCCAGCCCCGGCCATCACCTCCTTCAAACGAGGCGAGTCGACGAAGGTCTGCGCCTTCTCGAGGGTCTCGAAGTCGTGGGTGACGATGACGTCGTTGCCGTTGTTGGCCACACGGTACACGGCGTCGCCGACGACCCCCAACCCCCGGCGCTCCTTGTCGAAGCTGTCGTAGCCCTTCTTCCATTGGCCGAAGTCGGCCACCTCGTGACGGACAAACATCCTGACCATTTCTCCTCCTTCGAGGAACGGGGCGGCCGGCCTCCTCGGATCGGGGAAGACCTGTCCCCCGTCCCGTCGTCCGATCGTTCTGTTTGTGTCGGTTACTTCAAAGATAGTCCCATCGGGCGGAGGCGTCCAGTCCAGAGCTGACCCTCTGCTTTGCGGCGCTGACCCCGGGCCCGGTTCGAATAGGCGCCGTAGCAGCGCATCAAATGGCGTCTGGGATCCGGGATCTGGACCAGGATCCGGGCCACAGGGTCCTCGGCGTCGATCAGCGCGTGGCTGGTGACGGGGGCCGTGCGGTTCGTGTGGCCCGGAGCTCGGCGTGCCGGAGCCAGAGAAACCGCGAAAGCAAGGTATCCATCAATCCTCTCCCACGTAGAATCCAGGTGACCGATGCCAGATGTCCATTGGCAAATGGCCAATGTCGTTGCGAAAGGAAAATACATGTCCAAGAAGATCCTGCTCATCACCGGCGACGCCGGCGAAACGTACGAGTGCCTCTATGCGAAGCATCGCCTCCTGGAGGCCGGCTACACCCCGGTCATCGCTGCCCTCACGAAGAAACGCATGCACCTGGTCATGCACGACTTTGAGCCCGGCTGGGACACGTACGTTGAACGCCCCGGATACCGCGTGGAGTCGGATATCACTTTTGACGAGGTGAAACACGAGGACTACGAGGCAATCCTGATCCTAGGTGGGCGGGCCCCGGAGTATCTGCGCCACAACGAGAAGGTGCTCGCCATCGTCAAGGCGTTCCACGCCAAGGAGCGCTGGATCTTCTCGATCTGTCATGGCATCCAGGTCCTGGTGAGCGCCGGCATCGTGAAGGGGCGCAAGATGACCTGCTACGAGAACTGCCGTCACGAGGTCGAGTCGATGGGAGGGACGTGGGAGAAACCCGAGGCGGTGCGCGACGGGCATATCGTCACCGCTCAGACCTGGCAGTCCCATCCGGAATTCTATCGCGAGGTCTTCAAGTGCCTAGCCTGATACTCCCGAACGGCGAACAAACCCCCGTCACCGAATGGGGCCAGGGGCCCCTGTTGATCTGCATCCACGGCCTCGGGGGCGGTGCCTATTGGTTCGAGCGACTTGGCGAAGCACTCAAGGATTCGCACCGCGTCGTGGCACTGGACCTCCCCGGCTCCGGCGCGACCCCCGGCAAGCAGCCGTTCAGCTTTGACCGTGCAGCAGAGGTCATCTCCCAACTTGCGGAGCACTACAGCCAACCCGCAACGCTCCTGGGACACTCGATGGGAACGATCATTGCGCTGAAGACCTATGCCCGATCCCCCGAGCAGGTGAAAGCGATGATCTTTGTGGGGGGGCTCCCCGAGGCGTTGCCGGAAGCGAAGGAGCGCCTCAAGAAACGCGCGCAGGTGATTCGCCGGGAGGGGATGGCCGCCTCGGCCAGGGCGATGATCCCCTTCTTGGTCTGCGGGGACTTCCAGAGGCGGGAGCCGGAGCAGGTGGCGGAGATCACGCGGCGGGTCTCGGAGAACAACGCAGAGGACTATGCCCGCACCGCGGAGGCCCTGACGGAAGCCTCGGCAACCGATGTCGTCCCCCACGTGAAGGTGCCATGTCTTGCCATCACCGGAAGCGACGACGCCTACGGCCCGCCGGAGGCCGTCAGAGCCTTCGCTTCAACATTTCCCCAGGAAACCCCGTATCACGAGATCGCCACCTCGGGCCATCTGCCATTCCTCGAACACCCCACGACATTTGCACACACTCTGGCGTCTCACCTCAAGTAAGCCTGAGTCAGGAAGGGCGGTTCTGAGGGTCGGCCACCGCTAATCTCTCTCGCGCAGGGGCGCGCACATGGACGCGGGCAATCCTGTGCCGTTGTGCCTGGGTGGTCCAAGTTGGTGTCGGACCCTTCTTCGGTCCGCTGGCCTATACTGCGGCGGCTTCTCCTCGCAAGGAGGTCGTCATGCCGAAGCTCACGTGTCCGTTCGTCGCCGCCCTCGTCGGTGCACTCCTGGCGGCGTCTCTCCATGGGGAGCCGACGGCGGAGCGGGGCTCCGGCTTCACCATGGCCCAGGTCAAGGGCTATCCATTCCCCACCGGGCTGACCGCGGCCGCCACCGGGAGCCGAATCGCCTGGGCGCTCGACGAACGCGGACTCCGCAACATCTGGGTGGCCGAGGCGCCTGAGTGGAAGGCGCGTCGCCTCACGCACTACGAGGCGGACGATGGGCAGGAGCTTTCGTCCCTCGCCCTGTCCGCGGACGGCCAGTACGTCGTCTATGTGCGTGGCGGAGACCACGGCTCCAACTGGGACGACAGCCTTCCCGTCAACCCGGCGGAGGCGGCGACGCCGGTCACGGTGCAGGTGTGGTCGGTGCCCTTCGCGGGCGGGGAGCCAAAGGCACTCGGCGAGGGCGATCTCCCGGCCGTCTCGCCGCGCGGCGACGTCGTCGCCTTCGAGAAGGACGCCCAGGTGTGGGCGGCGCCGATCGACGGAGGGACACCGGCGAAGAAGCTGTTCACGGCGCGAGGCCACAACGGCGACATCCAGTGGTCGCCCGACGGCTCCCGTCTGGCCTTCGTCTCGAGGCGGGATGGACACGCGCTCGTCGGCGTCTACCGGGACGAGGCGACGCCCATCCTCTGGGTCGCGCCGAGCACGTCGCGCGACTCGAGCCCCCGCTGGTCGCCCGGAGGGGAACGGGTCGTCTTCGTGCGGCGTCCCGGAACCGGTGGGGCCCCCGTCATGCTGCTGGAGCCGCGGCACCATCCGTGGGCGCTCTGGACCGCCGACGCCGCGACGGGGAAGGGGCGCGTGCTGTGGACGGCTCCCGAGTCGGTGCGGGGCTCGTTCCCGACCACCCACGGGCAGGTCAACCTCCACTGGGCGGCGGGCCGGCGCATCGTGTTTCTCTCCTACGAGGACGGCTGGCCCCACCTCTACTCGATCCCCGAGGACGGGGGGCAGCCACTGCTGCTCACCCCGGGAGCGTTCATGGTCGAGCACGTCTCGCTGAGCCGCGACCGGAGGTCGCTGGTGTTCGCTGCCAACACCGGCGAGTCGTCGGACGACATCGACCGGCGACACGTGGTCCGGGCGTCCGTCGACCACGTGCAGGTCGAGCTCCTCACGCCGGGCGTGGGCCTCGAGTGGGCGCCGGTCGTCACCGGCGACGGAGCGTGGGTCGCCTACATCGGCGCGACCGCGCAACGCCCCCCGTTGGCCGCGGTCCGGCCCTCCCCGGGGGGCCACCCGCGGGTCCTGGCCGAGGATCGCGTGCCGGTGGATTTCCCAACGGCTCAGCTCGTCACGCCCAGGGCGGTCACCTACGAGTCCGAGGATGGGCTCGTGATCCATGCCCAGCTCTTCGAGCAGCCCGGCGGCTCGTCGAAGAAGCCAGCGGTCGTCTATGTTCACGGCGGACCGCCTCGCCAGATGCTCCTCGGCTGGCACTACTCCGGGTACTACGCGAACGCCTACGCGGTGAACCAGTACCTTGCGAGCCGCGGGTTCGTGGTCCTCTCGGTCAACTACCGCCTGGGGATCGGCTACGGCTCCGAATTCCACCGGCCGAGGAACGCGGGCGCGAAGGGGGCCTCGGAGTACCTCGACGTCAAGGCGGCGGGCCTCTACCTGCGCAGCCTGCCCCAGGTCGACCCGGACCGCGTCGCGATCTACGGGGGTTCCTACGGCGGCTTCCTCACGGCGCTCGCGCTCGCCCGCAACTCCGACATCTTCGCCACGGGCGTCGACATCCACGGCGTCCACGACTTCACCACCCTGGACCGGGGCTTCGGCTCGGCCCTCGTGGCCGCGCTGGGCACCGGCCCCGGCCGGTTTGAGCCGAGCGATCGAGACAAGGCCCTCGAGGTGGCCTGGACGTCCTCGCCGGTCTCCTCGGTCGCGACCTGGACCTCGCCCGTGCTGCTCATCCACGGTGACGACGACCGCAACGTGCCCTTCGCCCAGACCGTCGACCTGGCGCGCCGGCTCCAGGCGAGGGGTGTCCGCTACGAGGAGCTGGTGATCGTGGACGACACGCACCACTTCCTGCGCTACGCCAACCAGCTCCGAGTCGACGAGGCGATCGCGGAGTACCTGGAGCGGCAGCTCGCGGCACGGCCCGGTACTGAATAGGGACTTCGTTCGGGCGGCCCGCCCGTGGGGGGGACTACCGGGCGAAGACGTCCTCGACGGGCGTGATGCGCACGGCGGCCGGCTTCAGCGAGAGCTTCATCGCGCCGATCGCCCGGTCTTCATCAAGGAGGGCCTTCGGCTTCTCGGCGTCGTACTTCACCGCCGAAGGCGTGTCCGCCAGCAGCCGCTCGCGCAGGCCCGAGGCGTCCTCGGCCACCATCACGATCGAGAGATCGCTGGTCTGAACGTACTTCCTGGCGACGCGGTTCACCTCCGCCAGGGTCAGCGTGGACAGGCGATCGCGCATGAACTTCGTGAATTCGGGGATGCCGTACCACTGCGAGTCGAGCGCGTAGCCGATCTGCTGATCCTGGGTCGCCGTCATCACGAACACGTTCTTCATGAGATAGTTGCGCGTGGCCTCGAACTCCGCCGCCGAGAGGCCGCGCCGGGCGAGGTTGTCGAGCTCGTGGATCGCGATGCGGAGCGCCATGTGCGCCTCCTCCGGCGTGCGCAGCGGCCGGAGCCACACCTCGAAGATCTGCGCGCGGCGCGCCAGGTTCGGGTCGGGAAAGAACTGGAACATGCCGCGCGGGAAGGCTTCGATGTAGGCGTAGTCCCCGTAGTTCATGCCGCGCGCCTCCCGGAT
Source organism: Acidobacteriota bacterium (assembly GCA_022340545.1). Classification (GTDB taxonomy): domain Bacteria; phylum Acidobacteriota; class Vicinamibacteria; order Fen-336; family Fen-336; genus JAJDNS01. The sequence continues at coordinate 11,616 of JAJDNV010000335.1, read as the reverse complement.
GCGCTGGTAGAGGTGCGACACCGAGGAGCGGTGCTCGCCCAGCCAGGTGCGCACCAGATACAGGGGCACGAAGTCGGGGTGCGAGCGGGTGACGGGGATCGGGTAGCCGAACGAGACGGCCACCGCGCGCGTGTCCTTCTGGACGATCTCGACCTCGCGTCCGGCGGGCATGCGACCCGTGACACCCGACGGTGCGCCGAGGGCGGGCCCTTCTGGCAGCCGCGCGAGGTCCCGCCGGAGCTGCACCTTCATCTCGTCGGGCACGTCGCCCGAGAGGCCGAGCGTCAGGCTGGCGCGCGTGTAGGCCGAGCGGACGAAGTCCTTGACGTCCTCGAGCGTGAGCGCCTCGAGCCCGGCCACGCTGCCGAGCGTGGGATGGCCGTAGGGCGTGCCGGCGAAGACGTTGGCCTGCAGACACTCCTTGCCCAGCTCCTCCTCGTTGTTCGAGCGCAGGTCCTCCTTGAGCGCGTTGAGCTGGCGGTCCTTGAGGCGACGGAAGTCCTCCTCGCGGAAGCCGGGATCGGTCAGCATTGGCAGGGCGACGTCGAGGAACGCACGCCAGTTGTCCTTGTGGACGATGCCGGTGAACGTCGTCATCTCCCGGTCGGTCTGGTCCTCGAAGCTCGCGGCCATGGGGAAGAAGGCCTTCTCGATCTCGTCGATGCGCAGCGCGCGCGAGCCGGCCTCTGCGATCATCGCCGCCGAGAGCGCGGCCAGGCCCTCCTTCCCCTTCGGGTCGTGGGCGGAGCCGGCCGCGAACAGCAGCTTGACGTCGAGCCGGGGGAGGGTGGACTTGAGCTCCACCGTCTTGACCTCTGCCCCCGAGCCGGGCGCGAAGCTGGCCAGCGCCGGCAGCGTCGCCACCGCCTCCGGCAGCGCATCCTTCGAGAGGGTCGTGACCACGAGCCCCGCGTCGGTGAAGTACTTCTGCGCCGCCGCCTGCAGGTCGGCGGGAGTGAGGGACTCGTAGACGCGCCACAGCTGGTTCAGGGTGTCCACCGAGCGGCGGTAGCGCAAGATCTGGGCGAGTACGGCCGCGATGTTCTCGGTGGTGTCGAAGTTGCGGATCAGACCGTAGCGCGCGTTGGCGACGGCGTCGGCGAGACGGCGCGCGTCGGGTGGACTCTGCCGCGCTGCGGCGAAGGTCCGGAGCACCGCGTCGCGCACGGTCAACGCGTCCTCGGGTCGCTTGAGGCGCGCGAACACCGTCGCGAGTTGCGGGTCGGCCCGGTCCGGGAAGTAGGGGAACAGGTCGTCGACCGTCTGCTCCTGGACCACCAGGCTCTGATAGAGCTCGGAGGTGTGTCCGAACGACAGGCCCATGAGCATGTCCAGGGCGGCGTAGTCCTTGGCCGTCTCGGAGAAGGCGGGCCCGTGGAAGGCAACGGTCACGAGGGGAAGACCCGGCGCGGTCCAGGGGACGTGGGTGTAGACGGGTCCCTTCGGCTCCGGCTCCGCCGGGATCGTGACCTCGTAGCTGCCGTGGCGCCAGCTCCCCCAGTACTTCTCGGCGAGCGCAAACACCTCCTCGGGCTGCACGTCGCCGGCCACGAGCAACGTGGCGTACTCGGGCCGGTACCAGCGATCGAAGAAGGTCTTCGAGTACTCGTACTGGTTCGGCATGTCCTCGATGTCCTTGATGAAGCCCATGGTGGTGTGCTTGTAGGTGTGGGTCGTGAAGGCGTGTTCGCGCTGCACCTCGAGCAGCTTGCGGATCGGGTTCGCGCTGTTCTTGTTGTACTCCCCGAGCACCGCGCGCGACTCGGTCTTGAAGGCGGCCTCGCTATAGGCGAGGTGCTGGAAGCGGTCGGCGTCGAGAGCCAGGATCGTCTCCAGGTCCTCTTTCGCGAACGTGGTGTGGTAGTTGGTGTAGTCGTCGGTCGTGTAGGCGTTGTCGCGGGCGCCGGCGCGGGTCATCACCGCCTGGTACTTCTCGGGCGGGTTCTCCGGCGTGCCACGGAACATCATGTGCTCGAAGAAGTGGGCGAAGCCCGACTTGCCGGGCTCGACCTCGTTGCGCGACCCGGCCATGATCGGGATCTGCACCGAGACCAGGTTCGGGAATCCGGTGGGCACCGCGATCACCTTGAGGCCGTTGGCCAGGGTCCGTTCGTGGACGGGGAACGGAAACACGTCGTTGTTCTGGGCGCGGGCACTCACGGCAAGAAGGGTAGCGGCTACGACACACAGGAGACTGAAGCGAAGGCTGGGCATGATACTCCTCTCGCGGCAGCAGGCCTGGCTTCGCAACATATCACGCGCGCCGTCCCGCCCTCGCGTCCCCGAGCACGGCGAGAGAACCCGTGCCCGAAGGCGGCGCGGTTCACGAGGGCCACGAGAACCGAGGCGAAACCCCAGGATCTATGGAACCGGGTCTTCATGCGTCCTCTCTCAAGGCCATTCCGGGGGCTGTCTCCCGCCTGACGCGCGGCCCCTGCGCTCCCTGGTGGAGGGCGTTTGTGTTTTTTTGACGTGACGGTCAAGGGACTCGCGCGACTCTTCACGGGAGCGCACGGTCTTTGACTTGACCCTCCCCGAGGCTCGACGGTGTACTCGAATCGTCGGCAACCACTCCGGGTCGATCTTCGTGTGCCTCTGTCACGGAGCCATCGGGGCCTTGTCGCGGCAACGTCGGATGAGGCACATTTGGCGGTGCTGGCAAGCCAACGGGAGGCTGACAATGCCGAGACATGTTCTCCTTCTCTCTTTGATCCTCTCCCTCGCCGTGGTGACCGAGGCCTTCGCGACGCCGCCGGACGGCACGGGACCGGTGGAAACTGCCGGCGGATTCGCCCTCGCCGGGGGGGGCCTCGGAGAGGCGGTCCTGGTCCCGGACCTGCACCTGCACTCCCCGTTCGGTGACGCCGCGGAGCTCGTCGCGCCTTCGCTCGTCGCCACTGTGGAACCGGCCACGCCTTCGCTCTCGGCCAGCCTGTGGGCGCTCAGGACCGGGCGGGGCTCCGTCCCACAGTCTGCGCCGGCGCCCCGGCCCATGGCCTTCGAGTACAGCGACGGCTACTACAAACGGCTCAAGATCCACAAGTACGCAAGCTACGCCACCCTCCCGCTCTTCGTCGCCCAGTATGCGGTCGGCCAGAAGCTCTACGACGGAGACGGGTCGGACGGTCTGCGCTCCGCCCACACCGCGCTGGCCGTGGGGACCGGCGCTCTCTTCGGTGTCAACACTGTGACCGGGGTGTGGAACCTCCTCGAGGCCCGCAAGGACCCCCACAAGAGCACGAAGCGGACGGTCCACAGTATCTTGATGCTCGTGGCCGATGCCGGCTTCGTGGCGACCGGCCTGACGGCCCCCGAGAGCGAGCATGAGAACGAGTTCGGGTTCGAGCAGGAGAGCGGCGGCGCCAGTGCCTCCACCCACCGGGCCATCGCCCTCACGTCAATGGGTATCGCCACTGTGGCCTATCTGATCATGTTGATTCACTGAAGCCATGGGCCTCCCCGCTGTCGTCCAGTCCGCCGTCGACTCCTGGGCCGACCTCTACGGCAACCACCAGCTCGTCTCGGTCACCGTGCGCTACCTGCATCTGGCGGGTCTCGTCGTGGGCGGCGGCACCGCGCTGGCCGCGGACCGCCAGGTTCTCCGGGCCGCTCTCTCCGGGCCTTTGGCCCGGTCGGGGGTCTTGTCCGCCCTCCATGGCGCACACCGCGTCGTGGTGCCGGCCCTCGTCGTTGTCGTTGCGACCGGCCTGGCCATGACCCTGTCCGACACGGAGACGTTTCTCGTCTCGCCGCTCTACTGGTCGAAGATGGCGTTGGTGGGACTGCTCCTGCTCAACGGCGTAGCCCTGGTGGCTGCCGAGCGGGCAGTGACGCGAGAGAGACCGAAGAGCTGGGTGTGGCTCACCGCGACCTCGGCGGCCAGCCTTCTCTTGTGGCTCGGCATCCTGTTCGCCGGTGTCTGGCTCACGGTGGCGGCATGAGCCGCGAGCGTGGCGACAGCGTGGCGGCAACACGGTGCGAGGCCTGCACGGGGGCCCGGACCCGTCGACAGGCCATCACCGAGATGTCGACCGCGCTGCTGGCGGCGATGGCCGGGGTGGCGCTCGACGCGGAAACGGTCACCGCGGTGCCGGTCGTCGAGGGAGCGGCAGCCGAGGCTGGGCCGGGCGAGCTGGCCTATCCGATGCCGGCGACGGACGGCGTCACGATCGACCGCAAACAGCAGGTGATCATCGTCCGCCTCCAGCAGAAGGTGTTTGCCTTCAATCTCGCGTGCCCCCACGAGAACACCGCGTTGCGCTGGCGGAAGCGGGCCGAGCGCTTCCAGTGCCCGCGACACGAGTCCCAGTACCGGCTGGACGGCACGTTCATCCGCGGGCGCGCGACTCGCAACATGGACCGTTTCGCGGTCAGACGCGCCGGAGACACTCTCATCGTGGACGTCAACCGGCTCTTCCACTCAGACGAGCAGGCCGGGGAGTGGTCGGCGGCTGCGGTCTCCGTTTAGTCACCCGTCCAGGGGACGCACCGCCGCCGCCGTCCGTCGTGGCGCCGCCAGAGGCATCGCGTGTGCCCGCCTCCGCCGGTGCAGGAGTAACATGAGGTCTCCATCCTTCAAGGAGCAGCGATCATGGAGCGTAAGACGCACCTGCAGATCGATCGGCGATCGTTTCTCGGCAGCGCGGCCGGACTGGCCGCGGGCGGGCTGACGGCCGGGACCCTCTTCAACATGCTGGGGCCCGACAATGCGTGGGCCCGGCAGGGGGGCGCGCTGGATCATCCTGCGTCGGCGCGCGTACGCGACCGGCTCAGGAACAGCTTCACGTTTCAGATCTCGGTGGACGTTGCCAGGCTGGAGCAGGGGCTCGAGGTGGCCGGTGCCGCCCTTGCCGGCGGGGTCACCATCCTGGAGATGGGGACACCGCTGCTGAAGAACGCGGGGGTGTCGAACGTCGTGCCCGCCTTCCGCCAGCGATTTCCCGACGCGTTGCTGCTGGCGGACATGAAGACGATGGATGGCGGGGCGGGCGAGGCGCGGGCCGTCTACGCGGGCGGCGGCAACATCATCGATTTCCTGGCGCTGGCCGGCGTGGATACGGCCAGGGCGATCTGCGCCATGCGCGACGAGTTCCGGCGATCGGGCGCCGAGCTGCCGCGCCTGGCGTTTGCCGACATCCTGCTGCCGCATCAGGGGCCGACGTCGCGGGCCACCGAGGTCGCGCTCCGCATGATCGACGCTGGCGTGGACGGCGTTGGCGTGCACCTGCAGTCCGACGCGCGCCGCGCCGATCCGAAGCTCATCGAAAGCGACTACCTCGGCGAGGTGGCCCGCGCCGTGTTCGCGCGCGTGGGAGATGCCGCGTCGGTGCAGGTCGTCGGCGGTCTCAGCACGGCGCAGGCGAAGAGTCTTGCCGCGTCCGGACTCCGCGCATTCGTGATCAGCGGCAATCTCGGCGAGCCGGATACGACGTCGCGCTTGAACCTGCCGCCAGCCGAGATCCAGCGGCACATCGCGGCGTTCATTGCCGGGGTGTCGGGGGCGTAGGGGGGGGATACGCCCGGCAGGTGACCGCCCACCGCGAATCCTTCCGCCCCTGATGGGCTCACACAGGGAGGAGGGTCGTGTCCCTCCGAACCGGGACGATGGGGACGTGCGCCGTGGCCGCTGGCCCCCATGAAGCCTTTGATTCTCGACAGACCTACTGCCTTCTTGCTCTCCTAGCCCCGAACCCCGAACGAGGTGAGTCATGACCCCCCTCCTCCTGCTTCTCCTCGCCCAGGCGACCGCTAGCGCGCTCGCCCCTCCGCAGGGGGGCGCGGTCCTCAGCCTGGCGGAAGCCGTCGACCTGGCCCGTACGCGCTCGCCGATCAGCGCGGCGGCCCGGGCCCGGGCCGAGGGCGCCGACCGCGCGTCCGCGGTGGCGGGGCGCCTGGCCGACCCCACCCTCGACCTCGTCTTCGAGAACTGGCGTCCCTGGGCTGCCGATTTCGAGCCCAGCCGCGAGCTCGACGTCTTCGCGGTGGCGGCCCAGCCCCTGGATCTGTTCACACGGTCGGGCCGGAAGGCCGAGGCCCGCGGCGTCCGCGACGAGGCGGCAGCGGCGCGGGTGCGGACGGAGCAAGAAGTAGTCCTCGAGACGGTGCGCCGCTACCTCGAGGTCCTGCGCGGCCGCGACCTCGAGGTGGCCCTCGCGGCCCAGGCCGAGAATCTCGCCTCCATCGTGGCCGCGATGGAGCGACGGGTGATCGAGGGGTACGCCGCCGAGGCCGACCTCCTCCGGTTCCGGGCGGAATGGGCTCGGGCGGAGAACATGCGCGTCAGGGCCGGCATCGAGCGTGACCGCGCCGAGGCGGCCCTCACCTTTCTCGTCGGCCAGCCTCTTGCCGACGTGAGGCTCACGCGACCCGACCTGCCCCCTGCCCCAGCAGGCGATCCGGACGCGATCGGGGAGGAGGCGCTCGAGTACCGTCCTGACGTCCTGGCCGCCCGGGCCCGGGCCGCGCGCGCCCGGGGCACACTCTCTCTCGAGGACGGGAGGCGTTGGCCCGACCTCGCCCTCACCGGCGGGTACAAGCGCACCGCAGGCTACGACACCGCGGTCGTTGGTCTCCAGGCTTCCCTGCCCCTCTTCGAGCGAAACCGCCGCGCCCGCGCCCTGGCCGAAGCGAACGCCAGGGCCGCCGAACTCGAGCTGGCGGCCACCCTCGAGCAGGCCCGGGCCGAGGTGGCCATCCTCGTTCGCGCCGCCCGCTCCTTGCAGGCACGCCTCGAGCACCTCGACGAGGATCTCGTCCGTCCCGCCGAGGAGGCCCGCCTCTCCGCCGTCACCGCCTTCTCGGAGGGGGCGGTCGACGTCCTTCGCGTCGTGGACGCCGAGCGTACCCACGCCGACGCCCGGCGCGAGGCCCTGGACCTCGCCGTCGAGGCCTTCCTCACAAGCTGCCGCGCCCGCCTCGCCGCGGGCCTGGAGGCCCTCCCATGACCCAAGATCCGAATCACCCCCCGGAGCACCACGGCCTCGGCCCCGTCCGAGGCGGACGGCTCCTCGTCATCGTCGTCGTCGCCGTGGCCCTCGTGGCGGTAGTGGCTGTCTGGCGCGCCCTCACCGGCGGGGGCGGGCCCGAGGGCGCCGCCCCCACCGCCTCGGAGACCACGGTCTCCCTGCCCGAGGCCGCGCAGCAGCAGGCCGGGATCTCCACCGAGGCGGCAAGGAAGATGATTCGCTCGGACCGCGTGGAGGCCCCCGGGGTCCTTGCCCTGGACGAGAAGCGCACCGCGCGGCTCGGCTCCCTCGTGGACGGCCTCGTCATCCACGCCATGGCCGAGGTCGGCGACCGCGTCCGCCCCGGGCAGGTGCTGGCCGAGATGCACAGCCACGTCGTCCACGACGCCTGGGCCGACTACCGCAAGGCGGTCGCCGACCGACGGCGGCTGGAGACCGAGCTCGCCTTCGCCACCCAGTCCGAGGAGCGGGCCGGGCGGCTCCTCGAGGCGAAGGCCATCTCCCGCCAGGAGGTGCAGCGGGCGGAGGCGAACCGCATCGACGCCGAGGCGCAGCTCGACATGGCGCAGACCGAGGTGCGCCGCGCCGAGGAGGCCCTCGAGCATTACGGGGTCACCAACGCCGAGGACCCGAGCGGCGAGAGCGGCGAGTACATTCCCGTGCGAAGCCCCCTGAAGGGCGTCGTGCTCGAGAAGAACATCACCCAGGGCACGGCGGTCACGGTGGGGTCACCGCTCTTCGTCGTGGCCGACCTGACGGAGCTGTGGGCCGTGGCCGAGATCGACGAGACCGACCTGCCGCTGGTGCAGGCCGGCCGCGACGTCGAGCTGCGCGTCGCCGCCTACCCCGGCGAGACCTTCGGGGGCCGGATCACCTTCGTGGCCGACACCGTGAACCCGAAGACCCGCCGCGTGACCGTCCGCTGCCAGGTCCCCAACGAGGACGGCCGCCTCAAGCCCGAGATGTACGCGTCACTGACGTTGAGCGCGGGCGAGCCACGAGAGATTCTCGCCGTGCCCTCGGGGGCCATCCAGGAGATCCGGGGGCGGCCGCTCGTCTTCGTGCAGACGGCCGAGGGGACCTTCGAGCGGCGTGACGTCGCCGTGGGCCCCGAGGCCGAGGGCTGGGTCGAGGTCCGGTCCGGAGTGGACGCGGGCGACGCCGTGGCCACCGCCGGCAGCTTCCTGCTGAAGTCCGAGCTCCTCAAGGGCACGCTGGCCGAGGAGGAGTGACGTGGGACCCATCGAGCGGTTCGTCGCCGCAGCGCTGCGCCAGCGGCCCTTTGTCCTCCTCGCCCTCGGCGCCGCCGTCGTCACCGGGATCGTCGCGTGGCGCGAGGTCCCGGTGGAGGCCTTCCCCGACCTGACAAACAACCAGGTGGTGGTCGTCACCGAGGCGCCGGGCCTGGCCGCGGTCGAGGTGGAGCAGCGGGTGACCTACCCGATCGAGACGGCCCTCATGGGGGCTCCGGGGGCCACCGAGGTGCGGTCACTCTCCAAGTTCGGCCTCTCCATGATCACCGTGGTCTTCGAGGACCGGGTTCCCGTGTACTTCGCCCGCCAGCTCGTGTCCGAGCGCCTGTCCGAGGCCCGCGGCCGCATCCCGGCCGGCCTCGAGCCCACCCTGGGCCCCGTCGCCACCGCCTTCGGGGAGATTTACCAGTACCTCATCGAGGGCGACGCCGATGCCATGGACAAGAAGACACTCCACGACTGGGAGATCCGCCCCCGCCTCCGCTCCGTGAAGGGTGTCTCCGAGATCAACTCCTGGGGTGGTCTCACGAAGCAGTACCACGTGATCGTCCGGCCCCGGCGCCTCGAGCGCTACGGCCTGTCGCTGCACCAGGTCGTCGAGGCCGTGGCCGACAACAACGCCTCCTTCGGGGGCGGGTTCGTCGAGCACCGCTCGGAGCGCTTCACGGTGCGGGGTGCTGGGCTCGCTAGCGGGGTCGAGGACCTCCGGCGGGTGGTGCTGGCCTCGGTGGAGGGCGTCCCCATCCTCCTCGGCGACGTAGCCGACATCGGAGAGGGCCCCATGCCCCGAAGCGGCGCCGTCACCCGCGACGGGAAGGGCGAGACCGTGGCCGGCATGGTGATCATGCTCCAGGGCGAGAACGGGAAGGACGTCGCGGCCCGGGTCAAGGAGCGCATCGCCTCGATCGAGACCACCCTGCCCGCGGGCATGACCATCGTGCCCTTCTACGACCAGAGCGAGGTGATCGATCGGACGTCCCACACGGTCACCAAGAACCTCGTCGAGGGGTCGCTCCTGGTCATCGCCGTCCTCTTCTTCTTCCTGCGCGACGTGCGCGCCTCCCTCATCGTGGCCTCCGTCATCCCCCTCGCCATGCTCGCCGGCTTCTTCGGGATGCGCCTCTTCGGTGTCTCGGCCAACCTCATGTCCCTCGGGGCCATCGACTTCGGCCTCATCGTCGACGGCGCGGTGGTGATGATGGAGAACTTCATCCGCCGCCGCTCTGAGAGCCCCCCGGCGGGCGACCCCGACTACGTGGCCGACCCCCAGCACCACCGGCGGCGCTTCTTCACGAGCGCGGCCACCGAGGTGGCCCGCCCCGTTCTCTTTGGCGTCCTGATCATCGTGGCCGTCTACGTGCCCGTCTTCACCCTGGAGGGTCTCGAGGGCAAGATGTTCCGCCCCATGGCCATCACCGTCTGCTCGGCCATCCTGGGCGCCCTGGTCCTCGCCCTCACCTGGGTGCCCGTCGCCTCCTCCTACCTCCTGAAGCTCGAGGGGAAGGAGCACGAGGAAGGCTGGTTCCTGCGCCTGCGCCGGTACTACGTGGCCCACCTCGAGGACGCCATGAACCACCGCCTCCGGACCCTCTCGGTGGCGGTGGGTGTCGTCGCCGTTGCCATCGGCTCCCTGGCCTTCCTCGGCACGGAGTTCATGCCGCGCCTCGACGAAGGGGCGATCCTCGTGGAGACTCGCAAGCTGCCCTCCATCTCCCTCGAGGAGTCGGCCGCGATCTCCACCCGCGTGGAGCAGATCATCCGCCGCTTCCCCGAGGTGAGCCAGGTGGTGACCAAGATCGGCCGTCCCGACGTGGCCACCGAGGCCATGGGCATCTACCAGGGCGACGTGTACGTGAACCTCCACCCCATCGACGAGTGGGAGAGCGGCTGGTCCAAGGAGGACCTCATCGAGCACATGGCGGCGGCGCTCGCCGAGATGCCCGGCCTCGCCTACAACTTCACCCAGCCCATGGCCATGCGCCTCGACGAGGTGGTCTCGGGGGTGAAGGCGGACGTGGCGGTCAAGGTCTTCGGCCCCGACCCGGCGACACTCGAGCGGGTAGGAGAGGAGATCCGGGCCGTCCTGGAGCACGTCCAGGGCGTGGCCGACCTGCAGGTGGAGATCCTCTCCGGGGCCGCCCAGGTCCAGATCGACGTGGACCGGGAGCGCATCGCCCGCTACGGCCTCAACGTCGCCGACGTCCGCGAGCTGGTGGAGACCGCCATCGGGGGCACGGTGGCCACCGAGATCCTCGACGGGCCGCGGCGCTTCGAGGTGCTGGTGCGCTACCCCGACGAGGTGCGGGGCGACCCCGAGAACATCGGCCAGCTCCTCCTGACGGCTCCCGGCGGGGAGAAGGTCCCCCTCGCCGCCGTGGCCGACATCGAGACCGTCGAGGGGCCCGAGGCCATCAACCACGAGAACGGCCAGCGCCGGCTCGTCGTCCAGACCAACGTCCGCGGCCGCGACGTGGGCAGCTTCGTGGCCGAGGCCCAGGAGCGGATGGCGGGGGGGGTGACCATTCCCTCCGGCTACCACGTCGAGTGGGGCGGGCAGTTCGAGAACCAGCAGCGGGCCACTCAACGGCTCATGGTGGTCATCCCCGCGTCCCTGGCCATCATCTTCCTGCTCCTCTTCCTGACCTTCGGTCGAGTGCGCCAGGCCCTCCTCGTCATCCTCAACGTCCCCTTCGCCCTCGTGGGCGGGGTAGGGGCGCTGTGGATCCGCGGCCTGAACCTGAATCTTTCCGCCTCCGTCGGTTTCATCGCCCTGTTCGGGGTAGCGGTCTTGAACGGCGTGGTGATGATCGCCGCCATCAACCGGCTCCGCGAGGAGGGGCACCTTGAACTACGGTCCTCCATCCTGCGCGGGGCGGCGACGAGGCTGAAGCCCGTCATGATGACGGCCCTGGTGGCAGCGCTCGGCTTCGTGCCCATGGCGCTCTCGCATGGGGCGGGAGCGGAGGTCCAGCGACCCCTGGCCAGCGTCGTCATCGGTGGGATCACGACCTCGACCCTCCTGACGCTGATCGTTCTCCCCACGCTCTACGAGATCATCGAGCGGCGAGCGCTGAGGCGGAGGGAGGAAGACTGAGGCCCCGAGCAGGCGCCCCGACTCAGGCCAACGAGCTTTCCGCAGCTGTCCGTTCGCCCGGGCTCACCGTTCCCTTCCGGAGAGGATCGCTTCGAGCCGCGTGCGGCGTTCGGCCTTCTCCAGGTTGAACGACGTCGCCAACGCGACGACCTCATCCTCGGAGAGGCCCTCGAAGGCCTTCCCGAACTCGTCCAACAGGGCCTCCGCGATCAGGATGTGGCGGACGAGCAGGCGAGCCTCCCGCTTCGCGCCGTTCGGGTACGGATCGTAGTCCGGGAACTCCCGGGTCAGCATCGCGTCGATT
>JAJDNV010000333.1 GCA_022340545.1 Acidobacteriota bacterium | reverse complement strand
CTCCCGTACCTGAACCTTCGGGTCCGACACCGCGAGAACCTTCGTGATCGCCGACGTCAGCGACGTCTTCCCGTGGTCCACGTGACCAATCGTCCCGATGTTCACGTGCGGCTTCGATCTGTCGAACTTCTCCTTGGCCATCCTGTGTTTCCTCTAAGCTTGTCGTTCGCGAATACGCCCCATTCCGAGGCGCCCCTGCTCTCCCGAAGATCTGGAGCCCACGACCAGATTCGAACTGGTGACCTCGTCCTTACCAAGGACGCGCTCTGCCGACTGAGCTACGTGGGCGTCTCCTCAACACGTTCGTCCCATCGGACCGCGCATCCTGGCCGCCCCTCGCCCTCGTCGCCGCCTCGCCGCTCCCGAACTGGAGCGGGCGACGGGACTCGAACCCGCGACATCCAGCTTGGAAGGCTGGAGCTCTACCAGCTGAGCTACGCCCGCCTCGCTCCCCGCTCCCGGCGACCTGCTCGCCCCGGGGGCTGCGACCGTCTGGTGGGGAGGGAAGGATTCGAACCTTCGAAGGCCCTGGGCCGTCAGATTTACAGTCTGATGCGTTTGACCGCTTCGCTACCTCCCCGCCGGCTGCCGCGTTGGCGAACTCGAGCGCGACGCCCGCTGTTTTGCGCCTCGCGCGGGTCCGCGGGTGCGGCTGGAGCTGGCGGAGGGAATTGAACCCCCGACCCGCTGATTACAAATCAGCCGCTCTACCGCTGAGCTACGCCAGCGACAAACGGAAAGTGTAGCAAACGGTTTATTGGGATGCAAGCAGGATGCCGGAAGAGGAAGATCCAGGCGGGAGAAGAACCTACCGTCGCCTCCGGCGGCGGCGGCGCTTCCCCCGCGTGGGCTCCCCGCCCGTCTCGCCGGCGTCCGAGGAGGCGGAAGGCACCGGGGGTTCGGGGCGCGCTGAGCCGCGCTCCTGGGGGCCGGCGGCCGCCTTCGCCCCCGCCGACCTCTTCCGGCGACGGCGACGGCGGCCCTGTCGTGAAGGGGGCGCCTTCTCCCGATTGGCGTTCGCGTCCGGTCGCGGCTCCTCGGAGCGGTCGCGGTCTCGGGGTGCCGCTTCGGCGGTCGTGCGGCGCGGCGCGTTCGTGCGCCGACGGGCGGGAACCCGACGCCCGCGCCGGGTGTCCACCGGTTTGAGCACGACCGGACGCTGCCCCCAGGCCACCTCCTCGCCGTGGATGTCGACGTGGGGCAGCGTCGCCGACTCGGGGCCGTGGTCGGCCGGCTCCTCCGGGGCCGCCCCCCCGACGGACTCGGCGATCGGCGAGGGGGGCGAGGCACCCGGATCGATCTCCTCGTCGTCGGGATCTGGCCCGACGACCTGTGGCTCGGGCGACGGACGCAGGGGTATCGGCCGAACCGGGCTTGGCACACTGCCCCGCTGCCGGACCGCTTCGTAGAGGGCAATGCCCGCCGCAACGGAAACGTTGAGCGAGCTGACGTGACCGAACTGCGGGATCGACACGAGGTGGTCGCAGTGCTCGCGCACGAGACGCCGGATTCCCCTCCCCTCTCCGCCCAGCACGAGGCACACAGAGCGGGTCAGGTCGACCGTGTCCCAGCGCTCGCCACCGCTCGCGTCGAAGCCCACGACCCAGACGCCACGCGCCTTGAGCGCCTCCAGCGCCTGCACGAGGTTGCCGACCCGGGCCACCCGGACGTGCTCCAGCGCGCCGGCCGAGGAGCGTCCCACCGTTTCCGAGAGCCCCGCGCTGTGTCTCTCCGGGAGCAGCGCCCCGTCCGCACCCGCTGCTTCCGCCGAGCGCAGGATCGCCCCCAGATTACGTGGGTCCTCGACACCGTCGAGCGCGACCAGGAGGGCGGGGTCACGGGCACTCTCGAGAAGGTGCTCCAGCGAGAGGACGGGCTTGGCGGAGACAACGGCGATCAGACCCTGATGGGGCACGCCGCCGGACATCCGGTCGAGGGTCTCGCGCATCTCGAAGCGCAGGGGGATGCCGAGACGGGTGGCCCGGCCGATCGCGTCGGAGAGCCGTCGGCTCCGAAGGCCCTTGACCACGAGGAGCCGATCGAAGTGCCGGGTCCCCGCGTTCAGCGCCTCGATGACCGGGTTGATGCCGCAGACGAGGTTCATTCGTCGCCCAGGAGAAGAGCGGTCGCGAGGGCCGCGATACCCTCCGCGCGTCCGAGCGCCCCGAGGTGGTCCGTGCTCTTGGCCTTGACCGAGACCGCCCCGGCGTCCACGCCCAGGATCTCCGCGATCGCCTCCCGCATCGGCTCGAGGTGCGGCGCGAGCACGGGCTCCTGGGCGATCAGGGTCACGTCGACGTTGCCGAGGTGGTACCCGGCCTCGCGCATGAGCCGCGTCGTCTCCTCGAGGAACACCCGGCTGGCCACGCCTCGCCACCGCTGATTGCGGCTCGGGAAGTGGCGACCCATGTCACCTTCGCCGATGGCGCCGAGCAGGGCGTCGCAGACGGCGTGGATCGCGCAGTCGCCGTCAGAGTGACCTTCGAGGCCGCGGCCGTGGGGCACCTCGATCCCGCCGAGCTTTAGTGGGCGCCCGGCCACCAGGCGGTGGACGTCGAACCCGTGACCAACTCGGAGTCGGGTCATGCGCGGACGGCTCCCGGCAGGAGGCTCTCCGCCCAGGCGAGGTCCTCCGGCGTCGTGATCTTGCGATTCAACGGCGATCCCGGCACCACCTGCACCCGCGCCCCGAGTCGCTCGACGGCCGTCGCCTCGTCGGTCACCGTCACCCGGTCGCGAAAGGCCGCCTCGTAAGCGGACACCAGCAGATCGAAACGGAAACCCTGCGGCGTCTGGGCTGCCCCGAGCTCCTCCCGATCGAGTGTCTCAACCACCCGGCCCTCGCGCAGCCGTTTGATCGTGTCCACGACCGGGAGCACCGGGAGGGCGGCCCCGTCTTCCTCCGCGGCCCGGGTCACGTCCTCGATCAGGCGCACGTCGACAAGTGGTCGCGCCGCGTCGTGGACCAGGACCGGGCCCTCGAAACCGTCGGGCACCTGCTTGAGACCTTCGAGGACCGAGTCTTGACGTCGTCGTCCGCCCGAGACGACGGTGACGCTGGTCGTGAGCGAGCTCAGAAGTCCACGGGCCGCCTCGACCTCACCCTCCGGAACCACTGCCACCACGAGCTGCACCGAGGGTGCGTCGTCGAAGGCCCGCGCGGCGCGCAGGAGGAGCGGCTGGCCGCCCAGATCGAGGAATGCCTTGGGACGATCGGCCCCCATGCGTTCCCCGCGGCCGGCGGCGACCAGGATGGCGACGGCAGACATGATGTTCGGCCAGCCTACCCGCGCCCCGAAGACGGGTCAAACCGTATCCCGGCGACGGCCCGATCTGCCTCGCCCGCCCCGGCCAGACGCTCCGCGCTGCGTCGAGCCCCCGCGACCTCGGCCCGCAGGTCGTCGCGTGCGTTGGCGATCTGGACGAGGCCACGCGAGACCCGGCCTTCCACCGTCTCGTCCATCCGCCGCAGGCTCTCGGCGAGCCCGGCGAGGCGGGAGCGAAGCTCGTCGCTCTCGGGGGCAGCGCCGAGGCGCACCGCGAGGCGGTAGAGCACGAGGACGAAAGGGAGAGCCAGCGAATACGGGACGACCAGCACCCCGTCGCGCCATCCCTCGGCGTGGGTCTCCGGCGTCAAGGCATGGACGGCGTCGGGCACCGCCAGCATTCCAAGGGACAGCGTCCGCTCGGGGTCGAGGTACTTCGCCATCTCGCGGATCCGTGTGCGGACGTCGCGCGCCACCTGATCGTGGAGGCGACGTCGCTCGACCGTGTCGTCCGTGGTCTCCAGCCGCTCGAGGGACGCGGCGCTCGTCCACTTGCTGTCGATGGGAAGGAGCCGTCCCCCCGGGAGCCGCAGGGCGTACTCGGCGACGCGCCCCTCGAAGGCCGCGTTCGTCTCCAGCAGGTCGGGCGGCAGCTGGGAGAGGGCCCGGGCGAGGATGCTCTCCCCCGCCGCCCCCCGGCTGGCCGACCCCGCCACGATGGTCTCGAGGCGTCGCAGGCTGTCCGTCGCGCGGTCCAGCTGACGCGTCCGGGCCTGCTCGAGGGCCCTCACCTCGGCCAGGTCGCGCTGCGCGCTGGCCATCCGCCCCTGGAGCCCCTGGGCCATGTCGGCGAGATCGCGCAGGGAGTCCTCACGCCCCTGCCGCAGCTCCAGGCGGAGGTGCTCCTGCCCTTGCGTCAGGCGGGCCACGTCCGCGCCCACCCGATGGAGGTGGCGGGCCAGCTCCTCGATTGCCGGGGGCGTGCGCGGCGCCGATCCACGCCGGGAGACGGCGGCCACCGAGGCCAGCAGCGCGATGACGGACACCAGGAGGGCGAGTGAGAGCTCCGGGGACATGCCGGGCGGAGTCTGACACGCCCCCGTGCCCGGACGGGTCCGGTCCGCTCAGGGCCCTGCTTCCGTACGGCCTCCGTGTCCCGACGAGCCTGGTCCTGCTGCCTCAGCTGCCGGACGATGACCTGGAGCACATCTTCACTCTCCCCCCACCCCTCGCTCGGCCCGCTCGCTGCCCCTCGCGGTGTGGGGACAGATCTCGCGGAACGGGCACTGCCCACAGGCCATCCACGTCGGCGTCGCCGGGAACTCCCGTCGACGGATCGCGTCTGCCGCATGTCGAATTCGATCCTCGGTGCGCGACGCCTCCTCGAGTGTCGGCCGGCGTCCCGAGGCCAGCCCGGACTCCAGGAAGCGCAGCTCCACCCGATCCGGCAGCCGCCCGTTCGTGCGCAGATGGGCCAGGGCGTAGATGTCGAGCTGCAGGCTCTCCGCGGCCCGCTTCTGCGCCGCCCGGGGGTCGGTGACCTCCCCCGTCTTGAAGTCGAGGATCGTCACCTGTCCGTCCCTCTCGGCCACGAGGTCATACCGTCCCTGGACCCGGTTACGCTCGACGTCGAACGAGAACTCTCGCTCCACGGCGGTCGGCAACCAGGGAGACCCCGCCTCCTCACGGAAGAAGCGACGCAGTGTCGTCTCGCCCTCGCGCAGGCGCCGCTCCTCGTGCTCGCGGGAGAGGAAACCCTCGGAGACCCAGGACGCGCGGAAGGCATCGACGAGGTCGTCCTCGGCGAAGGCGCGGCCGGCCAGCCGCGACTCGAACATCTGGCGCACCGCCTCGTGGACCGCGTGGCCGTAGACCACCGTGTGGTGGGCGAGCAGTGGAACCCGCAGGACATGAACGTAGCGGTACTTGAGGGGACAGGTCTCGTAGTCGTCGATGCGCGACTGGGACAGATACAGCCGCTCGTCGTCCGGGATCGGTCCCTCGGGCGCCGCCCGGGGCTCCGGGGCCGGCTGGTGGCGGGCGAGGGCCTCGAGGGCCCGGCTCTTCGGCGGCACGGGCGCCGGGTGGGGCAGGTCGAGGGCCTCCACCACGAAGCGCGAGACCTTGCGGGTGCGGGCCGTTCCGTAGTCCGCGGCCGAGCTCAGAAGGAGCTCATCCATGGCACGCGTCATGGCCACGTAGAAGAGCCGCCGCTCCTCGTGGAGCTGGCCGGTGCCGATGTCGACCTCTTCCCGAACCAGCGCCTCCGGGAGCGACACCTTCTCTCCCCGCCGCTGCAGGGGGAACTTCGACTCGGCGCAGCCCACGAGAAAGACGATCGGGAACTCCAGCCCCTTGGCCTTGTGGACGGTGAGGACGTGGACGGCGTCGTCGTCGGCGTCGGCCTCCGCCACCGCGGGGTCGTCGCCCGCGTCGCGCAGCAGCGCGAGGTGGGCCACGAACGCCGGGACCCGGTCATGCTCGGCGACGTCGCCGTAGGCCTTCACCGATTCGAAGAAGCGCGCGATGTTCCGGACCTTCGCCTCCGCCTCGGCCGTGGCTTCCTTCGACAGCCGTCCCAGCAGACCCGACCACTGCAGGTAGCCGTACAGCACCTCGCCGGTGCGGCGCCGCGGCACCTCGGTCGCCGCGCGCTCGAGGTCGGCCAGGAGCCGGGCCGCCGCCTCTCGCGTCGCTCCCGAGACGCTCGCCAGGTCCTCGTTCTCCGGGAGGCCCCGCAGGACCTCCAGGAGAGGCCGCGTCTTGCGCCGCGCGTACTGGTTGAGACGGAGCAGCTCCATCTCGGGCACCCTGTAGACATCGGAGGCCGCGAGATAGAAGAGGGACACCGAGTCCTCGGGATTGGCCAGGACCTTGAGAAACGAGACGAGGAGGCGAACCTCCTCGCGAGCGTACAGGCCCCGACTGCCGCTGAACCGGTGGGGGATGCCCTTCACGTTGAGCGCCCGGAGGAAGGGGTCGGCGTCGTCGTTGCTGCGCACGAGGATGGCCACGTCGCGCGGGCGGGCCCCGGCCTGCAGCCGCTCCTCGATCAGGCCAGCCACCCCGTCCGCCTCGGCCGAGACGGTGTCGAAGTGGAGGTGGCGGACCGGCGGGCC
>JAJDNV010000319.1 GCA_022340545.1 Acidobacteriota bacterium | reverse complement strand
GCTGGTGCGGGCGTCAGTGGTGGACCTGATCCGGCGCGACCATCCGGACTGGCATCCCGGTGGCGTGGTGTGCATCGACGACCTTCACAAGTACCGGATGGAGCTGGTGGAGAGCATGCTCACCGCGGAGCGCGGCGAGCTGTCCGAGCTCGACGCCGAGGTGATGACCGCACTCACGCAGCAGGAGCTGCTCAGCACGGACGTCAACCGGGAGTTCGACGAGGGCGTGACCCGGGGTCAGTGGGTCGCCGACCGGGTCGCACGGTTCGGCGGCAGCTGGGGTTTCATCACCAGCTTCGGCGCGGTCCTGCTGTTGTGGATCCTGGTCAACTCGACGGTCCTTCTCGCCCGCCCCTTCGACCCCTACCCTTTCATCCTCCTCAACCTGGTCCTGTCCTGTCTCGCTGCGATCCAGGCGCCGGTCATCATGATGAGCCAGAACCGGCAGGAGGCCAAGGACCGCCTGCGGTCCGAGCACGACTACCGCGTCAACCTGAAGGCCGAGCTCGAGATCCGCCAGCTCGCCACCCGCTTCGATCTCCTGCTCGGCCGGCAATGGCAGCACCTGATGGAGATCCAGCAGGTCCAGATGGAGCTGCTGGACGAGATCTCGACCCACCGTCGGGTGGTCGAGGAAGCGAACGGCGAAGCCAACGAGCCTGCGCCCGAGACTCCCTCCGGGACCTGAGGCCCCTTTCCCCGGGCGCCGCACCGATCTCGATCACCCCGAAGAGCCTCTCTCGCCACACAGGGAGGAAGCCCATGCCGGTGACGAGCGCCCCCACGAGCGGCAGGGGTTCGAAGACTCACTTGAGCAGGATCCTCCGATAGCCTCCGGCGACGAGCGCCGAGACGTCGGCCAGGACGCGGGGCAGGGCGAGGCCCCCGGGGTAGGCCAGGTAGCGCGGCTCCCAGACGGGGTTGAACTTTTCCTTGTACATGCGCAGGCCCTGGAAGTTGTAGAAGCCCTCGCCATGCTCGAACAGGAAGTTGGCGATGCGGTTCCACAGGGGCGCCAGGGGCGACGCCTCGACGCCCGACAGCGGGGCCATGCCCAGGTTGAACCACCGGTAGCCCTGCTGCTGCCCCCAAAGCATGAGGTGGACGAACAGGGCCTCCATGACCCCCCGGGGGGCCGTCTCGCGATAGCGCATCAGGTCCACGGTGAGCTCGACCCGGCCCGGTCCCGGCCAGATGTTGGCGAAGGCCTCGATGCGGGAGCCCCGTACGACCACCGCCACTGGCAGCCGGCGCACGTAGTCGTCACGGAAGAAGCCGAGGGAGAAGCCCTTCTCCGCCGCGCCCTTCTGCGACAGCCACTCGTCCGAGATCTCCCGCAGCTCGCCGAGGTGCGCGACGACCTCCGGCGGATCGAGAATCCGGAAGGCGCACCCCTCGCGCTCCAGCCGCCGGGAGCTCTGGCGCAACTGCTTCGACTCGCTGCCCTCGAGCGAGAAGCGCTCGAGCGAAACGCGCGCCTCCTCGCCCAGCTTGACGAAGGTGAGGCCGAAGTCGGCGTAGAGGTGCAGGCGGTCCCCGGCGACCTCGTAGAAGACCGGTGTCCCGTCGAAGTCGTCGCAGCGCTCGAGAAACGCCCGCACCAGGCCCGGCCGACGCTCGTCCGGCCCGACCGGATCGCCGAGCGCCACCCACGTCCCCCCCTGGACCCCGTACATGGCGAAGCCGCGCCGGTCCGCGTCGAACAGGACCGCCTTGTCGCCCAGGTACACGAGGAACGCCGACGCCGACTCCTGGGTGGCGATCACCGCTGCCGCCGCGTCGAGCTCCTCGGCCGACGGTAGGCTCACCTCCGGCGGCGCCGGCCGCAGCAGACGCGAGGCGCCAAAGGCAAACAGCGCCACCGCCGCTCCCACCGAGGCACGCAGGAAGCGTGAGGCGTCCCCCCGCAGCTCGAAGCTCCACCACAGCTCCCGCGAGTAGTCCACGTAGCGGAACGAGAAGAAGCCCAGCCACACCGAGGCCCCCACGACCGCCACCACCGCCGCCGCCCAGCCGGGCGAGAAGCGTCCCGCGAAGAAGGCCGCCCGACGGTCGAACTCGCCCCGCGCCCGCAGGAGCGCCACCAGCAGCAGCCCGAGCAGCGTCGCCTCCTCGTAGTCGCCGCCCTTGAAGAGCGACGCCAGCATGCCGAGGACGAGCCCGACGACCGCCAGATGCCACGAGGCGTCGAGCCGCCGTGCGATGCCCCGCGACAGCAGCAGCAGGCCGACGCCCACGACGCTGCCCAGGAAGTGCGAGACCTCCAGGACGCCAAGCGGGAGGAAGCCCTCGAGCCAGCGCAGGCGCGTGTGCTCGGCCGGCGTCGCACCCGAGAACAGCAACACCGCCCCGGCCAGGAACACGAACACCGCCAGCAGGCGCGGCACGAGCTCGGCGGTGAGGCTCCCGAATGCCGCCGTCATCCGGCGGGCCTGGTCACGCCGCAGCAGCAGCTCGTCGCCCACCAGCAGGACGAGCGCCAGCGCCAGCGGCAGCAGGTAGTAGACGACGCGGAAGAGGAGCAGCGCCGGCAGCACCTCGGCGGCCGGCAGCGCCGGCTTGAGCAGCAGCACCAGCAGCGTCTCGAAGACGCCGACGCCTCCCGGCACGTGCGAGATCATGGCGAAGAGCTGGGCGGCCAGGAAGGCGCCCACGAAGAGCGGGAAGGCGGGGCGCCCGGCCGGCAGCAGCACCCAGGCGACGGCGGCCGACAGGATCCAGTCGAGGAGCGACAGCGCGAACTGCCCGGCCACCAGCCTCGGCGCCGGCAGGGCCAGCTTGAAGCGACCCAGGCGGAGTGACCCTCGCCGCCTCATCGCCGCCAGGGCGTAGGCGAGGCAGAGGGCGAGCAGCAGCGCCCCGAAGGCGCCGGAGAGCTGTTGCACCGGCAGCTCGTGCAGGGCGGGCAGCGGATCGAGGAGGAGCGTGAGGCCCCCCAGCACCAGCAGGCCGATCCAGAACGTGGTCGTGTAGAAGACCACGATCCGGGACAGCTCCCCGGGCGTCACACCCCAGCGCGAGTAGAAGCGGTAGCGCACCGAGGCCCCGGAGATCCAGCCGAAGCCGACGTTGTACTGGATCGCGTAGGCCACGAACGAGGCGAAGACCACCTTCGCTGGCGGCAGCGCACGTCCCACGTACCGAAGGGCCAGCAGGTCGTAGCCGGTCAGGACGAGGTAGTTGAGGGCCGCCAGCAGCACGGCCAGGGCGACGGCGGAGATGTCGCGGCTAAAGACGGCCGCCGACAGCTCGTGGTAGCTGACGGCATGCAGCTCGCGGCGCAGCACGAGCAGGGCCACCACGAACAGGGTGAGACCGACGGCGGGAGCGAGCCACCGTGAGACCCGCCCGGGAGAAGCTCTCTCCGTTGCTGCAGACGATTCTGGCGCGGTCATGACTGTCGGGGCCTCAATTCTAGGTCCTCTCCGGCGCCACCCGAGCGGAGATTACTGCTGGACGACGACCTGGAAATCCTCGTTCTCCCAGCGACCGACTTCGGGCCAGAGGAAGGTGAAGACGACGCTGGCGCCCACCGGGAGCTGCTCGGTTGGAAGATCGGTCAGGAACAGGCCCAGCTCCGAGTCAGCGAGCTCGGTGTCGCGGGACGTGCGCCAGCCGTCGGTGCTCCAACGGACGGTTGCCCGCGCCCGCGTCGTGAGGCGCAGCGCCGTCCCGGCGGTCAGGGAGCGGACCTTCTGCTGGAAGCTCCAGATCACCCGTCGGGTGCCGGCCCCGCGGCCGAGGTAGCGTTCGGCCGGCTGCGGCGGCATGTCGAAGACGCGTCCGTCACGCAGCGACCGATGCAGCTTGATGTACTCGGCGTGGCTCCAGCCCAGAGGCATCGCTGATCCGGAAGGTCCGCCGAAGAAGAGCTCACGGTCGGGGATGTCCGGTGCATCCCAGACCTGCTCCGGCAGCATACCGCCCTCGTTCGCGAAGGCCTCCAGTGCATGCAGGAGACGCCGCGCGACCTCGGGGCGTCCGGCCGCCAGTTCGTAGTGGGCGCGCTCGCCGGTGAGCAGCGGCCAGGCGCGGCCCGTCCCGGTGCCGTCGAAGGGCGAGCCGTCCTCGTGCTCACCGTAGCCGTCGTCATTGTAGCGGTGCCAGGCCGGGCCGTTGGGCGTGTCGACCTTGAGCAGGGCGTCGATGACCTTGATAGTGTCGACCATGCGCGGGTCGTGCGGGGAGCGCAGGCCCAGGCGCACCAGAGCCAGTGCGTCGGGGCTCAGCACCTCGGCGGCCGGCTCCTGGCTCTGCGCGGGCGGGCGATTCTTGATCGGCACGAAGCCCAGGGACGGCGAGGACGCGTCCGGACTCTCCGGCGGGGCAATGCGCACGTAGTAGCCCTCGACGCCGACGCGCTGCGCCAGCTCGGTGCCGGTCACGTAGGTCCACCTCTCGATGCTCTCGTTCCAGGCGTCGGCCGTGTCCCGCAGCACCGATGCGGCGAGGCCGTGTCCCTGGGAGTCGGCGAGGTCGGCGGCGGCGAGCAGGGCGGCGACCTCGACCGCGAGGGTGAAGGGCGAGTAGCCGGGGTCCTCTTCCCACCGGTCCTGTGGTGTCACCGGGCCGTTGCACGCAAGGAAGCCGGCGGCCCGGCGTACCATCGGCCAGAGGCGGCGGACCTCGTCGTCGTCGAGCGCGCCCTCCCGACGCGCCAGGTCGACGAGCAGGATGGGAAAGGCCGTCTCGTCCATCTGGATGCCGCGCCAGTAGGGCGTCCCGTCGATCCACATGTTCTGCGACCAATGGCCGTCCGCTTCCTGGGTCGTCGCCAGGTAGCGCACGGCGCGCCGGGCGTCCGCGAGGGCGCCCGCCGCAAGGAGCGCTCCCGCCGACTCCACCATGTCTCGAGGCCAGACCAGGTGGTAGCCACCAAGGTCGTCATCCCCCTTGCTGGAGCCCCACGGTACGGACAGGCTGGCGATGACGGCGCCGGGGAAGTTCGGTGCCTCGTGCGTGCGCAGGACGCTCGCGCTGATGCGGTAGAGATCGCGGCCACCCGGGTCAGCGGGGGCCGTCCCCAGGCGGCCCTGCCACTCCTGCCATTCCTGCACGTAGGCCCGCCGTGTGTCCTCGAAGCGCTCCTGGAGGGCGGCCAGGGCCCGCTGGCCCGCTTCTGCGGCGTTGCCCCCGAAGGCCAGGGCGACGACGAAGTCGCCCCCGGTGCCCGGGAGGTCGACTTCGCCGGTCAACGCGACGTTGCCATTCTCAGCGCGCTCGAAGGTCCACTCCATCCGCCCATGCCGGCTGAGGTCTTGCCAGCCGTCGGAGAAGCCCGCGAACCCGACGGACATGCGGACCCAGGGCCGGGAGCAGGCCAGCGCGAGGGCGTTTCCCTCGCGTTCGGCGAAGAGCATGGGCGTGCCCTTGTAGTCGCCGGTCCAGGCGGTGTTGCCGCTCCCGTAGTTCGCGAGGTGCGAGGCCAGAAGCACGTAGAGGTGGAGATCGCCGTTCTGCCCCGAGGGAGGAGTGAGCCGCGTGCTCTGGAGCACCACGTCGCGTAGCGGATCGGTGATGATCTCCTTCTCGAGCCGGTAGCGACCCTCCTGGCAGCGGCTGACGATCCGGTACCCGGGAACGCCGTCGGCCAGCCAGCTCACCTCGTGGGCGGCGCTTCGCTTCTCCTCGGAGAAGAAGCCGGCTCCGTCGGTGACGATCATCCCCATGTCGCGCGTGCAGGCGCGATCCACCCTCGGGTAGTACACCTCGTTCAGGATGCCATGGCTGATCGTGAACCAGACGCGGCTGAGGGGGTTCAACGCCGTGCCGACCCCGGTCTTGGCGCTCGAGGTCCAGCGGGCCGGGATGCCGGGCCAGCCCGGCGCGTGGCGTACTTCACCCATGCTTCACCCTCCGCGCTGCCCGAGCGGGCCTTCACGACACAGGCCCGCCTTGCGGTCCTTCCGAAACGACCAGAGCCCGTGCCGAGACTATACTGGAGCGGAGTTCGGAGATCACCGTGCCATCGCTCCGCCACGCCGCTCTCGCAACCTCCCTGCTCGCGGCGGCACCCGGCCTCCCGACGCAGACGACGGAGACGTTCACCCTCCGCGGACACCCGCAGCGGCTCCACCTCCTCGGGCCCGAGCAGGGTCCTCCCGCTGTGGTCTCGAGCGGAGACGGCGGCTGGATCCACCTCGGCCCTCGGGTCGCCGATCTGCTCGCGATCCGCGGGTACTCCGTCGTCGGATTCGACGTCAAGCAGTACCTCTCGAGCTTCACGAACGAGCGGAAGACGCTCGCCACGGGCGACGTGCCCGGCGACTATCGCGCCCTCGTCGAGCATGCCCGCCGCGGGCACGACGTTCGCGTGGTCCTGCTCGGTATCTCAGAGGGCGCGGGGCTGTCCGTGCTGGCGGCATCCGACCCGAACCTGGCGCCGATGTTGGAGGGTGTGCTCGCCCTCGGGCTCCCTGACACCAACGAGCTCGGCTGGCGCTTCTCCGACTCCCTGATCTACCTCACGAAGAAGACCCCAAAGGAGCCCACGTTCCGGACGAGCGACTTCATCGGGGTGCTCTCTGAGGTCCCCCTGGCCGCTCTTCATTCCGCCCGGGACGAGTACGTTCCCCTCGAGGAGGTCCAGCGACTCATGACGCAGCCGGGGGGTCCCAAGAGACTGTGGGTCGTACCGGCCGAGAACCACGCCTTCCGGGGAGACAACGGGTTCTTCGAGCGGAGCCTTGACGAGGCCCTTCGCTGGATCCACGACGAGCGCCGCTGAGCCGCCGGGGTTACCCACCCCAGGGCCGCCTCCGTGCCCGCTCTTTCGTCGTTCTCCAGCGAGCGGGAGCGCGGCTCGTGAGCGACCGCGGATCTCCCAGTCCTCCGACCGTGCGTGAAGAGGCTAATCACCACACGGCGAGGGACTGGATGTCGTTCAGGATCCCGGCCGCGGTGACCTCGGCCCCGGCGCCCGGACCGCCCACGGCCAGGGGCTCGCTCTTGTAGCGGCGCGTCGTGAACGCCAGCCGGTTGCGTGTCCCGCGGAGGACGCCGACGTAGGAGTCCTTCGGAACCGCCTTCAGGTCGGCGCTCACGCCTCTGGGGGTGGCGCTCACCACGTAGCGGAAGACCCGACCCCGAGCGGCCTCCTTCTCGACCCGTCGTCGCCACTCGTCGTCCAGCGAGGACAGCCTCTTGAAGAACGTCCTCAGCGGCAATCGGCCGAAGGAGGCGGGAACCAACGGGTCGGGTCTGGGGGCCGCCCCGTGGTAGCCGAGCAGCCGGGCGAGGATGAGGCCCTTGCGTCCCGCGTCGCGACCCAGGAGATCGTCGCGCGGATCGGGCTCGGCGTAGCCCTTCTCGACCGCGTCCTGCACGACCTCGGAGAACCCGCGGCCTTCCTCCAGCGCCGAGAGGACATACCCCAGCGTCCCGCTGACGCACCCGTCGACTCGCAGGATCCGGTCGCCGCTCGCCAGCAGCTTGCGGAAGGTGTCGATCACCGGTAGCCCGGCCCCGACCGTCGCCTCGTAGAGCAGACGCCGACCCGTGGCCTCGGCGGTGTCGAGGAGGCGTCGGTAGTGGGCCTCGCTGCCGGCCAGGGGCTTCTTGTTGGCCAGCACGAGGTCGAAGCCGTGCTCGAGACCGGCGAGGAGGAGCGGTGTGGTCTCGTCGGCGGTGACGTCCACGAGGGCCGGGCGCGAGACGGCGTGGGCGGCGATATCCGCCAGCGCGGTTGCGGCGTCGGCGGGGCGCCCCCCGAGCTCGGCCAGCAGCTCGCCGCGGTCCTTGCCCCCGGCCAGGCGCAGGAGCCGCCGCCGGCTGATCCCCCGTGGATCGAAGACGTAGCCCGAGCGGTCCAGCGCGGCCACGATGCGGACCCGCTCGCGGTCCGTGCTCGTGACCTGGTCGGCGAGGGCGCGCCCCACCCGGCCGAAGCCCAGGAGGACGACGTCGGTGCGGGGCCGGTCCGGCGGGCGACCGCCGCCGATCTTCGCGAGCTGGAATGCGGAGTGGATGGCCCGGGCCGCGCCCGCAGCGGCGTCCTCCTCCACCACGAAGGAGATGTTGAGCTCCGAGGAGCCCTGCGCGATGGCGATGACGTTGATCCCGTGAGCGGCGAGCGCGGAGAAGACGCGGGCGGCAATACCGGGGGTCCCCGCCATGCCGCGTCCCACGACCGCAATCACCGCCAGGCCGCCCCGGGAGGTGACGCTGTCCACGAGGCCCGCGGTCAGCTCCATGGCGAAGGCCGTCTCCAGGGCGTCAACCGCCTGTTCGGCCTCACCCGCGGGCACCGTGAACCCGATCGAGCTCTCCGAGGACGACTGGAAGATGGTGGAGACCGACAGTCCCTTGTCGTGGATCGCGGAGAAGGTCCGGGCAGCCATTCCCGGCACACCCATCAGCCCCTTGCCCGCGACCGTCACGAGCGATTGCCCGCGGATCGTGGCGAGCGCCTTGACCGGGTAGGCCTCGAGCGTGCGGCGCGAGGAGACCTCGGTGCCCGGCTGGTCGGGCTTCTGGAACGAGCGCACCTGGAGATCGATCCGGCTCCCGTCGAGCGGGATGAGGGCCCGGGGATGGAGGACCTTGGCTCCGAAGTAGGCGACCTCGGCCGCCTCGCGATGGTGCATCTGCGGCAGCAGGCGCGCGTCGGGCACGCTGCGCGGGTCCGCGGTGAGGATCCCCGCCACGTCCTTCCAGAGCACCACCCGCGCGGCGCCCAGGGTGCGGGCGAGGAGCGTGGCGGTCAGGTCGGTCCCCCCACGGCCGAGTGTGGTCAGGGTTCCGTCGGGACCGGCGCCGAAGAACCCCGGCACCACCGGTGTCGTCCTCCGCTTGAGCAGGGGCAGCAGCCGGTGCCGCGCGCTGCGCCGCGTGGCCGCGAGGTCCGGCGCGGCCGAGCCGTACTGCCCGTCGGTCGCCACGATATCCAGGGCATCGACGCGCTCGGCCCGGCGGCCGGCGGCGGTGAGGGCAGCGGCGATCAGGGCGCTCGACGCGCGCTCCCCGCGGGCCACGAGGATGTCGTTGGCCCGGGGCGACAGGTCGCCGAGGCGGGCCACGGCGTGGGCGGTCTCCCGGTACTCGCGGGCCAGCTGCTCGGCGGTGGCGAGCACGCGACGCCGGGCCGGGCCGGCGGGGATGAGCGCGTGGGCGATGTCGCGGTGCCGCCGGACGAAGGAGGAGGCCGCGGCCTCCGCCGCCTTCGTCTCGCCGGTCAGGGCCTCCCTTGCCCCGTCGAGGAGAGAGTCCGTCACGCCGGAGAGGGCCGACACGACGACCACCAACGGTCCTTCGTGGGCGCCGACGAGCGCGACCACGTTGCGGACCGCCTCGGCGTCGGCCAGCGCCGCCCCGCCAAACTTCCAGACCTCCAGCCGCCGCCCCCGCGCACGGAGAGAGCCCTTGCCTCGACGTCGTGCTGCCATCACGAGAATCTCCTTCGCCGCGCGCGGGCGGTCAGCCCGGGCGCACCCATGCAGTTTACTTGGAGAAGGTGGACTTCTGGCGCACGGTCCAGCGGACCAGGACCTTGACGCCGTCCTTGCGCGCCGGTTCGAAGTGCCATCCCTGGCGCCTTGCCGCCGAGGTGCTCGGGCCGGTCGGCTCTCCCCTCCGGCGCGGCTCAGGGTCGCAGCAGGTAGATCGCGAGCGCCAGGAGAGCGGCGGCACCCAGGGCCGTCGTGGCGATCAATACTCCCACGAGCATCCACACCCAGGGCCGAGCGGAGATCGCGGGCGGCGAAGGCGCAATTGGCGGCGCGGGCTCCACCGCAACGCCGCGCACCGCGTCCCCCGGTCCCACCTCGACGACACCGGCGTCCGGCGCCTCGCCGAGCGGAACAAGGTCGTCGAGGGCCAGCTCGAAAGATCGGAGGTCGAGAGCGCTCACGAACTCGGAGGCGGTGGCAAACCGCTGGGCCGGCTCCTTGGCCAGGGCCCGCGCGAAGACGTCGTCGTAGCGCGTGGGAAGCTCGGCATTCCATCGGCGCGGGGGGGGAGGCTTGTCGTGCATCACGCGGGAGATCACCGCGGTGATGGTCTTCCCCTGGAACGGGGGCTGGCCGGTCAGGGCCTCGTAGGCAACGACCGCCAGCGAGTACACGTCGGAGCGGGGGGTCACCTCGAGACCGGCTACCTGCTCCGGAGACATGTAGGTGGGTGAGCCGAGGATCTCGCCGGTGGCGGTCATCGCCGAGTCGGCCACGCGAGCGACGCCGAAATCCGTGAGCTTCGGCTGTCCGTCGGCCTGGATCATGATGTTGGCGGGCTTGATGTCCCGGTGGATGATGCCGGCCCCGTGGGCGTGGTCGAGGGCCTCCGCGATCGGGCCCAGCAGGGCCGAGACGGCTTCAGGCGAAAGCCGACCCTCGTGCCGGATCCGTTCCTGGAGGTCCTGTCCCTCGATGCACTCCATGACGATGTGGTCGTCGCCGATGTCGAAGATGTTGACGATGTTGGGGTGGTTGAGGCCGCCGGCGGCCTGGGCCTCCCGGCGGAAGCGCTCCAGATACTCCGCGCTGTGCGCCCTCGGGAGACGCTCGGTCTTGATCGTCTTGATCGCGACCGTCCGGGTGACCACGGGGTCCCAGGCCTTGTAGACGCGCCCCATGGCCCCGTCGCCGAGCTCGGCGAGCACCTCGTAACGTCCAAACCTCTCCGGCAGCACGATCTCTGGGTCCTCCGGGCCGGCGGCGCCCGCCATGATAGTCGACGTTTCCCGGGCGCGCGAGCGGCTCAGGTCCAGATTCCGGGGATGGCGCGGCCGCAGTCGGGACAGGCCCCGCGGCGCAGGCGGTTCCGCACGACGGCCATGCCCAGGCGGCGGATGATCACCTCGCCGCAGTCGGGACAGTACGTGTGCTCCCCGGGGTGTCCGGGCACGTTTCCCACGTAGACGAACTTCAGACCCTCGTCCATCGCCACGTCGCGGCAGCGGTCGAGCGTCGCCACCGGAGTCGAAGGCAGATTGGCCAGGCGGTAGGCGGGGTGGAAGCGCGTGAAGTGGACGGGCACCTCGGCCCCGAGGTCGTCACGCACGAAGCGGGCGAGCCCCCGGATCTCGGCGACGGAGTCGTTCTGGGTGGGGATGATCAGGGCCACGATCTCGGTCCACAGCCCGAGCTTCCGAAGACGTCGCAGGGTCTCGAGCACGGCCTCGAGCTGGCCCCCGCAGTGCTGCTTGAAGAAGGCCGGGTCGAAGCCCTTGAGGTCCACCTTGTAGGCGGCGATCACCTGGGCGAGGTCTCTCAGCGGCTCCTCCTGGATGTAGCCGTTCGAGACCATCACTGTCCGCACACCCAGGCCCTGGCCCGCGACCGCGATGTCGTGGACGTACTCGGAGGCGATGACGGGCTCGGTGTAGGTACACGCGATGAGGGGCGCCCCGTTCAGGCGAGCGAGCCTCGCGGCATCCGCGGGCGTGAGCGTCGTGGTGGGGATCTGCTCGGGGCGGGCCTGGGCGATCTCCCAGTTCTGGCACGCCTTGCACCACAGGTTGCAGCCCGGGGTGGCGAGTGAGAGAGCCTCGGAGCCGGGGAGCACGTGGAAGAAGGGCTTCTTCTCCACCGGGTCGAGGGCGATCGAGCAGGGGCGCGAGTGAATGAGCGTGAAGAGCTTCCCTCCCCGATTCTCGCGCGTACCGCACGTCCCCCGCTCGTCTTCCGAGATGCGACAGCCGTGCGGGCACAGGCCGCACCGGACCCAGCTCTCGGGCAGCTTCTCGTACCAGCGGGCGGGCTGCGGGTGCAGCTCACCCGCCTTGAAGTGGAAACGTCGATCCGCCAGGACCTGCGGTCCAGCCGGCGCCCCTTCCGCCCGACGGCCTCCCGCCGTCCCGAGGGCGCAGGCGGCGCACGACCCGGCCAACCCCGCGAGGAAGTCTCGTCGGGTGCCGGCCACCTGCGGATGACGGCTGCCGACACCGCCCGCCGACAAGGACTCCGAAAGCGTGTCCTGGTGGTGCCTAGACATCGACCACCTCGATCCGGGCCGGGTCGTCGACGCCCAGACCCAGCCGTGCTGCCCCCGCGATGTAACGCGGCTCCCGGTCCTCGTCCTTCACCGGCTTCAGGCCCACCTCCTTGCGGCGCTCGTCGAGGATGCGCCAGCCCACGGCATCCAGGGCGACGGGGTCCGTCGAAGCGAGGAACCCGTCGTAGGGCCAGGCCCAGTTCGGGGCGTGGCCGGGGCCGCCGTGGCACTGCCCCTCGGAGCCGTCGACGACGGACAGGCGCAGCTTGTCGTGGATCAGCGGGTGGGCGACGAGGTGGGGCACATACGGGGCGCAGGAGTCGGCGTGCAGCTTGTTCGGGTTGTGGACGACGCCGTACCAGTTCTTCAGCGACAGCGTCACTCCGGCCAACCCATGGTCCTTGAGGCGCCCGAGCGAGATGACCGCAGTGAGCTCGTCGACCATCACGCGAGCGAAGCGTGAGGCCGACGGGCCCCACTCGGTGAGGTTCCGGTCCCAGTCCTCGTTGGTGCCCTCGACGCGGACACCGTGCTTCGTGCCGATCTCGTATCCGGCGGCCCGCAGCTCGCGGTCGCTGCGGTCCCAGATCAGGATGCGGTCGGCGGAGACGCCGGCGGCCTGGAGCCAGTTGGCCAGCTTCAGCGCCACCTCGGGTCGCGCCGACACCCCGACCCCTCCCAGAGTGTTGACCTTGATGCCGACGACGTCGGTCGGCTTGAACAGCCGCCGGAGCCCGTCAACAGGGGACGTCTCGCCCGTGGCACGGGACAGCGCCGCGCCGAGGCCGTCGGCGAGCCGCCCCGGGTCGAACGCCGATCGCTGCCCGAGGAGGCCCGGGCGACGGGCTACCGCGACCACCGGTCGCGAGGGTGCGGACGCCGGGCCCGGCGGAGGACCGGGCAGGAAGACCTCCGTCGCCCGGGCGAGGGGAGAGGCGGCGACGGCCCCCGCCGCCAGTGCGGAAACGGTGCGGCGGCGGTCGCGGTCGACCGCCACGACGCCTCTAGCCCGTGCGGAAACACTGCGGCGGCGGTCGCCGTCGACCGTCACGACGCCCCTCCGAACACCTGCCCGGTGAAGACGGAGAAACGGGCTCCCTCCTTCCAGCCATCGCGGGGAAGACCCGCCTTCCGGGCGAGGGCGGTCAGGGTCTCCTCGATCGACCAGCCATTCTGCGTCGCCACCTGAGGCAGGAAGAGGGCAGCCTTGTTGCCTTTCTCGAGGATGATCCCATGGGTGCCGATCTGGATGTCGCGCCAGGACTCGACCGGACGACGCCGGGACAGCACTGTCACCTCGACGTCGAGCTGGTTCAGCTCGAATGCGGTCACCGGATCGAACCGCGAGTCGTGCAACGCAGCGTCGACTGCAGCCCGAACGATGCCGTAGTAGAGGGGGAATTGCGGCTCGGGCTGCCCGATGCATCCTCTCAAGCGCCCGTACCTCTCGATCTCGACCGGGTCCGTCCGGTTCAGCGTCACGAACACGCCCTGGAGTCGCTCCTGCTCCGCGCCTCGGGGCCACTCCCGCAGCAGCTGGTCGAGGTCGTCCCCGTTCGCGAGCTGCGAGCGCAGCGCGGCCTCGGCCAGGTGCACCAGGCGATCGCCCATCTCCGGGCCGATCGGAGGGGCATCCACCGGGATCGTGTGGAGCCGGGGCATCGCGACGAGCGGCGCCCCGGCGCTCGGTGCAACGCCGTTTGTCGCCGACTCCGGCGGACGAACGAAGGCGAGGGCCACGTAGCTGACGGAGCTCGCGTCGTCCGCCCTGGGCAGATCGGCCGAGGTGTAGTGCGCGAGGAGGGTGCCCTCGGCCCCGGGGGCGATTCGGGCCAGCAGCTCGAGCATCGTGGCGAGCCCGTGCCGGCCGCAGATCGTGTTGCCGGTCTCGCGCTCGTAGGCTCGGAAGCCATTCGCATCCTGCCTCGAGAGAAGCCTGATCGCCCGGTCGTTCAGCGCTCGAATCTTGTCGCGCGTCGCCGGCGAAAGGTCGCCGAAGGGTGTGAACCCGTAGCGCGAGCCGTAGTGGGTGAAGTCGGACGAGAAGACGAAGAGCGTCCGTCCGTCGTCGAGCCGGGACAGCTCGCGGGCGAACGCCTCCCGGATGCCTCCGTCGGTCTGCCCGGACAGCACCGGGACCAGGCAGAACGACCCAAGAGTCGCCTGCAGGAACGGCAGCTCGATCTCGACCGCGTGCTCGGATTCGGTGACGCCGGGGACGACCCGCGCGGCCTCGCCCGCGAGCATCTGCGCGACCCCTTCGCAGATCGGGGTCTCGCCCAGCGGTGTCTGGTAGGCGGTGACATCGTCGAGCGCGAAGCCTCGGAAGCTGCCGTGGTGGGACGGAGCCAGGATGACCACCCGGTCGAAGTCGCCGGGGCGGAGGAGACGAAACGCGGTGGCGGCGGCCAGACCGGAGTAATCCCAGCCGGCATGTGGGACGACGAGCGCGATCGGCTTCGCGGGCAGCGTCGGGGCGTTGGCCGCGGTCCGCATGAGGAAGTGCGCGCCCGCGAGGAGGAGGGCTCGTCCATCCGGGTACCACGACCCGGCCAGGGCCGCCGGGCGCGTGCGTCCCGCCCTGACCGACTCGGGCCCGAATGTCACCGGCGCCGCCGCGAGGACCACGACGAGTGCGACGGCAAGACCCCAGGACCGGCAGAGCCGTCTCCTCATGGCACCCCCCAGTCAACACGGCGTCGTCGTCGAGAACACCCTGTCTGTCCATTGTAGGAGGCCAGCCGGTCAAATACGCGATTCGTTCGGCCTGATACGTTTGATTCAGCGGCAGCCGGGCGCCTCCTGGAGACGACCGGCTCTCTCGGCGTCAGTGACACGTGATAGTCTTCGCCTCCACGGGCCCCTCCCATGGCCCGAGAACGGCTTCCCCATGCAGCTCAACCCATTCGACCTGATCGTCTTCGTCGGCTTCATCGTGGCCGTGATCACGGTCGGCGTGATGATGAGCCGCCACGAGGGGGACTCCGAGTCCTACTTCCTGGCCGGCCGCGGCCTGAGCTGGTGGCTCATCGGCTTCTCGCTCATCGCGGCCAACATATCGACGGAGCAGTTCGTGGGGATGTCGGGCAGCGCCGCCGACTACGTGGGCCTGGCCATCGCCAGCTACGAGTGGGTGGCCGCCATCACCCTGGTCGTGGTGGCCTTCCTCTTCTTGCCGAAGTTCCTCCGGGCCGGCATCTACACCATCCCCGAGTTCCTCGAGTATCGCTACAACGCGGCGGCGCGGACCATCATGTCGGTCTTCATGATGGTGACCTACGTGTTCGTGACCATCGCTGCGGTCATCTACTCGGGGGCCCTCACCGTGGACACGATCTTCGGGGGCCAGACCCTCCTGGGCTTCCAGGTGAACCTCGTCACCGCCTCGTGGGCGATCGGGATCCTGGCCGCGATCTACGTGGTCTCCGGAGGCCTCAAGGCCTGCGCCTGGGCCGACCTGCTCCAGGGCTCGGCCCTCATCGTCGGCGGCGCGGTGGTGATGTTCCTGGCGTTTCGGGCCCTGGGGATCGCAGAGCCGTCGGCCATCGGCCTGCCGGTGGACATGGCGAGTGCGGGAGCGATCGAGAAGTTCCGCCACCTGAACGCGGCCAAGCTCCACATGGTCCTGCCCCAGACCGACCTCAACGTTCCGTGGACCGCGCTCGTCCTCGGACTCTGGATCCCGAACTTCTACTACTGGGGCCTCAACCAGTACATCAGCCAGCGCACGCTGGGCGCTCGCTCGCTCGCCGAGGGACAGAAGGGCGTGGTCTTCGCCGCCGGCCTCAAGCTGATCATCCCTTTCGTGATCGTGATCCCTGGAATCATCGCCTACAACCTCTACAAGGACCAGATGGCGGAGGAGGCGGTCCGGAGCAACGAGCCGGTCGTGGAGCGCTTCGAGCAGCTGAAGGGCTCACCGGAGACCGCGGACGTGGCGTTCGAGTTCAACGCCGACTTCGCCGCGTTGCACCCCGAGCTTGCGGCCTCGATCCTCGCCTTCAACGCCGCGGTGGCGGGAATCGAGCCCGACGTGACCCTGTCGCCGGCCGAGGCCAACGACGCCCTTCTCGCGGCCATCGCGAAGCGAAACCGGAGCCTGCCCCGCGGTGAGCGTGTCGAGCAGGAGACCGTGCTCATCGGCCGCAAGTACGACTCGGCTTTCGCGCTCCTGATCAAGCACCTGATCCCCACCGGCCTGCGGGGCTTCATGCTGGCCGCCATCCTCGGGGCGGTCATGAGCTCCCTCGCCTCGATGCTGAACGCCGCCTCGACCATCTTCACGATGGACCTCTTCAAGCAGTACATCCACAAGGGGGCGAACCAGGGAACGCTGGTTCTGGTGGGCCGGCTCGGGGTGGGGATCTTCGTTGTGATCGGCTGCATCATGTCACCCCTGCTCGACAACCCCGTGTTCGGGGGCATCTTCAAGTACATCCAGGAGTTCCAGGGCTTCATCTCCCCCGGCATCCTGGCCGTCTTCGTCTTCGGGCTGCTGGTGCACAAAGCCCCCGCGGTGTGCGGGGTGGTGGGTCTGGTCGTCAACCCGATCCTGTACGGCCTTCTCAAGGTCGTGGCGCCGAACCTGGCGTTCCTCGATCGCATGACGGTCTGCTTCTTCGTCGTGCTCGGCCTGATGGCGCTTCTCACGTGGTGGAAGCCGCTGCCGACGCCGGTGGAGCTCCCGACCAACACGCGCATCCAGCTCGAGTCCTCGGCCGGCGCGAAGACCGCAGGGATTGCGGTCGTCGTGGTGACGCTGATCCTCTACGGGGTCTTCTGGTAGGGAGCCCGCGGCCACAGGCGGGATGGGTACAATTCCGTCTCTTGGCCGGCCCGGCCGGTCGATCACAGTAAGGAGCACTCATGCCGACGCGGGACCAGTGGGTCGTGGTGGGACTGGACAACGGTGGGAACAAGAACAACGCGACGGTCCTCGAGCCGTCGGGACGGTTCCTCGTTGACTCCATGGTGGAGAGGCCGAGCCGGGTGCAGGAAGGGGCGGGCATCGCGGTCGAGGCGCTGGCCCAGAGCTTCGACGAGATCCTGGAGCGGACGGGCGTGGCCCGGGAGAGGGTGCGGGCGGTCGGGATGGACTCGCCCGGGCCGGCCAGCGCGGACGGGGTCATCTCGTCGCGGGGCTCGACGAACTTCGCCCACCCGAGCTGGCGCAGCTTCGACTACCGGGGGGCACTGGAGAAGAAGCTGGGGCTGCCGGTGGTCTACAACAACGACGGCAACGCGGCGGCCCTGTACGCTCATCACGTCTGCTTCGGTCTGGCGGCGGGGACCCGCTCCTCGGTCTCGGCCATCGTGGGGACCGGGCTCGGGGGCGGGGTGATCGAGGGGGGGCACATCGTCAAGGGAGGAGCCGGCTTTGCCGGAGAGCTGGGTCACATCCACATCCCGATGGAGGGGATTCTCGGGGAGGGGCAGCCGGTGCCGCGGTGCAACTGCGGCTTTGTCGGGGACGTCGAGAGCATTGCGTCCCTGACCGCGATCGAGACGAACCTTCTGCCCTACTGGCTGCCCCGTTTCGAGGGTCACGAGCTCGGGAAGATCGACGACATTGCGGAGGCGGCCAAGGCCGTCCGGTCGTACGGGGAGAAGGGAGACCCCCTGGCCCGG
>JAJDNV010000318.1 GCA_022340545.1 Acidobacteriota bacterium | reverse complement strand
AGACCCTTGGCCACCTCCCCCGCCTCCTCGACGGTGTAGGCGACCTTCCCCTTCGGCACCGGGACCCCGTACTGGGCGAGGACTGCCTTGCCCTGGTACTCGTGGATCTTCACGTGCTGACCCTCCCTACTTGCCCTTGATGCTGATCAGCTCCACCTCGAAGATGAGCGTGGCGCCGGGAGGGATCCCGGGCCGGCCGGCGTCGCCGTAGGCGATGTCCGACGGGCAGACGAGCCGGGCCGTCTCTCCGACCTTCATCTTCTGCACCCCCTCCGTCCAGCAGGGGATCACCTGGTTGAGGGGAAACTCGACCGGCTCGCCCCGCTCACGTGAGCTATCGAAGACGGTGCCGTCGGTGAACGTGCCGTGGTAGTGCACCTTCACAGTGTCGGTCGGGCCCGGGCTCGCGCCGCTGCCGGGCTGGACCGTCCGGTAGACCAGCCCGGACGCCGACTTGACCGCGCCTTCCTGCTGCTCGGCCTCCGCGAGGAATCCGCTCGCCTTGGCCTTCTCCTCGGCGGCCCCCGCCGCCGCCCGCGCCTGCATCAACGCCTCGAACTTCGGGCCGTACTCCTCGATCGAGTACTCCGGCGTGCCGCCGTGGGCCGTGGACGCGAGACCGTCCTTGAAGACCTCGAACTCGGCTGGGCTCAGGCGCAGGGGCTGCACCGCCCGCTCCCCGAGCATCGCGCCGAGGGCGTAGATCGTCTTCTCGTCCTCGCTGAGCGCCGGGGCGGCGGCCTCGGGCGAGTCGTCGGCCGCAGGCGCGGCGTCCTTCTTGTCGCAGCCCCACGCGAGTGCTGCCGCTCCGAGCAGCAGGGCGCCGATGGTCTTGCGCATCTTGTTCTTCCTGGCCTTTCCGCCCTGCTCGCTTCGCTCGTCGCGGCGTGGGCATCGAACAGAAACATCGCATGCTATCCGGCGACGCTCGACGAGGCAAACGCGGGACACGGGCGATGACGTACGTCCCGGCGCGGAATGCAGGACCTCACCGTATTCCGCGGCGCACGCGGGCATCGAAGGACGTCGCCGCGCGGAATGCAGGAACCTCACCGCATTCCGCGGCGTGACGCGGGCATCGGCACGCTTCGGGGACTACAATCGAGGAGGAGGCCGTTCTCGAGAGGAGGACGCGTGTCCCGGGCGGACGGACCAGGCCGGGCGTGGCCGTTCATCGCCGGCGCCCTCGCCGGGCTCGGCGTGGGTGTCGCCGGCGCCTGGGCTCTCACCGGGCGGCGCCGGCCGCTGGACTCGCGCCTGGTGCGGGCCCTCAGCCACGGCCGCGTGGCCCCTCCCCTCGTCGTGGTCCCGGGTCTGCTCGGCAGCCAGCTCATCCGCTCAGACGGGACCGTGGCCTGGCTCAACCTCGGCAACGCCCTCGGCCACCACCATCTCGGCCTGCCGCGCAAGCTGCCCTTCACCGAGAGCCGCGACGATTTGCGGCCGGGCCCGCTCCTGGGCACCGACGCCGTCCTCCCGCGGGCCTTCGGCTTCACGGAGTACGCGGACCTCGTGGAGCTCCTCGACGGCGCCGGCTTCGAGCCCGACATGGGATCGGCGGGGCTGCGCTACGCGATCTTCTCGTACGACTGGCGGCGCGACCTGGTGGAGAGCGCCCGCGAGCTGGGCCGGAAACTCGACACCATGGCCGCCGCGCGCCGCGAGCCCGAGGCCCGGTTCCATCTCCTCGGTCACAGCATGGGGGGCCTCGTGGTCCGCTATTTCCTGCGCTACGGAGGAGCGGAGCCCGACGAGGACGCTCCCGTCACCTGGGCCGGGGCGCGGCGCGTGGCGAGCGCGCTTCTCGTGGCCACGCCGAGCGCGGGGGCGCTCCCCGCCCTGGGGGCCATCCTCAGCGGCTCGCGCGTCGGGCTGTCCTACACGACGCTCGCGTCTTCGGTCGTCGCGCGCATGCCGTCGATCTACCAGCTTCTGCCCCCTCGGGGCACCCACGTGCTGCTCGACGCGAACGGTGTCCCGGTCGAGGCTGACCTTCACGACCCGGCGACGTGGAAGCGATTCGGCTGGCACCCGTTCGGCCCTTCCGTCGACGAGCGTCGCGTCTCAGAGCGCGCGTTCGTCAAGGCCGCCCTCGGCCGGGCCCGGGCCTTCCACGAGGCACTGGCCCGCCCTCCGCAGAGGCCCTGCCCCGTGTCCGTGAGCATCGTGGGGGGCGATTGCCTGCCCACCCTCGCCCGGGCCGTCGTCGGGGAGGGTCCGTCGGGCCAGCTCCCACGCTTCGAGCCGAGGTCGAGCACGGAGCAGGAGCTCATGTACGCGGCCGGGGACGGTCGCGTCACCCGGGCCAGCGCCCTGGCCGCCCATCTTCCCGGGGCTCGGAGCTCGGACGTCGGCAGCGGGATCCCGGAGGCGTCTCGGGTCTTCTTCGGAGCCGCCGACCACCACGGGCTGTACGCGGACCCCGCCTTCCAGAGCCTCATCCTGCGCCTGCTCCTGGGGCCGCAGGCCCGTCCCGCCGGCTCCATCGTTCATTGACCCCCCACCCTAGCCCTCCCCACGGAGGGGGAGGGAAAGGCTTGAGATAGGCCACGGACACCGGCGTGTCCCCAGGGAAGGGACACGCCGGCGGAGCTGGGCCTGGTGGCCAGCCGCACCTGTTCATTGACCCCCCTCCCTGGCCCTCCCCACGCCCCCACCCTACGGCTCATTGCAGACGGCCGAGGGAGGCCACTAGAATCGGGGCCACTATGACTTCACCGGCGATGCCAGTACGGGCATCGGCCTTCCCTGGAGAACAGATGCAGCGCGAAGCGACCTTCTTCAGCTCCTCGATCGGCAAGAAGGTGGTCATGGCCGCGAGCGGGCTCGTCCTGTTCGGCTTCGTCGTCGGCCACATGATCGGCAACCTGCAGGTCTACCTGGGCGCGGAGGCCCTGAACGCCTACGGCGAGTTCCTCCGCCACGTCCTCCACGGCCAGGGGATCTGGATCGCCCGGGCCGGGGTCCTGCTCGCGGTGGTCCTCCACATCTGGGCCGCCACGTCCCTCACGCTCTCGAACTGGTCCGCGCGACCGGTGGGATACCGCGAGTGGCAGGCCCGCGAGTCGACCTACGCCTCGCGGACAATGGTGTGGAGCGGACCGATCCTCGCCGCCTTCATCATCTACCACCTCGCCCACCTGACCACCGGCAGCGTCCACCCGCAGTTCATCGCCGCCGACGTCTACCACAACGTGGTGATCGGGTTCCAGAACCCCTTCGTGTCGGCGTTCTACATCCTGGCGATGCTGGCCCTGGGGCTGCACATGTATCACGGCGTCTGGAGCATGCTGCAGACCCTGGGCGTCAGCCACGAGCGCTGGAACCCGTGGCGGCGGGTCTTCGCCGCGGTCGTGACGGGCATCGTCGTGGTCGGCAACATCTCGATCCCGGTGGCCGTCCTCACCGGTGTCGTTCACCTGTAGGGGAGAGACATCATGGAGCTCAACGCCAACATCCCCTCCGGTCCCATCGAGAAGAAGTGGGACAAGCACCGCTTCGAGATGAAGCTGGTCAACCCCGCCAACAAGCGCAAGTACAGCGTGATCGTGGTCGGCACCGGCCTCGCCGGGGGGGCGGGCGCGGCCTCGATGGCCGAGCTCGGCTACAACGTCAAGGTCTTCTGCTACCAGGACAGCGCGCGCCGGGCCCACTCGATCGCCGCCCAGGGCGGGATCAACGCGGCCAAGAACTACCACAACGACGGCGACAGCGTGTTCCGCCTCTTCTACGACACCGTCAAGGGCGGCGACTACCGGTCCCGGGAGGCCAACGTCTACCGCCTGGCCGAGGTCTCGAACAACATCATCGATCAGTGCGTGGCCCAGGGCGTGCCGTTCGCCCGGGAGTACGGGGGAGGCCTGGACAACCGGTCGTTCGGCGGGGCCCTCGTCTCGCGCACGTTCTACGCCCGGGGCCAGACCGGCCAGCAGCTGCTCCTCGGGGCCTACCAGGCGCTGATGCGCCAGGTGGGCCTCGGCAAGGTCGCGATGTTCACCCGCCACGAGATGCTGGAGCTGATCGTGGTCGACGGGCGGGCCCGGGGCATCGTCGCCCGGGACATGGTCACCGGGAAGCTGGAGACCCACATCGCCGACGCGGTGGTCCTGGCCACCGGCGGCTACGGAAACGTCTTCTACCTCGCCACCTACGCCAAGGGCTGCAACGGCAGCGCCGCCTGGCGGGCCTACAAGAAGGGGGCGGCCTTCGCCAACCCCTGCTTCACCCAGATCCACCCCACCTGCATCCCGGTGCACGGCGAGTACCAGAGCAAGCTCACGCTCATGAGCGAGTCGCTGCGAAACGACGGCAGGATCTGGGTGCCGAAGAGCCCGGACGAGACCCGAGCCCCGGGTCAGATCCCCGAGGACGAGCGCGACTACTACCTCGAGCGCATGTACCCCACGTTCGGCAACCTCTCCCCTCGAGATATCTCGTCACGGGCGGCCAAGCGCGTCTGCGACGAGGGCCGGGGCGTCGGGCCCGGGAAGCGGGGGGTCTACCTCGACTTCGCCGACGCCATCGGTCGGCTCGGCAAGGACGCGATCGAGGAGAAGTACGGGAACCTCTTCGAGATGTACGAGCGGATCACCGACGAGGACCCCTATACGGTGCCGATGCGGATCTACCCGGCCAGCCACTACACGATGGGCGGCCTGTGGGTCGACTACAACCTGATGAGCACGATCCCCGGGCTCCACGTCATCGGCGAGGCCAACTTCTCCGACCACGGCGCCAACCGCCTCGGGGCCTCGGCCCTCATGCAGGGGCTGGCCGACGGCTACTTCGTCATCCCCTACACCATCGGGAACTACCTCGCGGCGCACAAGTTCGAGGAGATCCCCGACGACCACCCCGAGGTCCGGGCGGCGGTGGAGTCAATCGACGCCATGACGAAGAAGCTCCTCTCCATCAAGGGGACGAAGACGGTCACCGAGTTCCACCGGGAGCTGGGCCACATCATGTGGGAGCACTGTGGGATGGGCCGCAACCGGGCGGCGCTCGAGGAGGCCCTCCAGATGATCCCGGCCCTGCGCGAGGAGTTCTGGCAGAACGTCAACGTCCCCGGCAGCGCCGACGAGCTCAACCAGGGGCTCGAGATGGCCGGCCGAGTGGCCGACTTCATGGAGCTCGGCGAGCTCATGTGCCTCGACGCCCTCGAGCGCGAGGAGTCGTGTGGTGCCCACTTCCGTGAGGAGCACCAGACCGAGGAGGGCGAGGCGCTGCGCAACGACGCGGACTTCGCCCACGTCGCGGCGTGGGAGTACGCGGGCGAAGGCAAGAAACCCATCCGGAACGTCGAGCCCCTCGAGTTCGAGTACGTTCCCCTGCAGACGCGGAGCTACAAGTGAGCGGCAACGGCAAGACGATGAAGCTGACCCTGAAGGTCTGGCGGCAGAAGAACGCCTCCGCCCCGGGGCGTTTCGTGACCTACGACGCCCCGAACGTCAGCCCCGACATGTCCTTTCTCGAGCTGCTGGACGTGGTCAACGAGGACCTCATCCACCGGGGCGAGGATCCCATCGCGTTCGACCACGACTGCCGCGAGGGCATCTGCGGCACCTGCAGCATCGTGGTCAACGGTGGACCCCACGGACCTCGGCCCCTCACCACCGCCTGCCAGCTCCACATGCGGACCTTCCGGGACGGGGAAACGCTCACGATCGAGCCCTGGCGGGCGAAGGCCTTTCCGGTCATCAAGGACCTCGTGGTCGACCGCAGCGCCTTCGACCGGATCATCATCGCCGGCGGTTTCGTGTCCATCCCCACCGGCAGCGCTCCGGACGGCAACGCGATCCCCATTCCGAAGGAGAACGCGGACCTGGCCATGGACGCCGCCGCCTGCATCGGGTGTGGGGCCTGCGTGGCCGCCTGCCCGAACGCCTCCGCGATGCTCTTCACCGCAGCCAAGGTCGCTCAGCTCGGCCTCCTCCCTCAGGGCCAGCCCGAGCGGATGGCCCGGGTGCGCAAGATGGTGGCGGCCATGGACGAGGCCGGCTTCGGCAACTGCACCAATCACGGGGAGTGCGAGGCGGTCTGCCCGAAGGGCATCAAGATCGACGTGATCGCCCGCATGAACCGCGACTACATGAAGGCGAGCCTGCTGAAACGCTGATCGGGGGCCGGTGCCCGGTCAAGAGAACCGCATCACCTCGAGACGAGCGACGGCCAGTTCGTGATCAGATGAAACGCGAGGGAGGAGCGGCTTTCGGTCGGGAGGTTGAGGAGCAGCCGTTTGCCGTCCGGGGTTACGTCTTCGAGGAGGGGTGAGTACAGCTCCGGGGGCTCGGGAAGCGCGAAGAGCTCCGTCGGCGTCCCGGGACGGAACCGGGGGGAGAGCTGGGTCGGTACCGCCATGACCTTCCCACCCAGGGAGACGTAGAGGATCTCTCTTCCGCCGCTCGCCCACCGACCGCCCAGACCACCGTTGGTCGAGATCCGCCACTGACCGGATCCCCCGTCCACGGACCGGACGTACACCTCGAACCGACCGGTCGAATTCGCCTCGTAGACCATCCAGCGGCCGTCGGGCGAGACCGCGGGCGCCTTCTCGGTGAACGGAGTCGACAGGGCCACCGTCGCCTTGGATGGCTCGTCGATAGGAACGAGAAGAATATCCTCGTTCGTCTCGGGCATCTGCTCGGCGACGAGAAGCGCGCTGCCGTCAGGGAGCCAGCTGCTGAGCTCCTTCCAGTTCGGAGTTTCGTAGAGGACGGTTGCCGGGCTTCCGTCCCGAAGGGACTTGATGCAGAGATCCGGAACCCCCTTCGGCTGGCACACGAAGACGAGTCGGTCGGAGTCGGGCGCCCAGGACATCCCCTGGTAGACACCGCTCTGGTCGGTGATGCGCACGGCCCGGTCGTACTCCAGGTCCCGGATCCAGACGTCGTTGAGACCGGAGGAGGTCTCTCCGGCCGCGTACGCGACCTTCTTCCCGTCGGGAGAGATT
Organism: Acidobacteriota bacterium; assembly: GCA_022340545.1. Classification (GTDB taxonomy): domain Bacteria; phylum Acidobacteriota; class Vicinamibacteria; order Fen-336; family Fen-336; genus JAJDNS01. Next base: position 4,586 of record JAJDNV010000318.1, on the reverse strand, counting down.
CTCGGCGTTAGGTAGTAACTGGCGTCTCCGAGCGAGTCGAGACGCCGGCCATCCCGCGCATACCACACGAGCTGTGTCGTCCGCGAGAACTCCGGGAGGTACACCAGCGTTCCATCGTCCGAGGCGGCAAAGGGGACGAAGTTCTTGGCCTCCCAGTAGCTCAGCTTCTCCGGAGCGATCGGGACCGGGTCGCCCGACGGCTCGAGGGCGTCTGCGTCGAACCTCACCGCGTAGAGGTTGGCCCCTCGGCCGTAGATGAGGTACCCCGGCTCGACGTAGGCCGCATTGGTCGAGTCCTCAATGAGGACGCGATCCCCCTCTTCGTCGATCGACCCGAGCCGCAGCTGCCCCACCTCCCTCCGGCCGGCCTGCCGGAGCCGTACGAGGAAGAGGAAGTGCCGGCCGTCGGGCAGAAAGGCCGGCCAGCGGTGGGTCGTGTGCTTCTCCGAGTCGTAGTTCGTGACCGCTTTCGAATCGCCACCGTCCGCGCTCACCATGTGGATCGGCGACGTGATGCTGGGTGCGTAGAGGATCACGTCGTCCCTGCCCCACGATCCGCCACGGCCCGTCGGGGCATCGGCGAGTCGTCTCGGAGCACCGCCCCGCAGGTCGATGGTCCGGAGCTCGCCGTCCGCGAAGAAGCCCAGGTGCTGCCCGTCGGGAGACCAGAAGGGGTACCAGGCCCCGTCGGTCTCCGCGATGGGCGTTGCGACCATCGAGGAAAGATCGCGAAGCCAGATGCGTTTCTTCCCGTCTTCGTCGGCGGCCACGAAGGCCAGTCGCCGGCCGTCGGGCGAGAGGGCGAGGCCAAACTCGTCGAAGGGAACCAGGGCCGTACCCTCAGGTGCGGCAATCGTCGAGCGGAAGGTTCGCAGAGGCTGCGGCGCGCGGGCGACGTGGGCGAAGGCCAGAAGGGCACACGCGACCGCGAGCACCCCGGCCAATCCCCACGCCAGCTTCTCCCGGGCCTTGCGGCGGACCGTCACGCTGTGGGCGACACCGGCCTGCGATCCGGCCTCGCCGATCCACCGGAGCTCGCTGGCGACGTCGTGGGCCGACTGCCAGCGGTCGTCCGGGTCCTTCTCCAGGCACTTCCTCACGATGTGATCGAGCGCCGGTGGCGTCACATGCGTGACGGACGAGATCGGCTCCGGCTGCGAGGAGACGATCGCGGCAATGAGGCTGGCCTTCGTGTCGCCTCCGAACGCTCGCTGACCCGTGGCCATCTCGTACAGCAGCGCCCCCAGGGCAAAGATGTCGGTCCGCGGGTCGGCCTCGACCCCTTCGAGCTGCTCCGGGGCCATGTACTGGAACGTCCCGAGGACCGTCCCCTCCGTCGTGAGCGGCCTGGCCTCCGTCGGCATCTCGGTGAGCCCCTTCACCGGCGCGGCGTCCGAGATGTGGGCGAGGCCGAAATCGAGAAGCTTCGCCCCCGACCTCGTGAGCATCACGTTGCCCGGCTTCAGGTCCCGGTGAACGATCCCCTGCTTGTGGGCCCGGTCGAGGGCGTCGGCGATCTGCGCGCCGTACTTGAGCACCTGGTCGAGCGGCAGCCCACCCTTCTCCAGGCGATCGGCCAGCGCCTCTCCGTCGATCAGCTCCATGACGAGGAAGTGCACCTCGTCTTCGTGGCCGACGTCGAAGAGCGTGCAGATGTTCGGGTGGCTCAGGGACGAGATCGTCTTCGCCTCGCGATCGAAGCGCGCGCGGAACTGCTCATTCGACGCGAAGCCCGGAGGGAGGATCTTGACCGCGACGTCGCGCTCGAGGCGCGTATCGCGCCCCTTCCAGACCTCTCCCATCCCACCGGCGCCTAGAGGCGCGACGATCTCGTACGGCCCGAGCCGTGTGCCTGGCTGAATTGTCACGGATGCGCTGAGTATAGCGCGAGTGGGGCCAGACCCGACACTGCCCCCGAGCGCCGCCGCGACCCGGCTCCCGACGTGGGACCAGGGCGAGTGCTCGGGCCCCTGCCCCACTTCCGCGAGCGCCGGCCTGCGGCCGGGGTCAGCCCAGCCGCAGGAAGCGGACCTCGCGGATGCCGGGAAGCTTCACCAGCTCCTCGATGGCGTCCGAGCCGACCTCGCTGTCCACCTCGATCAGCATGATGGCCCGGCCGCTGCCCGGCTTGCGGCCCAGGCCCATGCGGGCGATGTTCACGCCCTTCTCGCCGAGGAAGGTTCCGACGCGGCCGACGATTCCGGGAGTGTCCTCGTTGCGGACCATGAGGATGTTCCCTTGTGGGATGGTGTCGACCTCGACCCCGTCGACGTCCACCAGCCGCATGTGGCGACCACCGAAGATCGTTCCCGCGACCGACAGCTCCTCCTCGCTGGTCTTGAGACGCAGGGCCACGAGGTTGGAGAAGGCCAGCGCCGCCGACGACGTGGACTCGAGGATCTCCACGCCGCGGCCCTTGGCGATGTCCAGGGCATTGACGAGGGTGACCCCCTCCGCCATGTGGGGCCTCAGGACCCCGCTTACGGAGGCCGACAGGATCGGCTTGAGGTCCAGCTCCCGGAGGTCACCGTAGACCCCGAGCTCGATCCGCTCGAGCGAGCCCCGGCAGGCCTGTCCGAGGAAGAGGCCAATGCGCTCGCCGAGGTCCATCGCGGGGCGGACCTTGTCGTAGAGGTCCCCGGCCAGCGAGTAGAAGTTCACCGCCTGCTGGATGACCCCGCCCTTGAGGTAGTCCCGCACCTGCTGGGCAATGTCGGTGCCCACCCTCTGCTGGGCCTCCTTCGTGGAGGCCCCGAGGTGGGGGGTGGCGATGACCTTCGGGTGCTGGGCGAGGCGCCAGTCCTGGGGAGGCTCCTTGGCGTGGACGTCGATACCGGCCCCGGCCACCCGCCCCGCGTCGAGGGCCTCGATGAGCGCATCGGGGTCGATGAGGGGCCCCCGGGCGGCGTTCACGATGCGGACGCCGGGCTTCACCTTCGAGAGGGTCTCCTTGTTCAGGAGGTGGTGGGTCTCGTCGGTCAGGGTGCTGTGGAGGGTGAGGTAGTCCGAGGTCTGCAGGAGCTCCTCCAATGTGCGGAGCTTGACGTGGGCCTGCTCCGCCACCGTGGGCGAGACGAAGGGATCGAAGGCCTGCACCTCCATCCCAAAGGCCCGGGCCCGGGCCCCCACCTCACGCCCGATGCGGCCGAGCCCGATGACGCCCAGCCGCTTCCCGTACAGCTCGACCCCGGCGTACTTCTTGCGGTCCCATGTCTTCGCCTTCATGGAGGAATCCGCGGGGGGGATGTTGCGGGCGAGGGCGAGCATCAGCGCGATCGCCAGCTCCGCGGTCGAGATGGTGTTGCCGCCCGGTGAGTTCATCACCAGGACCCCACGGCGCGTGGCGGCGGCGAGGTCGATGTTGTCCACGCCGACGCCGGCGCGGCCGATCACCTTCAGGTTCTTCGCGGCGTCGATCACCTCCGGGGTCATCTTGCTGCCGCTGCGAACGAGAACCGCGTGGTACGGGGGGACGAGCTTGACGAGCTCGTCCGGGGGCGTTGCCTTCTGCTGGTCGAGCGTCCAGCCCTCGGCGCGGAGAATCTCCTGGCCACGCTCGGTCAGTCCTTCAAGAACAAGAATGCGGTAGCTCACAGATGCCTCGCTGCGTTTAGATGATGAAGAGCCGGCCCCTGCCGGCATAGGGGTGCCCATTATCACTTTTTCCGGGGTGGTCCGCCTGGGCCGTGCGTCGCGGGTCCGGGGACCATAGGGTTCATCCGAGCGATCCACACGTTCTGTGGAAAACCCTGTGGAAAGGCCGGCTGGCACCTCACCCAGTCCATTGAGGGACAACGACTTGACGCACTTTGCACTATGTGACAGCAGCGTGACTGAGGCACGCGATTTGCGTTTCGTGGGTTCTGCTCCGTCGCCAGCCAGGCCGGCCCGACACCTCCGTTTCGACGGAGTGTAATCCTCGTCACGAGAGCTTCACCGACCGCGTCCGTACTACACTTTGGGGGAGAAAAAGCTCATGCGAATGAGGACGATCGCCGCCGTGGCCGGCATCCTGGGCCTGGTCGGGTCCGCTCACTCCGAGGAGACCGCGACCTCACGACCCAAGGAGGAGGCGAACCGACCGGTGCGGTCGATCCGCGTTCTCCAGAACCCCTACGACCTCGCGTCTTACTACTCCTCACGCCCGGGACGGTCGAGCCCGACCCCTCCGGTGCCGGATGATCCCGCCTACGCCCTGGCCAGCTTCTACCGATCACGTCAGATCGGACCGCCCCCGGGGGCGCCGCCCGGTCCCTGGCTCTGGGCCGCCTTCTGGGCTCGGGGCTACGGCGCCCCGTGTCCCACGCCCTTTGTCGGATACCGCCACTCCATCGGCGAGAACGGCGACCTGTTCCTGGCCGTGCCCTTTCTCGCCCCGGTGGGGCCGCTGAACGGGATCTTTCCGTAGCGGCTCCCCCGGATTATTCATCGACCCCCCACCCTATCCCTCCCCACGTGTAGTCAGCCTTCGCGGCGGACGGCGATGACCTCCATCGAGTCCCGGGTGTTGATGTACAGGACCTTGTCCTCCCATCCCAGCACCCGGATCGCCGCGCCTACGGCCCCACGAATGGCCGCCGGGTAGG
>JAJDNV010000306.1 GCA_022340545.1 Acidobacteriota bacterium | reverse complement strand
GGAGCCGGCGACAGGACCGGGTCGCATCCTGGGAACAACTCCCTACATGTCCCCGGAGCAGGTCCAGGGGAAGGTGCTGGATCACCGGTCGGACGTGTTCGCCCTGGGGATCATGCTCTACGAGATGGCCACCGGGGAGCGCCCTTTCGCGGGCGACACCTTCGCCGACGTGGCCTCGTCGATCCTGAAGGACACCCCGGTGTCGGTGACAGAGCGTAGGGCGGACCTCCCCCGGGACCTCGCCAAGCTCATCAGGCACTGCCTCGAGAAGGAGCCAAAGAAGCGATTCCAGTCCACGCTGGACCTGGCCAACCAGCTGGAGGAGCTGCGACGCGAGGTGGACTCCGGTGGGGCCCTGACCTCCGGGGGTGCTCCCGTCGTCACCAGCCGCGCTGGCAGCGGCCGACGTGCCTGGCTCGTTGGGGGGGCCGTCATCGCCGCCCTCGCCGTGGCGGGCGGCTACTACCTGTTGATGGTGCCCCCGTCCGAGTCACCTCCATCGGGGGCGGCTTCTGTCGAGCGCAAGCGCCTCGTCGTTCTCCCATTCGAGAACCTCGGCGCGTCGGAGGACGACTACTTCGCCGCCGGGATGACGGAGGAGATCACGTCGAGGCTGGCCGGGGTCCGGGTGCTGGCGGTCGCGTCGGGCACGACGGCCTCCGAGTACGACCGGTCGGGGAAGACATTGAAGACAGTGGGCTCCGAGCTCGGCGTGGATTACGTCCTCGAAGGCAACGTCCGGTGGGACCGCTCGCACGAAGGCCCGGGGCGTGTCCGGATCACGCCACGGCTCATCCGGGCGGCGGACGACACCTCTCTCTGGTCGGCCACCTACGAGCGGGAGATGGCCGACGTCTTCGCCCTCCAGTCGGAGGTGGCGGAGGAGGTCGTGCGGGCCCTGGGCGAGAGCCTCACGCCGCAGGACGTGAGCACCTTCGCGCGCGTCCCGACGGAGGACCTCACCGCCTACGACCTCTACCTCCGTGCGTACCGGCTCACGGAGAGCAGCGCCGCGCCAGAGAACGCGGAAGCCATCCGCCTGCTGTCGGAGGCGGTCCAGCGCGACCCGAGCTTTGCCGAGGCTCACGCCAAACTGGCGCAGCGATACGTCTTCGATTACTGGTTCTACCGGGATCGCTCCCCGGACTGCCTGGAGCGGTCTCGGCGGGCGGCCGAGCGGGCGGTCGCTCTCGCTCCCGACGCCCCGGAAACCCACCTCGCCCTGGGTTGGTACTACTACATGGGCCACCTCGACTACGAGCGGGCCCTGGAGCAGACCCGTATCGTCCTCCACGTCCACCCGGACGATTCCGACGCCCTCTTCCTCCAGGCGATGGTTCACCGCCGGGCCGGACGCCTGGAAGAGACAGCACGGCTTCTCGAACGCGTCCTGACGGTGGACCCGGGCAGCGCACTGAAGTGGAGCAACCTGTGCGACACGTACTGGTTCCTCCGCCGCTACCCGGAGGCCGATCGGGCGTGCGCGCGCACCCTTGCCTTGAACCCCCGGATGGGACGAGTGTCCAGCTACCGCACCGCCGTCTGCCTGTGCCGGGGGGGAAGCGTCGCCGAGGCCCGCGCCCTCCTCCCGAAGGCACCCGCCTCCGACCTGCTCGAGGCCGACTTTGTGGCACAACGGCTCGTCGAGCTCGATTTCCTCGAGCGTCGCTACGACCAGGCCATCTCGCGTGTCCGCTCGGGCGACCTCGAAGCGTTCTCCTCGCAGTATGCCTATGTACCGGTTCCGTGCGTCGTGGGCGACGCGCTTCGGCTGAAAGGGGATCCGGCCGGCGCCCGCGAGGACTACGAGCTCGCGCTGGAACAGGTCCAGGGCGAGCTGAAGCAGCGCCCGGAAGATCCGCGGCTCTTCAGTGCCCTCGGCCTCATCCACGCCGGCCTCGGGCACAGAGAGGAGGCGCTGCGCGCGGCCCAGACCGGCGTCGACCTCATGCCGATCTCCCGGGAGGCCTACCGGGGCACCTTCCGGGCCGAAGACCTCGCCCGCGTGCACGCTCTCGTAGGCAACCCCGAGACCGCGATCGACCTCCTCGAGGACCTGCTCACGCGACCCAGCAGGCTCTGTGTGCCCCTCCTCCGGCTCGACCCCGCCTGGGATCCCCTCCGAGACCACCCTCGCTTCAAGAAGCTCGTGGGCGAGGACTGGCAGGCCAAGGCCTCCTCATGATTGGCCAGACCGTCTCCCACTACCGCGTCCTCCAGAAGCTCGGCGGCGGAGGTATGGGTGTCGTCTACAAGGCCGAGGATACCCGCCTCGGGCGGCAGGTGGCCCTCAAGTTCCTGCCCGAGGGGCTGTTCTCCAGCCACCAAGCTCAAGAACGCTTCAAGCGAGAGGCCCGCGCTGCCTCCGCCCTCGACCACCCGAACATCTGCACCGTCCACGACATCGACGAGCACGAAGGCCAGCCCTTCATCTGCATGCAACTGTTGGAGGGCGAGACCCTCAAGCACCGCATCGCCCGGAAGCCTCTGGAGACGGAGGAGGTGCTGGATCTGGGAATCCAACTCGCTGACGCTCTGGATGCGGCGCACGCCAAGGGGATCGTCCACCGCGACATCAAGCCCGCGAACATCTTCGTGACCGACCGGGGCGAGGCGAAGATCCTGGACTTCGGGCTGGCCAAGGTCGAGAGAGAGCCTGGGGAAGCCGGTTCTGAGGTTCCCACCGAGGTCGCTGAGGAAGACCTGACGAGTCCAGGGACAGCGCTCGGGACGGTGGCCTACATGTCTCCCGAACAGGCACTGGGTCGACACATCGACGCGCGGAGGGATCTCTTTTCGCTCGGAGTCATGCTGTATGAGATGGCCACGGGCACGAAGCCCTTTAGCGGAGAAACGACGGCCGCCGTCTATGACAGTCAGGTCGCAGTGCTGGCCGTGGCGGGACTAAGCTTTCAGCGCGCATTGCCGGAGGTAGACCAAATCAATTTCGTGACGCGAGTGACGGCCCCGGTCTTGATGCTGAATGGTCGTTATGACCATATCTTTCCGCTCAAGACTGCACAGATCCCCATGTTTCAACTCTTGGGAACACCACCAGAGCACAAGCGTCACGTGGTCGCAGATAGCGGCCACACGGTACCGAGGAATCAGCTGATACGAGAATCGCTGGACTGGTTCGACCGTTATCTGGGACCCACTGAGGCGCTCAGGGTTGCACGGTAGCCGTCAATGGCTCACTCCTCGCTCGCCCCTCGAGGATTGACGCCCGTCGCCACGCAGGCGTACTCTGCCCGCGAGCTGACCCACACGCGGAGAGACCTCGGCGGGCCCGCCGCCATCGCGCTCTCCGCGCCATTTCACGACGGAGATGAGAGGAGCAGCCGGTTCATGAAGAAGAGAGTCTCTCTGTGTGCCTTCGTCTTGCTGGGTTCCGCTTTCATCGGTGGAGGCAGTGCGGCTCGGGCCGCAGAATCGCGTGACACCGCTGATGCGGCCGACTACCAGGCAGTGAAGCAGAGCATCGAGCAGTCCATCGGTTGGGCCATCGAGAAGGATTTCGAGGCCATGTACCGTCTTTGGGCCGACGACATGTTTCATTTCTGGTTGTTCTCCGACAGCAAGGTCGTGGGCTTGGAGGATTTCAAGAAGTACTCCGAGCGCTGGCGGGATCCCGACTTCCGGGGGACGCGCTTCGCGTTCAAGGACCTGCGGATCGTGTTCTCGGGCTCGGGCGACGTGGCATGGTATTCCTGCTACCTCGACGATTGCGGATCATACAAGGGCAAGGAGACCTGTCTGGAGGACGTGTTCCAGACCGGGGTGCTCGAGAAGAGA
>JAJDNV010000288.1 GCA_022340545.1 Acidobacteriota bacterium | reverse complement strand
TGAAGCGCGCGAGTCCCATGGCGGTCCAGCAGCAGCTCGGGAACACCTGGGCGGAGTTGAACTCGTTCTGGGGCATCACCATGCCAATCTCGATGCCCTGCTTGCGGCACTCGTCGACGAAGCGCCCAACTTAGAACGGGCGGCGCCAGACGGTCGTCTTCATATGACCAGACATGCCACAGGGGCATCGAGACATCAGACCGTTTCGAACCCGGCCGACGTTGGCTTCAACCCCCCCCGGGAGACGTGATAGCGTTTGCTCTCGCACGGGCTGCCCCGTCCGGTGCGGAGGGCGGCCGAAGGGAGGACACCATGACCCGCTCACAAACCGGTCGGACCCTCTGGGCGCTGGTGATCCTGGCCGCCGGCGCGGCCGGGGCGACCGCGGCCGACCTGCCCCAGCTCGGGACGAGCCCCACGAAGGACGTCGTCGCCGCGATGACGCGCGAGGAGAAGGTCGCGCTCGTCGTCGGCGCCGGCTCGCATCGTCCCGGCATGCCGGCCGAGATGCAGGGACCGGTCGTCGGCGAGACGGCGGAGGGCGTCCCCGGCGCCGCGGGGACCACGGTCCCCATCAGCCGGCTGGGGATCCCCGGGATCGTCGTCGCCGACGGGCCCGCTGGCCTCCGTATCCAGCCGAAGCGGGAGGGCGACACCGAGCACACGTACTACTGCACCGCGTTCCCGATCGAGACGCTGCTCGCCTCGTCCTGGGACACGGATCTCGTGGAGCAGGTCGGCCGCGCGATGGGCAACGATGTCCGGGAGTACGGCGTCGACGTCCTCCTCGGTCCCGCGTTGAACATCCACCGCAACCCCCTCGGCGGCCGGAACTTCGAGTACTACTCGGAGGACCCCCTCGTGACGGGACAGATGGCGGCGGCCATGGTCAAGGGGGTGCAGTCGCAGGGCGTGGGGACGTCGATCAAGCACTTCGTCGCCAACAACCACGAGTGGGACCGTAACGTCATCAACGTGAAGGTGTCCGAGCGCGCGCTCCGCGAAATCTACCTGCGCGGCTTCGAGATCGCGGTGCGGGAGGCCCGCCCGTGGACGGTCATGTCGTCCTACAACAAGGTGAACGGCACCTACACGTCGGAAAGCCCCGAGCTTCTCACCGGGATCCTTCGCGATCAGTGGGGCTTTGACGGCCTGGTGATGACCGATTGGTTCGGCGGCCGCGACGCGGTTGCCCAGATGAAAGCGGGGAACGACCTGCTGATGCCAGGCGTCTCCCGCCAGCAGAAGGCGCTCCTGGACGCGCTCGAGAGCGGGGCCCTCTCCGAGGACGTCCTCGACCGGAACGTCACACGGATCCTCGAGATCATCCGTCGCTCGCCGTCCTTTCTGAAGACCCCCCACTCCGACGCTCCCGACCTCGACGCCCACGCGCGCGTCGCCCGTGAGGCCGCCGCCCAGGGCATGGTGCTGCTCCAGAACGATGGGACGCTCCCACTGCGTGCCCCCGCGAAGCTCGCCCTCTTCGGCAACACCTCCTACCGCATGATCACCGGCGGCACCGGGAGCGGCGACGTCAACGAGGCCTACACCGTCTCCCTCGTCGACGGGCTCGAGACGGCCGGCTTCGCCGTGGACCACGCTCTCGCCGACGGCTACGAGGCCTACATCGTCGCTGAGAGGGAGAAGCAGCCGACGCCCACGCGGGCCTTCCGGCGGCCGCCGCCGGTCCCGGAAAGGGTGGTGAGTCCCGAGGAGATCGCCCGAGCCTCCGGGGAAGCGGACGTGGCGCTCTTCACCCTCGGCCGCAACGCCGGTGAGGGTCGCGACCGCACGGTGGAGGGCGACTTCGAGCTCACCGCCGTCGAGAAGTCTCTGATCCAGGACCTGGCGACGGCGTTCCACGCTCAGAGCAAGAAGCTCGTCGTCGTCCTCAACATCGGCGGCGTGATCGAGACCGCGAGCTGGCGCGAGGAGCCCGACGCGGTCCTCCTCGCGTGGCAGCCAGGGCAGGAGGCGGGCCACGCGATCGCCGACGTCCTCACCGGGAAGACGCCGCCCTCGGGCAAGCTCGCCACCACCTTCCCGATGAAGTGGGAGGACGTCCCCTCGTCGGCCAACTTCCCCGGCAAGGTGCTGGAGGGCCCCGACCCCGACGCCCCGCCGAGCCCGTTCCGGCGCGACCGTGCGGCCGAGGTGGAGTACACCGACGACATCTTCGTCGGCTACCGTCACTTCGCCACGAAGGGCGTGAAGACCGCGTATCCCTTCGGCTTCGGACTCTCGTACACGCGCTTCGAGTACTCGGACCTGACGCTGAGCGGCACTGAGTTCAAGGACGCCCTCACCGCCCGGGTCACCGTGGAGAACGTGGGCGGAGCCCCCGGACGCGAGGTCGTGCAGCTCTACGTCTCGGCGCCGGGCAAGTCCATGCCGAAGCCGGCCCTCGAGCTGAGGGGCTTCGCGAAGACGAGGATGCTCCCGCCGGGGGAGCAGGAGACGCTGTCGTTCACGCTGACTGCGCGCGATCTCGCCTCGTTCGACGAAGCCTCCTCCTCGTGGCAGGTGGAGGCGGGCAGCTACACGGTGAAGGTCGGCGCCTCCTCGGAGGACATCCGGCAGACCGCGACCTTCGCGAAGGCCGCGGCGGGAACGGTCGAGTCCGCTCTCCGCCCGTTCGCGTTCCTCGACACGTCCCTTCCCATCGACCGCCGCGTCGACGACCTCGTCTCGCGCATGACCCTCGAAGAGAAGGCCTCGCAGCTTGTCAACCGCACCCGGGCCGTTCCCCGGCTCGGCGTGCCCGAGTACAACCTGTGGTCCGAGGCGCTGCACGGCGTCGCCAACAACGGCGGCGTGACGGTGTTCCCGCAGGCCATCGGCCTCGGCGCGACCTTCGACGCCCCGCTCCTGAAGCGGATGGCCGAGGCCACGGCGCGCGAGGCCCGCGTCAAGTGGAACCTCGCGACCCGCTCCGGCCGCGCCGGCCAGATCTTCCGGGGTCTCACGTTCTTCTCGCCAAACATCAACATCTTCCGCGACCCGCGCTGGGGTCGCGGGCAGGAGACCTATGGCGAGGACCCGTACCTCACCGGCAAGCTCGGGGTCGCCTTCATCACCGGCCTGCAAGGCGATCCCGACCACCCGACCGCCACCGCCACCGCCAAGCACTACGCGGTCCACAGCGGCCCCGAGCCCCTGCGCCACGGCTTCGACGCGAAGGCCTCGGCCCACGACCTCGAGGACACGTACCTGCCGGCCTTCCGCGCCGCCGTCGTCGACGGGAAGGTGAAGTCGGTGATGTGCGTGTACAACGCGGTCAACGGCGTCCCGGGCTGCGCCAGCGAGTTCCTGCTCGACGGCACGCTGCGCGAGCACTGGGGCTTCCAGGGATTCGTGACCGGAGACTGTGATGCGGTGAGGGACATCGAGACCGGGCACAAGTACGTCAGCTCGGCAGCCGAGGCCGGTGCGGTGGCGATCACGGCGGGGCTCGACAACGACTGCACGACGAGCAGCCTGGGCTTCGGCTCCCGGGGGACGCCCGACTACCAGCGGTACCTGGACGCGCTGAAGGAGGGCCTGCTCAGCGAGGCGGAGGTGGACGTCGCGCTGAAACGGATGCTGCGGACGCGGTTCCAGCTCGGGCTGTTCGACCCGCCGGAGACGGTGAAGGCGGGACGGGTCGAGGACTCCGTGCTCGACAGCCCGGCCCACCGCCAGCTCGCGCTGCAGCTCGCGCGCGAGTCGATGGTGCTGCTGAAGAACGACGGCGTGCTGCCGCTTCAGAAGGCGCCGGTGCGGATCGCGGTCGTGGGGCCGCTCGCCGACTCCTCCCGCGTTCTCCTCGGCAACTACAACGGCTACCCCTCGCGCTCGACGACCGCCCTCGACGGGCTGCGCCAGCAGTTCCCGGAGGCCACCGTCGTCTTCGAGCCGGGCACGAAGTTCCTGCGGCCGAATCCGCTCGTCCCGACCTCGGCGCTCAGCACGGACACCGGCGCGGCGGGTCTTCTCGCCGAGGTCTACGCCGACCCGGACATGAGCGGCACGCCCCTCGAGACGAGAACGGACCCCGAGGTCGCCCTCGGGGCTGACTTCGCCGCCTTCTTCAGCTCCGATGCGCCGAGGGCGCCGGGGCGGCCCACCCGGTGGAGCGGCTGGCTGACGCCGGAGGAGTCGGGCACCTACCGGCTGGGCGTCGAGGGCATGGGGAACCGCCTCTTCCTCGACGGGAAGAAGCTCGTGGACACCACCGGCGGCTTCCCACCGCCGCCGGACACGACCGAGGTGACCCTCGAGAAGGGCCACCGCTACGCGATCAAGGTCGAGGCGGTGCCCCGGTTCTTCGCGTCCACGCGACTCGTGTGGATGCCGCCCCTGTCGGACATCGAGACGCGCGCCGTCGCCGCCGCTGGCGAGGCCGACGTCGTCGTGGCCGTGGTCGGCATCACATCGGACCTCGAAGGCGAGGAGTCGGGCGTCGACCAGCCCGGCTTCAAGGGCGGCGACCGGACGAGCCTCGACCTGCCGGCGGAGGAGCAGCAGCTCCTCGAGGCCGTGGGGGCCACCGGCAAGCCGCTCGTGGTCGTGGTCATGAGCGGGAGCGCCATCGCCCTCAACTGGGCGAAGGAGCACGCGAACGCGATCCTGCAGGCGTGGTACCCGGGAGAGGAGGGGGGCACGGCCATCGCCGAGACGCTGGCCGGGGTCAGCAACCCCGCCGGGCGGCTGCCCGTCACCCTCTACACGGGCGTCGAGCAGCTCCCGGATTTCACCGACTACTCGATGGCGAATCGGACGTACCGGTACTTCACGGGGACGCCTCTGTACCCCTTCGGGTACGGTCTCAGCTACTCGACCTTCGCGTACTCCGGGCTCCACCTCGCGAAACCGGAGATCGCCGCGGGGGAGCCACTCGACGTCGCCGTCGACGTCCGGAACACGAGCGACCGGGACGGCGACGAGGTGGTGCAGGCCTACCTCGTGTTCCCGAAGCTGCCCGGGGCCCCGAGCCACGCGCTCCGGGCCTTCACGAGGGTCCATCTGAAGGCCGGCGAGAGCCGGACGGTTCGCCTCGCGCTCACGGAGCGGGACCTGAGCCACGTGGACGAGGCGGGCGCGCGCGTCGTCGCCCCGGGTCAATACCGGATCAGCGTCGGCGGCGGACAACCCGGCACGGTGGCCCCGACCGCCGAGGCGCCGTTCTCAATCACCGGGAGTAAGGCGCTCCCGAGGTGATTCGTCGCCGGATGCGGGAGGAGAGCCGATGCTGGCCTTGAGGACCCTGGCACTCGTCGGGCTCGTGGCCCTGGCCCACACCGCCGCCGCGGCGGACGAGCCGAAGGAGCCGACGAAGGAGCCCTCCCCGGCGAAGCCGGTGCCCGAGCCCAGGAGCTTCGTCACCACCCACGCCGGGCGCTTCGGCGGCGAGCCGGTCGCCTACACGGCCACGGCCGGCGAGACCTACCTCCGGGACGCGAAGGGCGAGCCCACCGCCTCGATCTTCTCCTTCGCCTACGTGAAGGACGGGGTGAAGGACCCGGCCAGCCGACCCGTCACGTTCCTCTGGAACGGGGGACCCGGATCCTCATCCATCTGGCTCCACATGGGGTCCATGGGGCCGCGACGCGTGGCGGTCCCCTCGGATGCGCGGCCGGCCGGTTCGCCCCCCTATGCCGTGGAGGACAACACGGGGGCGCTCCTCGACGTGACGGATCTCGTCTTCGTCGACCCCGTCGGCACCGGCTTCAGCCACGCCCTCGGCAGCCACGAGGACAAGGAGTTCTGGGGCCTCAACCCCGACGCCGACTCGGTGGCGGACTTCATCCGCGCCTGGCTCACGAAGAACAAGCGCTGGGCATCTCCCAAGTACCTGGCCGGCGAGAGCTTCGGTACCACCCGGGCGGCGGCGGTGGCCGGCCGTCTGGAGGGCGGGGACCGGGGCATCAGCCTGAACGGGCTGGTGCTGGTCTCCGAGGCCCTGGACTACCAGGGGAGCACGCCCGCCCCCGACAACCTGATCGCCTACGTCACCTATCTGCCGACCGAGGCGGCCACCGCCTGGTACCACGGAAAGGTACAGGACGCCCCCAAGGACCTCGAGGCGTTCCTGGACGAGGTGCGGCGCTTCGCGGTGGACGAGTACGCCCCGGCCCTCTTCAGGGGGAACGGGCTCGATCCCGAGACTCGGGCTCGGGTCCGGAAGCGTCTCGCCCACGACCTCGGGCTGACGGAAGACTACGTGGAGCGGGCCGATCTCCGGGTCCTGGCGAACCGGTTCCGCAAGGAGCTGCTGAGGGCCGAGGGCAAGGCGGTCGGGCGGCTCGATAGCCGCTACGTGGGCGACGACCTCGACGATACCGCGGCCGAGCCCGACGGAGACGCCGCCTCCTATGGCATCGACGGCGCCTACGTGGCGAGCTTCAACGACTACCTGGATCGCGAGCTCGCGGTCCAGATGGACCGTCCCTACACGGTGAGCGGCCAGGTCCAGAAGGACTGGAAGTGGCGTCCGGTTCCCGAGGAGCGCGAGTGGGAGCCTTCCTACGTCGACGTGACCCGCGACCTCTCCCGGGCCCTCCGCCGCAACCCCAGCCTTCGAGTGATGGTGGCCGCCGGCTACTACGACTTCGCCACCCCGTTCTTCGATGCCGAGTACACGCTCGGACGCCACGGGATCCTCGCCGACCAGGTCACCTTCCATCACTACGAGGCCGGTCACATGATGTACCTCAACCGGCCGTCGCTCGACGCCCTGCAGGCCGACATCAGGAGCTTCCTGCGAGGAGCCGGACGGTAAAGGCGCATGGAGGAACCCGTTCATGAGCTATGAACCGCTGACCCGTCGTGACGCTCTCAGGCGTGGCGGTGCCGCTGCCGCCTCCGTGTTGCTGGCCCCCGTGACTCGCGCCCGAGCAGGGGCCTGGAAAGAGATCCCCATCGGCACGCAGCTGTGGTGTGTGCGGAAGCAGCTGGCCGAGGACACTCCCGGGACGCTGAAGGCGGTCGGCGCACTCGGCTATCAGGCCGTCGAGCTCGAGAACGCGTTCTCCCGGTCGGGCCCCGAGTGGAAGGCCTACCTCGAAGCCGCCAACCTGAGAGCGTGCGGCTTTCATCATCGCCTCTCCGAGCTGCAGGGCGGGCAGCTCGCGGGCAGCGTGGAGTTCAACCAGGCGATCGGGAACCGGAACCTGATCATCCGCTCCCTGGCACCGGAGGTCTACACCTCAGCCGACCTGCTGAAGAAGACCGCGGAGGAGGTCAACGAGGTGGCCGAGCGCCTGAAACCCCACAAGATGCGCGTCGGGTACCACAACCACACGAGCGACTTCAACCGCATCGACGGCGAGTACTGGTGGAACCGCTTCGCCGATCAGACCTCAGCCGACGTCATCCTGCAGCTCGACACCGGCAACGCGTCGGAGATGGAAGGCGTGACGCCGCAGTCCCTGATCAGGCGAAACCCCGGTCGCACGATCTCGATGCACGTCAAGCCGTTCTCGAAGAAGGACCCGAACGCCTACCTCGGGGCCGACGAGCTCGACTGGCCGGCGATCATGACGGCGGCCGAGACCGTCGGCGGCATCGAGTGGTACATCATCGAGTACGAAAAGGAAGGCGTGCCGCCGCTCGACTCGCTTGGGGCGAATCTGGAGCTGTTCAAGAAGCTCCGGAGCTGACGTCCCCGCGTCCGTGGGCGCGAGGCTGCGTCCGCAGCCGGTCGTATTCCCGCTTCGGAACCGGAACCGCGCCTGGTCGACCGAGATCTCCGAGGTGGATCCGATAGGTCTCCCTCGCGCTCACGGCCGCCAGGGCGGCGAGGATCGTGATCCCGAGGGTGAGGGTTCCGACCGTGAGGGGAATGCTCGTGGAGCCGGGCGGCGCCGCGGCCGCGAAGGTCGCCGGAAGCAGCGCGGTGATCGTCGTCCCGACGTTCTGGGAGACCGCCATGGCCGAGACTCGGGTGCGGGTCGGGAAGAGCTCGGGGTAGAAGCTCGGGAAGGTCGCGTTGTAGCCCTGGTACAGCAGCCCCCACATGAGCAGCGACACGACGATCGCCAGGGATACGTGGTGGATGCTGATGGCGTACAGATACGCGAACGAGAGCAGACCCGAGCTGAGCGCGCCGACAATGATCGGGGGCCGGCGGCCGATCCTGTCGGACAGGTTGCCGACGAACGGGATGACGAGCACCGCCAGGATGTTGCCCAGGACCGGAATCCACAGGTAGACGTCGGCCGTGAAGCCGATCCCGTAGGCCGGCTGGACCGCGTAGGCCGCGCCGAAGATCGTGGCCACCACCGGGATCACGTTCATCAGCGACATGCAGACAACCCGCAGCATGTCCCGCCAACTGCTCTTGAACGCTTCGACGACCGGGGCCTTCGGGATCTCGTCGTGTCCGCCCTCTTCGGCGAAGGCAGGAGTCTCCTCGACCTCGCGCCGGATGACGTAGCCGGCAATGACGACGACGAAGCTCAGAAGGAACGGGATGCGCCAGCCCCACGCGCTGAACGACGACGCCGGCATGAAGGCCGCGATGGGCAGGAAGACCCCCGCGGCGAGGATCTGGCCGGCCTGGACTCCCTGAAGCGTGAAGCTCGAGAAGAAACCGCGCCGGCCGAACGGGGCGTGCTCGAGGATCATCGTGCTGGCCCCCGAGATCTCGCCGGCGACGGCAAAGCCCTGGATCAGGCGGAGGATGACGAGGAGTGCCGGGGCGAGGACACCGACCTGCTGATAGGTCGGCAGGAGGCCGACTGCCATCGTTGCGACGCCCATCAGGATCATGCACAGGAGCAGCACGTTCTTGCGACCGTGGGTGTCGCCCCAATGTCCGAGCGCGAGGGCCCCGATCGGACGCGCGACGTAGCCGACCCCGTAGGTGGCGAGTGAGGCGATGATCGCGACGGTCGGGTTCTCCGAAGGGAAGAACACCTGCGGGAAGACGAGTGACGCCGCCGTGGCGTAGATGAAGAAGTCGTAGTACTCGAGCGCCGAGCCGATCCAGCCGCTTGCCGCTGCCTTCTTCGGCTGATGCTCGCCTCGAGGTTCGTGCTCGTCGGTGTCCGCCATTGCGCACCTCAGCCGCTCGCACGGCGGCTATGGCTGTGGGTTCTCGTTGTAGACGCGCCGAACCTCGACGATCTCCGAGATGTCGCTCGGCAGCGGTATCGGCGCGCCGGGTCCTTCCGGAGGGGGCCCGGAATGATATCGTCTTCCCTGATCCTCGTCGCCACGGCGATGGTCACATCTGCTTCTGTTCTTTCGCGACTCCAGCTTCGCCAACGCATGATCGACGGGCACACGGAAATCATCGCGCATCTTGGCTACCCGACGCATGCCTTCAAGGCGCCGCTGATCTACAACCCGTATTTCGAGCAGGCGGGCATCAACGCGGTGGTGGTGCCGATGGCGGTGAAGGCGGAGGATTACGCGGGCGTGCTTTCTTCATTGTTCCGACTGGCCAATACTCGGGGCGCCCTGGTCACCATGCCACACAAGGTCGCCACGGCGGACCTCGTTGACGAGCTGACTCCCACGGCCCGGATCGCGGGAGCGTGCAACGCGGTCCGACGCGGGAGCGACGGACGTCTGCTGGGTGACATGTTCGATGGCGCCGGTTTCGTGCGGGGTGTCCAGCGCAAGGGACTCGAGCTGAAAGGCATTCGCGCGCTCGTGGTGGGCAGCGGCGGCGTGGGTTCGGCGATTGCCGCTTCGCTGGCGGCGGAGGGGATTGGCGAGCTTGGACTGCACGACGTGAACCGCGCTGTCGCCGAGGGCCTGGCGACCCGCTTGCGCCAGCACTACCCGACCCTGCAGGTGTCCACCGGGTCCAGCGACCCCGAGGGTTTTGACCTGGTGGTCAACGCGACTCCACTGGGCATGAGCGACGGCGATGCGTTGCCGCTGGATGTGTCGCGCCTGGCCGCCACCACCTTCGTTGGAGAGGTGGTGATGAGGCAGGATATGACCGCGCTCCTGCGCGCGGCCCGGGAGCGCGGTTGTCCGATTCAGGTGGGAACGGACATGCTGTTCGAGCAGATCCCCGCCTACCTGGAATTCTTCGGTCTCCCGAGCACGACTCCTGAGCATCTGCGCTCGCTGGCGAAGTTGAGTTGAAGGCTCGATCGGGAGGCCCATTGTTGAGGTCAGCTCATAACCCCATTCTATTCTTCCCGTCTACTCAAGGAATCCAGGGCAGCCTAGTCTCTTCGCGTATGCTCTCAAGAAGGCGCTCGAGTGCACGAGTGGTCGCTGGGCGCCTGGCGGAGGGCTGGGGAAGCGCGCAGGCGATTTCGCTCGCTGCCCCTCGCGAAGCACGGCTTCTCGTGGGCGTGAAGAGACAAGCAGGAGCGCCATGAGAGCTCACTCCACGCTGCTCGTTCTCATCAGCGTGTGCCTTCTTTGTCCGCAGAGCGAGGTGGGGGCCCAGGACGGGAACTATCGCCTCGGCCAGGTGATCGGCCTTCGCTACTTCAAGATCACCAAGGGCGACCCGGAGGCCTACGCGCGACTGGTTCAGAAGGTCACCTACCCTTTCTACGATCGTCATGTGCCCGGGGTCGACTGGGTGCTCATGAAGGGGGACCGAGGCGAGCATGACGGGGACTTCGCGTACTTCTTCAACTTCGTCGATCTCGAACGGCGGAACTTCTACTTCCCCGATCTCGAAGGTCCGCGGCCCGAGTGGGACGCGGTCGTGGAGAAGTGGGACGCCACCGTAGGACGGGACGCCTTCCGCGACTTCGAGCTGGATGACGAGTGGATGGGCGACTACGTCCTGCTCGGCGCCGAGACCGTCAAGGAGATGCCCTGGTTGGATCTGCTGGGCATCCACCACATCCAGGTGAAGCTCGGCCAGGAGGAGGCCTTCGAGCGGTTCGTCACGGAGCGCTGGAACCCGAACGCCCACCTCCCCGGCTGGTGGGTCCTGATCTACAAGCCGGATCGCGGGCCGCGAAGGGAGTACCTTCTGATCTTCGCGTTCGAGGACCGCGCGCTCCGCGACAGGTACTTTCCGACGCCGGGCGAGAGGTCCGAGGAGGGACGGCGGGCCCTCCTCCCCCTCGAGCCGCTCTGGGCCGAGATGAACGCCTACCTCGACGCGCCACTGGGGACGGTGTCGACCGACTTCGTGCTCATCCGTCAGCCGCAGGACCTGGGCGCGGTTGGACGGACGGCTGCCCCACCGGGGCTCCCCGAGCCAGCGCCCCCTCGACCCGTTTCGGCCGAGGCCGCGGCGGCGTCTCCGCCGACCGCCCGCGCGGTGGAGGTGAACGAGCCGCCCGTGATCGACGGAGACGTATTGAACGACTCGGCCTGGCAAGCAGCCGAGCCGATCACGGGCTTCTGGCAGACCACGCCGGACGCAGGCGAGGCCGCCACCGAAGCGACCGAGGTGCGCGTGCTCTACACGACGGGCACCCTCTACCTCGGCGTGGTCTGCTACGACCGGGAGCCGTCTCGGATCATCATCGCCGACAGCCGCCGTGATCCGGACCTGGAAGAGATGGACAGCTTCCAGTTCATTCTCGACACCTACCGCGACCGCCAGAATGGGTTCATCTTCGGCACCAACCCGACGGGCGTCGAGTACGACGCCCAGGTCTCCAATGAGGGGCAGGGCGGCGGCTTCGGCAGGGGCCCGCGGGGAGCCGCCGGCGGCCTCAACGTGAACTGGGACGGATCCTGGACCGTCAGGGCACAGATCGGAGACTTCGGCTGGAGCGCCGAGTTCGCCATCCCGTTTCGGACGCTTCGCTTCAGCGGAAGCGGGACGCAGACGTGGGGCCTCAACTTCGAGCGCAGGATTCGGCGGAAGCGCGAGACGGCCTACTGGGCGCCCCTGCCCCGGCAGTACGAGCTCCCCCGGGTCTCGCGCGCGGGGACGCTGGAAGCGCTGGATATTCCCACGCCGCGCAACCTCCAGCTCATGCCCTATGTCCTCGGGCAGGGCGCCCGTGAAGCCACCAGTTTCGGCTACGAGACGGTCGGCCCCAGCGCGGATTTCGGCGGCGACCTGAAGTACAGCATCACCCCCAGCCTGACGCTGGATGCGACCTATAGGACCGACTTCGCCCAGGTGGAAGTCGACGAGCAGCAGGTCAACCTCGACCGCTTCAACCTGTTCTTTCCCGAGAAGCGGCCGTTCTTTCTGGAGAACGCCGGCGTGTTCGCCGTGGGACAGCCGGGGCAGGCCGAGCTGTTCTTCAGTCGCCGCATCGGTCTCGGTCCAGACGGCGAGGTGGTTCCGATCATCGCCGGGGCGCGCGTCTCGGGCGATGCGGCGGGGATGAAGATCGGCCTGCTCAACATGCAGACGGAGGCGGTGAGCGAGGCGGGCATCCCGGCGAACAACTTCGGTGTGGTGCGGCTCAAGCGCGAGATGCCGAATCGGTCCTTCTTCGGCGGCTTGTTCACCAACCGCCAGGGCATGGGCGACTACGCCGCCCCCGAAGACTACAACCGCCTGCTCGCCGTAGACGGTCAGGTCGGTATCGGGCGCTATGGTCTCTTGTCCGGCTTTGCCGCCCGCTCGTTCACCCCCGGCCGCTCGGGGGGCCAGCATGCCTTCCAGCTCCAGTCCGGCTACGACTCCGAGCGGTGGCTGCTCCGGGCCGGGTACACGGAGATCGGCGAGGACTTCAACCCGGAGATTGGGTTCCTGCGACGCAGCGCCTACCGCGCGATCAGCGGCCTCGTCTTCCACCGATACCGCCCCGATTTTCTGGGCCTTCACGAGTGGCGCCCGGGAATCAGCTACCGGAGCTACTGGGGCTTCGACGGGCTCCACGAGA
This sequence comes from Acidobacteriota bacterium, assembly GCA_022340545.1. Taxonomy (GTDB): domain Bacteria; phylum Acidobacteriota; class Vicinamibacteria; order Fen-336; family Fen-336; genus JAJDNS01. Next base: position 1,112 of record JAJDNV010000288.1, on the reverse strand, counting down.
CCGGCGATCTGCGCCTGAGCAGCCGCTGGGAGTGGAGCAACGGCTACGAGCTCGGCACCGGGGTCAGCTTCACACACGAAGGCGTCCGGGAGCCGTTTTCGATCGTTGAGGTCGCGGTCCCGGAAGGCTCGTACGACCATGTCGAGGTCTCGCTGGGGGCCAACACCGACGCGAGCAAGCGGATCAGCCTGAGTATGCGCGCCCGCTTCGGCGGCTACTTCGGAGGCGAGCTGGTGTCCCTCTCTCCATCGCTACGTCTGCGCTCGAGTGAAGCCTTCCAGGCCGAGGTCGGCCTGAGCCGCAACGACATCGACCTGCCGGGCGGGAGCGTCACGACGAACCTGATCCAGGCTCGCCTGTCCTACTCGTTCACGCCGCGTCTCTACGTCCAGGCGCTGCTGCAGTACAACGATGCCGACGAGGTGTGGTCCACCAATCTCCGGCTGGGCTGGCTGCAGGCGGCGGGCACGGGCTTGTTCGTTGTCTTCAACCAGACCAGTAGTTTCGGAGAAGGCCTCGCGCCGGGCGTGGACAACAAGACCCTGGTCGTCAAGTACAGCCGCCTCATCAACGTGCTGAAGTGAACCCTTCAGGGATCGCGAGCAGGGGCCTGACCCACCAACTCAGGTGCGATGGCGCAGGGCATCGATGAGGGCCGACAACCCCGGCGGCTGGTGGCGCCGGCTCGGGTAGTAGAGGAAGACGCCGTCCAAAGGAGGGCACCAGTCCTCGAGCACCCGCACCAGCTCGTCGCGCTCCCTTCGTGAAGCTCCGCTCGTCCGCCACTACCGTAAACGCCGCCAGCGCGTTCAGCTCGTCGCGCAGAATTGTTGAGATTGGCTCATGAACGTATTCGAAGTTTCCCATCTAGTCAAAAGGTGGGTCACCGCTTAACGTTACCTCCGTGGACAGGCGCTTCACCGTCGCCACCGGCCTGCTCGGGGGTCTCCTCCTTACGCGGCCAGGTCGGCGCCTCGAGCGCCGAGCGGGAGCACGAAATGCAGAAGCGAAGACTGGGGCGCAGCAACCTGGAGGTCTCCGCCCTCGGGTATGGCTGCATGGGACTGGACTATGGCTATGGACCGGCCACCGACCGGAGCGAGGGGATCGCC
>JAJDNV010000276.1 GCA_022340545.1 Acidobacteriota bacterium | reverse complement strand
CCACGTGGCCCAGAAGTCGATGATCACGATCCGGCCGGCGAGATCCTCCGACCGCAGGGGCCGGCCCTGGACGTCTTCGACCTCGAAGGCCTTCGCCGCGCTCGACAGCGTCTCCCAGCCGTCCGGCCCGGCCTCGCTTCGCGCGGCCGACGGGGCCAGGCCCACCGAGCCCACGGCGAGAAGAAGAGCAGGGAGCAGCGAACGCTTCATGATCAACTTCAGGCTAGCATAGGCTACGATCACCAGACGATGGGTTCCTGGGGTTGTCCACACGAGGTCGACGAGCGGTGCCAGCGGGTGAACGGGGCGTACTGCGTTCCCGGGATGAAGGGCTGCGTGCTGCACGGCAAGGTCGAGTTCCCCGACGGACCGCCGCCGCTCCCCCGCTGGCCCGACCGTGAGGCGGGCCGGGCCGGCGGCGTCCCCGACGGACGCCGCGAAGGGGACACGTAGCCCTCTGTCACCGAAGTCGTTCCCATCATCGGCGCGGAGCCCCGCGGGGGCTCGGCGGCCACCCCGACTGCGGGCCCACCAGCTTCGAAGTGCGGCGGGGTCCTCGTCGGGGCCCCGCCCGCCAAGCCCCTTCGCCGCGCCGTTGGCCACGGCAGCCGACTCCGGTGACGTTCTATTCGCCCTTCCCCCAGGGCAGCGTCGAGTTCGCGAAGTCCAGGCGTCCCTTGAGCAGGTGGAACACGTACGCCCCGATGCAGAGCTTCCCGAAGAGAAGCGCCGAGAAACCCACCACGAGGAACGCCTCGGCCACCCAGGCCACCGTCGTCTGACCGTAGAGGAGGCCGAGGCCGGCCACCAGGTTGAAGGTCGCGGCCATCCCCTGGGCCATGCGGCGCGGGCCGGGGGCCGGAGGAAGGGGGGCCTGGCCTCGGGGGCGGGCGAACCAGCGGTTGTAGGCGAGCTCAAACGGGTTGAGGGCGGGCAGGATCGTGTTCCACCACAGGACCGCGGAGAGCGCGAGGTGCAGCCACCCCGACTGCAGCACGATGGCGAGCAGGACGGCCGGGAAGACGATCCGGGGCTGGAAGTAGAGCCCGTAGAAGTGTACGCGGCAGGCCTCGAAGGGCTCGTCCGCGAAGCCCTGCTGCCGCATGAAGTTCGCGATGGCCCGAGACGACATCAGCACACTCCTGGACCTGGGGTCCCTCTAGTCAAGATTACCCGGTCACGATGGCTCCTGTGAACAGGTGCGGTTGGCCGCCAGGCCCAGGACCGCTCGCGTGTCCCTTCCCTGGGGACACGTGGACTGCTGGTACGTCACCGAAATCGTGTTCTTCAGGTGGGCGTGGTGGCGCGCAGGCGGACGGGGCCCCCGACGAGGACGCAGCTGTACTTCGAAGCTGACGCGCCCGCAGTCGGGGTGGCCGCCGAGCGCCGAACGCTCCAGACAACACACACGACTTCGGTGACAGCACGCTAGAAGAGCCGTCGGGAGTCGAGGAGGATCGTGACCGGGCCCTGGTTCACGAGGGCGACGTCCATCATCGCGCGGAAGACACCCGTCGCCACCTCGAGACCCGAGGGTCGGAGCCGCTCCACAAAGTGCGAGTAGAGGCGCTCGGCCTCTTCGGGAGGGGCCGCCTCGATGTAGGACGGCCGTCGCCCCTTGCGGGCGTCACCCATCAGCGTGAACTGGGAGATCACGAGGAGACCGCCCCCCTCGTCCACGACGGACCGGTTCATCTGTCCCGCCTCGTCGGCAAAGACCCTCAGGTTGAGGACCTTCTCGGCGAGGATCTCGGCATCCCGCTCCGAGTCGTCCTTCCCGACACCGAGCAGCACCACCAGGCCGGGCCCGATCCGCCCCACCTCCTCGCCGGCCACCCGGACCGAGGCCTCCGAGGCCCTTTGCACCACCGCACGCACGGCCCGCGAGGATATCATTCCCCTCATGCGGGCTCCGGAGAGGATCGGCCTCTACCGCGTCGTGGGCGAGCTCGGGCAGGGGGCCATGGGGACGGTCTACCTGGGCCGTGACGAGGGTCTCGACCGCGAGGTGGCCCTCAAAGTGATGACCAAGGGGGTTGGCAGCGCGGACGACCGCGCCCGGTTTCTGCGCGAGGGGCGCGCGGCGGCGAGGATCCAGCACCCGAACATCATCGTGGTGTACGAGCTGGGCGAGCACGAGGGCATGCCCTACATGGCCTTCGAGAAGCTCGATGGTGTCGACCTGGAGAAGGCGATCGAGAAGGGTCTCCGGCCCGATCCGCGCGTACTCCTGAACTTCATCCTCCAGGTCCTCGCCGGCCTCGCCCACGCCCACGAGAAGGGCATCGTCCACCGGGACATCAAGCCCGCCAACATCTTCGTGCCCACGGGCCTGCCCGCCAAGATCATGGACTTCGGCGTGGCCCGCCTCGCCGGCCACCAGGTCACCACCACCTCGGGGGTGGTCAGCGGGACCCCCAACTACATGTCGCCGGAGCAGTTCCAGTCGAAGGAGGTCGATGGCCGAAGCGACCTCTTCTCGACGGGCCTCATCCTCTACGAGCTCGTCACGGGCGAGAAGGCGTTCCGGTCGAACGACATCGCCTCCCTCTTCTACAAGATCGTGCACGAGGAGGTCGACCTCCGGCTGATTCCCGAGGGGCCGGAGTGGGAGAAGCTCCGCCTGGTGCTCACCCGCGCCCTCGCGAAGAACCCCGACGACCGCTACGCCGACGCGCGGGCCATGTCGACCGACCTGATCGCGGCGCTTTCGGATCTCGGCGGCTCCGCCGACCTGACCGCCCCCGCCGACCAGATTCTCATGGTCCGTCCGCGCCCCGCGGCGTCGACCGCGGGCGCTGCGGAACCGACGGCCGCGGCCGGTCCCGGGGTGGCCGCACCCCGCCCAAGCCCGGCCTCGTCTCGGCGTGCGCCACCTCGAAGGGCCCCGTCCCCTGCTGGCTCGCGCACGACGCTCGTGTTGGCAAGTGTGCTGGGCGTCGGCGCCCTCGGGCTGCTCGGGTTCGCCGGGTGGCTGGCGTTCGCTCCGGGCGGGACACCCGGGCCCGCGGATTCGCCGACCCCGGCCGCCCCAACGCCCGCTGCGTCGGAGACGCCTCCCCCCCCGAG
>JAJDNV010000261.1 GCA_022340545.1 Acidobacteriota bacterium | reverse complement strand
AGGCGCGGCGGCCACGGCCGTGGCCGGACAGGTCTGGACCCCCGTCGAGGCGATCCCGGACGGGGCCGAGCCTCTCCCGGCACCGCGCGTCGGCCTCTACAAGCCCTGGCAGGCCTCGATGGACGAGGGTTGGACCCGCTTTGTGCTGGAGACCTACGGCTTCGAGCCCGAGAGCCTCGACAACGAGACCATCCGCAAGGGAGAGCTGCGCTCCTCCTACGACGTCATCGTGCTCCCCGACGTCCCGAAGGAGACGATCGAGACCGGGAAGCGTCCCCCGGGGCCGCCGGGGGCGATGCGATACGCGCCACAGCTCCCGCCGGAGTACCAGGGAGGTCTCGACGAGGACGGGGCGAAGGCCCTCCGGGAGTTCGTCGAATCCGGGGGGACTCTCGTCGCCCTCGCCTCCTCCTCGGAGTACGTCCTGGACGTGTTCGACATCCCGGTCGGCAACGCCCTCGGGGACGACGGAGAGGACTTCGCCTGTCCCGGGGCCCTCCTTCGCGTCGAGGTGGCGCGGGACCACCCGGTCACGTGGGGTCTGCCTCCGGAGCTCGCGGTCTTCCAGACCGACGACCTGGCCTTCGACACCGCGCTGCCGGGGGCGGAGATGGACCGCTGGGTGCTGGCCACCTATCCCCGGAGCCCGAAGGACGTTCTCCTCTCCGGCTGGATGCGCGGCCAGGAACGGATCGCCCGCCGCGCGGCGGCGGTGGCCACCACCTGGGGCCACGGAAGGCTCGTGCTCCTCGGGTTCCGGGCCCAGCAGCGGGCCCAGACCCCGGCGACCTTCCCGTTCCTCTTCAACGCTCTGTACTGGTCGACGGCACCGGAATCTCGCCCCTGATGTCGGAGGACGCCGTCGTCGCTCCGGTGCCGGAATCCGAGGCGGTGCGGCTCGCACGCGGGCTCTACGGGCTCGAAGCCGAGGCTCACGCCCTGCCCGGCGAGTACGACGCCAACTTCCGCCTGGCCACCGGGGACGGCGACGGCTTCGTCCTGAAGGTCATGCACCCGGAGCGCGAGCCGGGCATCGTCGAGCTCCAGTGCGCGGCGCTGCAGCACCTCGCCGAGCGTGCGCCCCAGCTCGCGCTCCCCCGCGTGCGTCCGACAACGAACGGAGACGACCTCGCCACCGCCGAGGTCGGTGGCGATCGACGGCTCGTGTGGATGCTCACGTTCGTGCCGGGGACGGTCCTTGCGAAGGCGAGCCCGCATTCCCCGGAGCTGCTCCAGAGCCTCGGCCGCCTGCTCGGCGAGATGGACGTGGCGCTGGCCGACTTCTCGCACCCGGCGGCGGGCCGGGAGCTGAAATGGGATCTTGCCCGCGCCGGGTGGATCCGCGGTCACCTCGACGAGATCGGCGATCGCCGGCGGCGGGCCCTCGTCGAGCGGGTCCTCGCGCTCTACGAGAGCGACGTCGTTCCGTCGCTGTCTCGCCTGCGCCGCGGCGTCATCCACGGTGACGCCAACGATCACAACGCGATCGCCGGAGACCCCCTGGCCTGGCCGCGCGAGATCGTGAGCGTCGTCGATTTCGGCGACATCCACCACGGTCTCCTGGTCGCCGAGCCGGCGGTGGCCGCGGCCTACGCGATCATGGGGAAGACGGATCCCCTCGCGGCGGCGGCCCGGGTGATCGCCGGCTACCACACCGCACTCCCGCTCGAGGAGGCCGAGATCGCGCTCCTGTACCCCCTCATCGGCACGCGCCTGGCGGTGAGCGTCACGAACTCGGCCCACATGAGGCGGCTGAGACCTGAGGATCCTTACGTGACGATCAGCGAGGCCCCGGCCTGGGAGGCGTTGGAGCGCCTGGCTGGGGCCCACCCCCGCCTGGCCCACGTCACGTTCCGGGCGGCCTGCGGCCTCCCGCCGGTCCCCGGGAGCGCGGCCGACTGGCTGCGCGCCCGCGGCGAGCACGCCGCCCCCGTTCTCGACGTGGATCTGCGGACGACACCCAGTCTCGTCTTCGACCTCGGCGTGGGCAGCCCCTTCCTCGGGGCCGACCCGTGTGAGGGCGAGGTCGAGGCCCTGACCCAGAAGATCTTCGGCGCGATGGAGAAGGCGGGGGTGCCGGTGGGGATCGGGCGCTATGACGAGGCCCGGGGGATCTACCTCTCGGGGCTCTTCGGCGCCGGCGAGCGCCCCGTCGACGAACGCCGCACGGTGCACCTCGGCATCGACCTCTTCGTGCCAGCGGGCTCACCCGTTCACGCCCCCCTGGCGGGGATCGTCCACACGCTCGCGAACAACACGGCCCCGCAGGACTACGGCCCCCTCGTGATCCTGCGCCACGAGACCGACGACGGTGGTTCGCTCTTTACGCTCTACGGCCACCTGACCGAGGACACGCTCGAGGGCCTCGAGGTCGGCCAGCGGGTCGCGCCCGGGCAGCGGATCGCCCGGGTGGGGGCGCCCCCGACGAACGGCGGCTGGACTCCGCACCTCCACTTCCAGATCGTCCTCGACCTGCTGGAGAGGAACGCGGACTTCCCGGGCGTGGCTCACGCCAGCCAGCGCGCGGTGTGGACGGCCCTCTCCCCGGACCCCAACGTCCTGCTCGGCATCCCTTCCGATCGCTTCCCCGCCCCGGATCCCGGCTGGTCGAACACGTTGGCCGGTCGGCAGCGTCACCTCGCCCCGAGCCTCGGCGTCTCCTACCGACGACCGCTGAAGATCGTCCGCGGGTGGAGACAGTACCTGTACGACGAGACGGGACGGGCGTATCTGGACGTCTACAACAACGTGCCCCTCGTCGGGCACGGCCACCCGCGGGTCGTGCGGGCGGCTCAGGAGCAGCTCGCCCTCCTGAACACGAACACGCGCTATCTCCACGACACCATCGTGCGCTTCGCGGAGCGGCTGACCGCCCTCCTTCCGGAGCCGCTGAGCGTGTGCGTGTTCCTGAACTCGGGAAGCGAGGCAAACGAGCTGGCGCTGCGCCTGGCCCGGGCCCACACCGGGCGGCGGGACGTGATCGTCCTGGAGCATGCCTACCATGGGCACACCACGACCCTCGTCGACCTGAGCCCCTACAAGTTCGAGGGGCCGGGAGGTGAAGGGAGACGACCCTGGGTGCACGTGGCCCCCCTCCCCGACGTCTACCGGGGACGCTGGCGGCGCGACGATCCGGAGGCCGGGGTGAAGTACGCGCAG
>JAJDNV010000251.1 GCA_022340545.1 Acidobacteriota bacterium | reverse complement strand
AGAAGACGGCAACCCGCGGCAGCTGCAGCCGCTCGCGGGCGCGCTGCCGCATGAGCCGAGCCAGGGCCTCCTCCAGTGGGCGCGCCTCCACGCGGTCCCGGTGCCTCTCTGCGGCGCGCTCGGCCTCCGCGCGCACCGACTGAAGCTCGTCTCGCTCCAGCGCCTCGAGGGCGGCAACCGAGACGAGCTCGTCGATTCGGGCCAGGCGCTCGCTGAGGTAGTCCCAGTTCGGGCGGGACGCAACCGCGACCAGGTCCCCGACCTCCTCGACCTCCTGCAGCGGCAGCGCCGCCGCGCGGGCCGGCAGCTGCTGCAGCCGTGCGCGGAGCGCATCCAGCCTCTCCGTGAGCTCGGGCAGACTCGGGCGCCCCGTCTCGTGCCCGGTCGGCCCGGCCCCGCGGGTCGCCCCCGCGGCGAGCTGCTCGACCCGACGGCGGCAGAACGACAGGCTGCAGACGGAAGGGTCGACATCGAAGGCGAGATCGATGGCAACGAGGATCGTGGCGAGCGACACGCCGGCGTCGTACCACGTGCGGACGAGGGCGAACTCCCGTGGCGACAGCACGTGGTCGACGCCCCGCCGAACCCGCATCGTGGACTCGATTGCCTCGGCGAACGCCTCGAGACCCGGGTCTCGGACCGAGCGAGGCCCGTCACTCATGCCGGCACCACGTCGAACTGCTCCTGGTGCAGGAGCGGCTCGCCCTGGACGGCGATGTCGCCCCCCACGAGCTCGGAGAGGCTGCGCAGCACTCCCGCCTCGGAGCCGCCGAGGGCGCGCGCCACTTCCGGGTTCACGCGCAGGACGAGCCGCCGTCCTCGCATGTCCGCGGCGAGCTTTCGGACTTCGTCGTAGATCTCGGAGCAGACGGTGGAAACGCTCTTCACCTGACCGCTGCCCGAGCAGTACGGGCAGGGCTGCATGAGGAGGCGCTCGAGCGACTGCTTGACGCGCTTGCGGGTCAGGATGATGAGGCCGAATTCGTTCACCGAGAGCAACTTCGTCGGCGAGCGGTCCTTGCGGAGCTCCTGCTCGAGCGCACGCATCACGTCCCGGCGGCTCTTCCGCTCCTCCATGTCGATGAAGTCCACGACGATGATGCCACCGAGATCCCGCAGCCGGATCTGGCGGACGATCTCGCGAACCGCATCGAGGTTCGCCTTGAGGAGTGTCTCCTCGAGCTGGGACTTGCCCACGAACCGGCCGGTGTTGACGTCGATGGCGACGAGCGCCTCCGTCTGGTTGATCACGATGTAGCCGCCGGAGGGGAGCCACACCTTCGAGCGCAGGGCCCGCTCGATCTCGGCGGAGACGCCGTACTCCTCCATGAGGCACACCGGCCCCGCGTGCCGCCGGACGCGCGGGGCCAGCGATGGCTCCAGCGCGCGAACCAGGTCCAACACCCGCTCGAACATCTCGTCGTTGTCGAGGCGGATCGAGGCCACCTCCTCCGAGAGCAGGTCTCGGAGCAGCCGCTCGACGAGCGAGGGCTCGCGGTAGAGCAGCATCGGGGCCGGGTTGCGTGAGGCCAGGGCCCGCACCTCGTCCCAGGTGCGAGACAGGTAGGCGCCGTCGCGGAGAAAGGCCTCCGGGCTCTTCCCCTGGCCCGCGGTCCGGGCGATGAGCCCGCCCCCCCCACGCTCCTGCCGGATCTGCTTGAGAATCGTCTTCAGGCGCCGTCGCTCCTCCTCTTCCGTGATCTTGCGTGAGACGCCCACGTGCTCGACGGTGGGCATGAGCACGAGATAGCGCCCGGGAAGGGAGATGTGGGAGGTGATGCGTGCACCCTTCGTCCCCATCGGCTCCTTGAGGACCTGGACCACCACCTCCTGGCCCTCGCGCAGCCGCTCCTCGATGGGGGCGCTCCGGGCGGCCGTGATCTCCTCCGGGGTCAGGAGGTTCTCGGGCAGCTCCTCGAAGACGTCGGCGGCGTGGAGAAAGGTGTCTCGTTCGAGACCGAGGTCCACGAACGCGGACTGCATCCCGGGCAGCACCCGGGTGACCCGTCCCTTGTAGATGCCGCCGACGATGCCGCGCTGCGTCTCCCGCTCCAGGAAGAGCTCGGAGACGACGCCATCCTCGAGGAGTGCCACGCGCGTCTCCGCGGGGCTCGTGCTGACGATGAGATCTCTTGACATGCAGGTCCCGGGGCGGCGGCCGAGGCCGCCGGGCGAGAGGGAACGCCGCTTCGCTCGAGCACGGTCAGTTCGCGAAGCGCCGCATCCGAACGCTAAGGATCAGCCCGACACCCATCAAGGTCGCGAGCACGGACGAGCCGCCGTAGCTCAGGAGAGGCAGCGGAAGCCCTTTGACGGGCACGAGCCCCGCGACCATGGCGACATTGTACACGACCTGAAAGGCCAGGCTGGCGGTGATGCCGGCGGCGAGAAACGCCCCGAGCCGATCGCGAGCGAGGCGGGCGGTCTCGAGCATTCGCCACAGCACCAGGAGATAGAGACCGAGCACGGCGACGACTCCCAGAAAGCCCATCTCCTCGGCCAGGACCGAGAAGATGAAGTCCGTGTGTCGTGCCGGAAGGTACCCAAGCTGGCCCTGGGTGCCCTCGAGGTATCCCCGGCCGATCACGCCCCCTGAGCCCACCGCGATCTGCGACTGGATCTTCTGATAGCCCGCACCCTTTGGATCCAGGCTCGGGTCGAGGAACGTGTAGATGCGGGTCTTCTGGTAGTCGCGCAGGAACGGCCAGGCGAGTGCCGAGGCGAGGAGCATCACGACCACGAGACCCACGACCGCCCGCATGCGCAGGCCAGCCAGGAAGGCCACCGTGAACAACATCGGCACGAGACACGCGGCGGTGCCCAGGTCCGGCTCGAGCGCGATGAGGAGCCCCAGCAGGCCCACGGCCGCGCCGGGCCACAGGAGATCGCGCAGGCCGAGGCTCTCCTGCCGGTACTCGGCGAAGATCTTCGCCACCACCACCGCGGCGGCGAGCTTCACGAACTCGGACGGCTGGAGCTGGAAGCCGCCGATGACGACCCAGCGGCGGGTTCCGGCGATGAGCGGGCCGAATCGAACCACGTAGGCGAGGGCCAGAACCGAGACGACGTAGAGCAGGACCGGGCGGTCGGCGAGACGACGATAGTCCGTGGCCGCGGCGCCGACGAGGCCCAGGAGGCCCACCCCCACCAGGACGAGCTGCTTCAGGTGTAGATCGGGGCTGCCGCCGGTGTGGGCGGCCGAGTACACCATCGCGACACCGACGAGCGAGAGGATGAGAGCGGTCCCCAGGAGGACCCAGTCCACGTTCAAGAGCAGCCGGCGGTCGATCCCGAGTGGCATGGTCAGTCCACCGCCTCTGCGGTGGGAGGCGGCGCGGCCGGGCGGCGCTCCTCGCTGAAGTACCGGGCGAGGATGGACCGGGCAACGGCAGCGGCCACGCCACTGCTCCCGCCGTGCTCCACGAGGACGGCGAGGGCGACGCGCGGCTCGTCCGCCGGGGCGAAGGCCACGAACCAGCCGTGTGGTTGGATCGACGGATCGTCCGGGGAACGCTCGAGAGCCTCGCGCGAAACCACCTGCGCGGTGCCGGTCTTGCCGGCGACCACGGTGTGGCGGAGGCGCGCTCTCCAGCCGGTGCCCCCGGCCACCACTGCCTTCATGCCCTCCTTGACGACGGCCAGCGTCTCCTCCGAGATCCCGATCGGGCGCGGGGGCTCGAAGTCCAGCCCCCCGCCGCCCGCGCTGTGGACCAGGTGGGGGCGGACGAGCCAGCCTCCATTGGCGATGATCGCGGCCACGCGCGCCATCTGAAGCGGCGTGGCGGTGACCTGGCCCTGCCCGATTGCGACGGACACCGTCTCTCCCGGATACCAGGCGGTCTTCTGCGTTCGCAGCTTCCACTCCGGGTTCGGTATGAGGCCTCCCAGCTCGTGGGGCAGGTCCACTCCGGTGGGCTCGCCGAGACCCATGCGCTTTGCCCAGGCTGCGATCCGCTCGATCTCGAGGGCCATCCCCACGTGGTAGAAGAACACGTTGCAGGACATCGCGAGAGCCCGCCGCACGTCCACGACGCCGTGTCCGCCCGGGACGCTGCAGTGGCGGACCTTCCCGTAGACGCGCAGGTGGCCGGGGCAGAAGAACGTGGTCTCTGGCGTGATGACGCCCTCCTCGAGCGCCGCCGTCGCCATCACGATCTTGAAGGTGCTCCCCGGCGCGTACTGTCCCTGGATGACCCTATTCATGAGCGGCGTCTCCGGGTCATTTGCGAGTGAGGTCCAGAGGGTCGGGTCGATCCCAGTGGCGAACTCGTTCGGATCGTAGGCCGGGGTCGAGGTCATCGCCAGGATCTCGCCGGTCCAGGGGTCGAGCACCACCGCGCTGCCGGCCCGGCCGGCGAAGGCGCGCTCGGTCGCCATCTGGAGCGAGGTGTCGAGGCTCAACGTGAAGGCGGGGCCATCCTCCGGGGGCTGGCGTTGCGCCTCAGTGACCTCGAGGCCGCGGCTGTTCACGATCACCCGGCGGTACCCGTCGCGTCCCATGAGGGCGCGGTTGTACTGCGCTTCGACACCGGCCTGTCCCACGAGGGCCCCGGCCTCGAGACCTTCGAAGGCGGGCGAGTCCAGCTGCCGCTCGCTGATCTCCCCCACCCGGCCGAGCGCGTGCGCCGCGGCGGTGGCCAGTGGGTAGAAGCGGAGCGGAACGACCTGGATGCTGACCTCGGGAAGCTCGAGCCGGCGCGCTTCCAGCGCCGCCACCTCGGCGATGTCGGCATCACTGCGCACGACGACCGGCTCGTACGGCACGCGGCGGCGGGCCAGGCGCTCGCGGATCGCTGCTTCCCCCGTTCCCAGGGTCCGGGCGACGCGGGTCACCACGCGGTCCAAGTCTTCCGCGTGCTCGGGTGTCAGGACCACGTTGAACGAGGGACGGTTGCCGACGAGCAGCTGCCCCTGCCGATCGAGCAGGGCCCCGCGGGGGGCGGCGATCGTCACGACCCTCGAGCGGTTGTTCTCGGCCAGGTCCTGGAAGTGCCGGGCCCTCAGGACCTGGAGATTCCAGAACTGCAGGAGCAGGAGGGCCACGAGCCCCGCCACCACGACCTGCACCACCGCAAGCCGCGTCCGGACGGGCCGGAGATCCTCGTAGAGCCTCACCGCGTCGCTCCGATCCCGGCGCTCAAGAGAACGTCCTTTGGAGGCGTCGGTCGATCATGGCGAAGACGACCCCGCCCACGACCGCGGTGAGGGTGGCGCGTGAGGCCAGGGTCACCGGACTCATGGGCGAGGCCCCGATGGCGAAGACCGAAGCCAGCCACAGAACGAGGATGGCGTCCGCCACGGTGGCCAGGAGCAGCACCAGCGCCCGCGCCGAGGTGCTCGTGATCAGGAGGTGGCTGCCCGCGGCCCCCACGGCAAACCCCACGAGCAGCTTGGAGAGCGCGGCGAGCCCCAGCACCTCGCCCCCGAAGTACACGTCCTGCACCCAGCCCGCGGCCATGCCCGCGAGCATGCCGTGGGTCTCGCCCCCGGTGAGCGCGCAGTAGACCACCACGAGCAGGAAGGGATCGAGGTACCGTCCGGGCTCGATCACGAGATAGCTGAGCCCGGTCTCGACCAGGAGGGCTCCGACGATGGCGACGCCCGTCCAGACGAGGCGTTTCATTGCACCGTCTCCGGCGTCTCGTGAGGCGGCTCCCGGTGCAGGACCACCAGCACCTCCTCGAGGAGCTCGAAACGAGCCGAGGGCTCGACGCGGACCTCCTTGAGCAGCCCGGAGCCCTCCGCCACATGGCTCACCCGGCCCACCACGAGCCCCTTGGGGTAGATCCCGTCGAAGCCGGACGTGACCACCACGTCCCCGACCTTCACATCGTCCCGTTCCGACACGTACTTGAGGGCGAGGTCTCCCGTGCCGTTCTCCGACTGGATCACCTGCCCGGAGACGACGCCGCTCACCCGGCTCCGCTCGATGAGGACCCCCGCACCGCTGTCGCGATCGAGAAGAGCCTGAACCCGCGCGGCGTGCGGTCCCACCGCGATCACCCGGCCCACGACACCGGTGGGGCTGATCACCGGAGCGTTGAGAGCCACCCCGTCCGCGGTGCCCCGGTCGATCGTCAGGCTCCGAAACCAGGGGACCCCGTCGCGGCTGACGACACCCGCCACCAGCGTCTCCATCGGGAGGATCTCGCGGAGGCCGAGCAGTCCGCGCAGGCGCTCGGCTTCCCGGGCGAGGTGGGAGCGCTCCTGAAGGAGCGTTTCGAGGTAGCGGATGCGCTCCTCGAGGCGGCGGTTCTCCTCGAAGGTCTTGCGGTGGAAGCCGTAGCCGTCCCACAGGTCGCGCACGCCTCCCACCACCGAGCTCATCCCCCGCTGCAGTGGGGACAGGAGGGAGAAGAGCCCGCGCTGAAGCAGCGACAGCCCGCCGCCCCCGTCGACCTGGTGGCTGATCGCCGCGAAGTGCAGGAGCACGAGGCCGACGACAACGAATCGGCTCCTTCGCGAATCGACGGCCAGGGCCACCAGAGGCGCCTCAATCGAGACTGATCTTGCGCAGCAGGTCGAGGTTGGACAGCATCTTGCCGGTTCCGAGCACGACCGAGCTGAGTGGATCCTCGGCCACAGACACGGGCAGCCCCGTTTCCTCACGCAGAAGGCGATCGAGGTTCTTCAGGAGCGAGCCCCCCCCGGTGAGCACGATGCCCCGGTCGACGATGTCCGCAGACAGCTCCGGGGGCGTGCGCTCCAGCGCCACGCGGACGGCGTTGACGATGATGCTCACCGGCTCCTGGAGGGCCTCGCGGATCTCGGCGTCGGTGACGGTCAGCGTCTTGGGAATGCCCTCGATCAGGTCGCGCCCCTTGATCTCCATTGTCACCGGCTCGTCGAGGGGGAAGGCGCTGCCGATCTCGAACTTGACCTGCTCGGCGGTGCGCTCGCCGATGAGCAAGTTGTACTTCTTCTTGATGTACTGGATCACCGCCTCGTCCATCTCGTTGCCGGCCACCCGGACCGACTTCGAGTAGACGATGCCGGCCAGCGAGATGACCGCGATGTCGGTGGTGCCGCCGCCGACGTCGATGACCATGTTTCCGCTGGGCTCGGTGATGGGAAGCCCGGCCCCGATGGCCGCGGCCATCGCCTGGTCGACGAGGTAGACCTCGGAGGCCTTGGCCTTCAGCGCCGAGTCCTTGACCGCGCGCTTCTCCACCTGCGTCACCTCGGAGGGGATGCCGACCACGATGCGCGGCCGCACCAGCGTGGAGCGGTTGTGGGCGCGGTGGATGAAGTGGGAGAGCATCTTCTCCGTGATCTCGAAGTCGGCGATGACACCGTCCTTCATGGGGCGAATGGCCACGATGTTCCCGGGCGTGCGGCCGAGCATCTCCTTGGCGTCACGGCCCACTGCCTCGACCTTGCCCGTCATGCGGTTGACGGCCACGATGGAGGGCTCGGAGACGATGATCCCCTTGCCCTTCGCGTAGACGAGGGTGTTGGCGGTTCCGAGATCGATCGCGAGATCGCTCGAGAGAAAGCTCAGGTTGACGAAGGATCGGACGTTCATGAGGGCGTTTGGCACTCCTCCATAAGGGAA
>JAJDNV010000327.1 GCA_022340545.1 Acidobacteriota bacterium | reverse complement strand
CCAACCGACGGCGGACTCCACCGTGTCGCCCTCACCGCCGACCAGGGTCGGACGGACCTTCTGGACCCCGCCATCTGTGCCCAGATCGCAACCGCCGTCGCAACCCTGGAGGCAGGGGAAGGCCGAGGCCTGGACGTCGAGTGGGTGTCCCAGGCCGGGAAGGTCTGGTTTCTCCAGGCCCGCCCGCAGACGCGCCCTCTTGCCCCGCAGCTGCCCCCCGGGGAGATCTGGAGCCGCGTGAACGCGCGGGAGGTCCTCCCCGAGATCCTCTCTGCGTTCGCCCGCTCCATGCTGCCGATCGCCCTCGACGCCGCCGTGCGCGACGTCATCCACAGCTACGGCATGAGCACGGACCCGGACGTCCCCTACAGCACCAGCATCTACGGACGGTCCGTCTTCAACGAGCGTATCTATACGGTGGCCGAGCGCCTCGGGGTCACACCGCAAGCCATGCAGGCCAACATGGGGGGAACCGGTGAGCCGGGCCCCCGCATGCCGCGGACGAACCACTGGAAGGCCCTCCGGCACCCCCTGATGCTGATCCGGGCCGTGCGGATCATGGCCACCATCGAGAAGCGCGTCGGCAAGACCATCGAACGGAATCACGAGCTGAGCAAGAGGCTCGAGGCCATCGATCTCCGGACGGTCGGTCCGGAGTACCTGGAGAACCAAGTCCCCGCCCTGACGAAGACGGCGCGGGGCATCGCCGTCGAGGCACAGTACCTGGCCGGCGCGCTGTCTCTGGCTCACGACCAGGCCCTCGCCATCCTCGACGGCTTCGTCTCTCCCCAGTCGGTCTTCTCCCGTCTCGTCGCCGGGGGCGGGTGCACCGTCACGACCCGACAGCTCGAGGAGCTCCTCGACGTCGCCGCGGCGATGCGTCGCTCGGAGGTCGAGGACTTCGTGCGCGAGGTCACGAGCGATCACGCGCGGGCCGACCACTGGCAGGCCGAGCTCCCCGACGAGGTCTGGCGCAAGGTCCAGACCTGGCTCGAGCGATATGGCCACCGGGGTCCCTGGGAGTCGGAGGTCGCCTGCCCCCGGTACGCCGACGATCTGCGACTCCTCGCCGAGGCGCTCTTTCCCCTCGTCCGTGCGAAGGAGCCGCCCGAGACCGCCGACGAGAGCCGGGCCCGCCGTCAGGCCGAGGCCGACCGGGCCTGGCGAAACGCCAAGGACGGGCTCGGGCGGTGGGCCCTCCGTCGCCTGAGGGGCCTCGTCGCACAGACCAAGCGCCTCATGGGCCTTCGCGAGGAGCTCCGCAGCAGCTTCACCGGCTGGCTCCGGCCGCTGCGCCAGGTCGTTCTCGAGCTCGGTCGCCGTCTCGCGGAGGCGGGACGGCTCGAGGACGCGGAGGACGTCTGGCATCTCAGCCGGGAGGAGCTGATCCGGGCCTTCCAGGACCCACGCTTTCGCGCCGACGTCCCAGTGGCGCGCGAGCGGAGCCGCCGCGCCGCCTGGAGGCGTCTCGAGGTCCCCAACCGCTTCACCAGCGAGGAGGCACTGACCTTCTCCGCGGCACGATGGGAAGAAGGCGACCCCGGTGCCGTGCACCGCGGCGACGGCATCAGCCCCGGTGCCGCCGAAGGTCCGGTGTGTGTCCTCTTGTCGCCGGAGGACGGCTCCCGTCTCGACCCGGGCGCCATCCTCGTGGCGCCGGCGACCGACCCCGCCTGGACGCCGCTCTTCGCCCGGGCGTCCGCTGTGATCGTCGAGCTCGGCGGGATGCTGAGCCACTCCGGCATCGTGGCGCGGGAGTACGGCATCCCGTGTGTCGCCAACGTACAAGACGCAACGCGCATCCTTCGCGACGGGGACCGCGTTCACGTCGACGGCACGTCCGGCCTCGTGCGCACGCTGCCACGAACGGACGATTCCGAAGATGCGACAGGAGGCGCGGCGGCATGAAGATCCTTCTCATCCAGCCCCCGAAGGCCCCGGTGACCCTGGGGGGCGAAGACGTGTTCCTCTACGAGCCCCTCGCTCTCGAGTACCTGGCGGCGGGTGTGGCGCCCCAGCACGACGTGAAGATCCTCGACATGCGCCTCGACCAGAAGCTCCGCCGCGCCCTGGATGGCTTCTCGCCCGACGTGGTCGGGATCACCGCCTACACCGTACATGTGAAGACGGTGAGACGGATGTTCGAGACGATCAAGCGCCTGGACCCGCGGGTGCTCACCGTCGTGGGAGGCCACCACGCCACGGTCAGGCCGCGGGACTTCCTCAGCGGCGCGATCGACGTGGTCGTCACTGGAGAAGGAGTCGAGCCGTTCCGCCAGGTCGTGGCTCGCTTCGAGCGCGGCGAGGGCCTGGAAGGAGTACCCGGGGTGGGCCTCCCCCGGGGCGGGGAGCTGCTGCTCACCGACTCGCCCCCCTCCGTTCCCCTCGACGACCTGCCTCATCCCGCTCGCGAGCTCACCGCTGCGTACAGGCACCATTACTACTCCGAGTGGATGAAGCCCCTCGCCTCGATTCGTACGTCGAAGGGGTGTCCCTACCGCTGCACCTTCTGCGCGCTGTGGAAGATCGCCGGAGGACGCTACCTGAGACGCCGGCCCGAATGCGTGGTCCAGGAGCTCGGCCGGATCGAGGAGGAGTGTGTCTTCTTCGCCGACGACGAATCGCTCATCGACGTTCCGCGGATGAAGACCCTGGCCAGACTCATTGGCGAGGCCGGTATTCGCAAGCGCTATTTCCTCTATGGCCGTAGCGACACGATCTCTCGAAACCCCGAGCTCGTCCACATGTGGCGCGATGTGGGTCTGGAGCGGGTCTTCGTCGGGCTCGAGTCCTTCCGCGACGAGGATCTGAGGTACGTCGGAAAGGGCTCGACGACCGACGACAATCGCCGCGCAGTGGACGTGCTTCACGATGTCGGCGTCGAGGTCTATGCCTCGTTCATCCTCCGGCCCGAGTTCGCCCCCGACGACTTCTCGAGGCTGAGAGACTACTGCCACGAGCTCGACCTCGACTTTGCATCCTTCGCCGTGCTCACGCCCCTGCCGGGGACCGACCTCATGGAGCAGGTGGAGGACCGGCTGATCACCGACGATTACGACTTCTTCGACTTCATCCACACCGTGCTGCCGACCGCCCTGCCCCTCGAGGCGTTCTACTCGGAGTACGCCAGGCTCTACGCACAGGCGCTGTCTCCGAAGCAGCAGTGGGCCCTGCTCCGGAAATTCCGCCTCCGCGATCTCCCCGCCGTCCTCGTTCGGTCCGTTCGGCTGCAGAGCCGTCTGCGAGGCGCCTACCGGGACTACGAGGAAGCGCGAGCCGCTCAGTGAATGGAGGGACCCCCCACTCAGGAGCCGAAGATCTTCTTGAGGAAGTCGCGCAGCTTGTCGGTGTCGGTGACGCGGTAGATCACCGACACCTTGAGCCGCCATTCCTGGAAACGCTGGTTCCCCTCGGCCTCCGGAGCGGGGGGGAGGTCGAACTCGGCGGAGCGGCCGAGCTGATAGACGAGACTGATGTCTTGGGAGCCGTGAAAGTTGCCCCACCGGTACTCCAGCGCGAGGTCGAGCTTCAGGCTGTTCGTGTTCACCCCGGTGCCGGTCGCGAGACCGATGTAGTTGGAATCCTCCCGAACGAGGGGATCACGAGCCCCCTGTGGCTCGTAGGCGACGCCCAGGCGGAGCGGGACGTACGCGGCCTTGACCGCGAACAGCTTCTCCATCCCCACGTTGACCGCCACGGTGTCGCGCGTGGCGCTCAGCTCGGGCGGCAGCCCGTCGAAGCCGCTCCGCTCGCCCTCGGGGGAGTCCGGCGTCTGGTCCACCAGGAACCGCGTCCACTCGTCGTAGGTGAAGTCGAGGGCGAGTCGCAGAAGGGGCCGAGGCCGCCAGGCCACGCCCACGCCGATGGATCGGGGGAACCGCAGCTGCCCTCCGGGGGCCGAGCTCGCCTCGAGCGGGTCGGTCAGACTCGAACGGCCGGAGAAGGTCTCGGCAAAGTCGCTGCTCAGCGCTCCGTGGTAGACGGCGCCCACGCTCAGCGAAGGGTAGGCGAGCAGAAGCCCGAAGCTCAAGGCGTGACCGCTGAGCCGGTCGGTCTGTGCGGATGAGAAGAAGTCCGGCGGTCCGAGGATCCCCGGATCCTCGCTCATGTTCACCCGCTCTTCCCACTCGCCACGATAGAGGTCCAGGCTCCCTCCCAGCGAGAGGCGATCCGTGGCGCGGACCGCCCCCGCCAGTGACCACAGGTCGACGCTCCCGTCGGTCGTAGCGTCGATGCGGAGAGCGCTCTCCGGACGTGCGGTCGGCGAGATGGCGACTCGTTGGAAGTCGCCGTGCACGTGCGTGGCGAGCTGGTAGAGGCGGCGCCAGCCGACCTGCAGAGTCACGGGCTTGCCGCCCAGCCGGAAGGGCACGGCGGCGCTCGCGAACTCGATGTCGGCGGTCGTGCTCCCGGTCCCCAGTTCCGTATAGGCCGCGGACTGGTCCCGGGTCAGGAAATCTTCCAGGCGACGGTCGCGGCGGCTGGTGCTGTGGACCAGGGAGAACTCCGGCTTCACCAGCTGAGACAGCCCCGCCGGGTTCCACGATGCCGCCGTCCCATCGTCGGAGACTGCGATGAACGCGTTGCCCATCCCGGCCGCGCGGGCACCGGAGCCGGGTCGGCTGAGCGAGACGTCCTGGGCGACGGCGGTTGCCGCCGCCACCGTCAGTGCGACGGTGAGCAGCCCCGTCCGCCTCACCGGGTCGCCCCCAGGAAGTCGGCGAGCTCGTTGAGCAGCTCCTCGGCGGTCGGGCGGTCCGAGGGCTCTTTGCTCAGCAGGCGCAGCACCAGGCGGTCGAGGGCCTCGGGCAGCGCGTAGTTCAGGGAGGAGGGAGCCGGAGGCGGTGTCGTGGCGTGGTTGCGCAGGATCGCGAAGGCGCTGTCCCCCCGGAACGGGAGGCTGCCCGTCAGCATCTCGAAGAGAACGACGCCGAGCGAGTAGAGGTCGCTCTGCGGCTGGGTGCCGGCATCCACGGTCTCGGGCGCGGCGTAGCTCGGGGTGCCGAGAAACGAGCCGGTGGTGGTCAGCCCCTCCTGCTGCTGGGCCCGGGCGACACCGTAGTCCATCACCTTCACGCCCCCCGACTGCTCGAGCATGATGTTCGAGGGCTTGAGGTCTCGGTGGATCACTCCCTTGTTGTGGGCGTAGTCGAGGGCCTCGGCCACCTGCGCGGTCAGGCGTGCCGCCAGGGTGGCGTCGAGACGACCGTCCCGGTCGAGGTGCCCCCGCAGCGTCTCGCCGCGGATGAGCTCCATCACGAAATAGGGGATGTCGCCGACCTGGCCCCGGTCGAAGATCCGGATGATGTTGGGGTGGTGGAGAGTACGACCGAGCTCGGCCTCGCGCATGAACCGTTCCCGGTACCGGTCGTCGTCGAGGAATCCGGAGAGGGGCCGCTTGAGGGCGAACGACTCGCCCCGTCGTGTCGCCTCGTAGACCACGGCCATCCCACCCTTCCCGATCCTGCGGACGAGGGAGTATTCGCCGAAGAGGATGGGGAAGGACTCGTCCGTTCCGGAGTCCTTGCGACCTTCCCCCGAGCGCGGCGTCGCCCCGGGGGCGGGCGTCTGCGTCGGCGGTCTCGCCTGCCTCCACATCCACAGGCCGAACACGAGGAACGCAAGGACGCCGACGGCGATGACAAGGGCGACCGGCACACGCGTCCTCGGCCGTGGCTCTGTGGGCGGCGGCGCCGGTGACGCGGGGGCCGGCCGGGGGGGCAGCGCCACTGCCACGGCCACCGAGTCCGTGGCGATGTCGATCTCCCGGATGACGTCGGCGCGGCCCTCCGACGACAGGCGGAGGCGATGCCGGCCCGGGGCGAGCTCCCTCAGCCTCAGGCGACCCGTCTCGGGATCGGTGCGTCCCACCGGCTCGTCGTCGAGGAACAC
>JAJDNV010000326.1 GCA_022340545.1 Acidobacteriota bacterium | reverse complement strand
GAACTCCTTGAAGCCGGTGTCCTTGCCCATGCCGGTTCCTCAGGCCACCGCAACCGTCTCGGCCGCGAGCTCGGCCAGCGCGCGCTTGTAGTCGCGCGGCATCACCTTGACGAACTTCCTCAGCTGCACCTCCCAGGTGGCAAGGATGCGCTGGGCCCGCTCCGAACCCGTGACCCGGGCGTGCTCCTCGACCAGGGCCTTGAGCTCGGCGACGTCCCCGGGGTCGACGATGTCCTCGAGATCGACCATGCCGGGGTTGATCCGCAGGCGCGCCCTCTCGTCCGCGTCCCAGATGTAGGCGATCCCGCCGGACATCCCGGCCGCGAAGTTGCGGCCGACCGGACCGAGGATGACCGCCCGCCCTCCGGTCATGTACTCGCACCCGTGGTCGCCGACGCCCTCGACGACGACGTGGGCCCCGGAGTTGCGCACGCAGAACCGCTCGCCGGCGGGCCCGAGAAGAAAGGCCTTGCCGGAGGTCGCCCCGTAGAAGGAGACGTTGCCGCAGATCACGTTCTCGTTCGGGTTGAAGGCCGCGCCTTTCGGCGGGTAGAGGATGGCCGTGCCGCCGGAGAGGCCCTTGCAGAAGTAGTCGTTGGCCTCTCCCTCGAGCTCGATCGTCAGCCCCCTCGGGGCGAAGGCCATGAACGACTGGCCGGCCGAGCCGGTGGCCTTGAAGCGGATCGTGTCCTCGGGGAGACCGTCCTCGCCGGCCCGGCGGGTGATCTCCTGACCGAGGATGGTGCCCACCGTGCGGTTGACGTTGCGGATCTCGAATGAGGCCTCGACCGCCTCGCCGCGCTCGAGGGCGGGAGCGGCGAGACGAACGAGCTCGTTGTCGAGCGCCCGATCCAGGCCGTGGTCCTGGGGGACGCAGCAGAAGGTGCCGCACCGGTCGTTCGCGCGCATGAAGTGGAGGAGGCGCGTGAGGTCGAGCTGCTTCGCCTTGAAATGCCTGACGTCGCGCAGGGGGGCGATCTTGTCCACTCGGCCGACCATCTCGTCCACCGTGCGGAAGCCGAGGCGCGCCATGTGCTCGCGGAGGTCCTCGGCGATGAAGCGGAAGAAGTTGATGACGTGCTGCGGGTCGCCGGTGAAGAGCTTCCGGAGCTCCTCGTCCTGCGTCGCCACGCCCACCGGGCAGGTGTTGAGGTGGCACTTGCGCATCATGACGCAGCCCATCGCGATGAGCGCCCCGGTGGCCACTCCCCACTCCTCGGCCCCGAGGAGGGTGGCGATGGCAATGTCCCGGCCGGTCCGGAGCAGGCCGTCGGTCTGGACCACCACCCGGTCCCGGAGGTTGTTCTGCATGAGGACCTGGTGGGTCTCGGCCAGGCCGAGCTCCCAGGGGAGCCCCGCGTGCTTGATCGAGGAGAGAGGCGACGCCCCGGTCCCGCCGTCCTGGCCCGAGATCAGGATGACGTCGGCGTGGGCCTTGGCCACGCCGGCGGCGATGGTGCCGACGCCCACCTCGGCCACGAGCTTCACGTTGATCCGGGCCCGGGGGTTGGAGTTCTTGAGGTCGTAGATGAGCTGGGCGAGGTCCTCGATCGAGTAGATGTCGTGGTGGGGCGGCGGCGAGATGAGCCCCACGTAGGGCGTCGAGTGGCGCACGCGGGCGATCTTCTTGTCGACCTTGTGCCCGGGGAGCTGGCCTCCCTCGCCGGGCTTGGCTCCCTGGGCCATCTTGATCTGGAGCTCGTCGGCGTTCACGAGGTAGTTGGAGGTGACGCCGAAGCGGCCCGAGGCCACCTGCTTGATCGCCGAGCGCAGGCTGTCGCCGTTCGGCAGCGGCTCGTAGCGCGCCGGGTCCTCGCCGCCCTCTCCGGTGTTCGACTTTGCCCCGAGGCGGTTCATGGCGATGGCCAGCGTGGTGTGGGCCTCCCAGGAGATGGAGCCGAATGACATGGCCCCGGTGGCGAAGCGCTTGACGATCGTGTCGGCGGGCTCGACCTCGTCGATGGGGATCGGGGTGAGGTTCGTGAACTCCAGAAGATGCCGGAGGGTGATCGGTGCGCCCGCGTTGTCGTCGACCAGGCGAGCGTACTCGCGGTAGAGCGCGTAGTCGTTCGTCCGCGCGGCGTGCTGCAGCTTATGGATCGTCTCCGGGTTGTGGAGGTGCCGCTCGCCCCGCAGCCGCCACTGGTAGAGGCCGCCCAGCTCGAGGTCGCTCTGGTCCTCCACGTCGATGTAGGCGGACTGGTGGCGCATCAGGGTCTCGCGCTCGATCGTGGCGATGTCGATGCCGCCGATGCGGGAGACGGTGCCTGGGAAGTATTCCTCGATGACCTCGTCGGAGAGGCCCACCGCCTCGAAGATCTGCGCCCCGATGTACGAGGAGACCGTCGAGATGCCCATCTTGGACATCGTCTTGAGGAGCCCCTTGCCCACCGCCTTGAGGTAGTGCCCCCGGGCCGCGTCCTCGTCCAGGCTCTTGGGGAGGAGCTTCCTGAGGCGCATGTCCTCGATCGTCTCGAAGGCCACGTAGGGGTTCACCGCCGAGGCCCCGAAGCCGAGGAGACAGGCGAAATGGTGCACCTCGCGTGCCTCGCCGGTCTCGATGACGAGGCCGCACTTGGAGCGGAGCCCCTTGCGGATCAGGTGATGGTGCACCGCGGAGACGCCGAGGAGCGAGGGGATCGCTGCGTGGTCCGAGTCCACCGCCCGATCGGAGAGGATGATCACCTCGTACCCGTCGAGCACGTACTCCTCGGCCTCCCGCCGCAGGCGGTCGAGGGCCCGCTGCATCCGCCCCGGCTCGGCCTTGAAGCACATCGAGAGGGTCTTGGCCTGGTAGCTCTGACGGTCCACCCACCGCAGCCGCTCGAGGTCCTCGTTGGTGACGACCGGCTGCGGCAGCTCGATGACGCTCGCGTGGTCGGGGCCGTCCTCCAGGATGTTGCCCTCGCCCCCGACGAAGGAGACGAGGCTCATCACCATCTCCTCGCGGATGGGGTCGATGGGCGGGTTGGTGACCTGGGCGAAGAGCTGGTGGAAGTAATCGAAGAGGCTGCGCGACTTCTCGGACAGGACCGCGAGCGGCGTGTCGTTGCCCATGGAGCCGACCGGCTCCTGCCCGTCCTTGACCATGGGTGCCATCAGGATCCGCAGGTCCTCGAGGGAGTACCCAAAGACCTTCTGTCGCGTGAGCACCCGGCGGGCCGGGGGCTGCAGGATCTGGCGCGGCGGCTCGAGCTCGGCGAGCGGGATCTTGCCGTCGTCGAGCCACTTCTGGTAGGGGCGCTGGGAGCAGATGCGGGCCTTGATCTCGTCGTCGGGGATGATGCGCCCCTCCTCGAGCGAGGCGATGAACATCTTCCCGGGCTGGAGACGTCCCTTCCGGACGATCTTCTCGGGCGGCACCTCGAGGACGCCGGCCTCGGAGGCCATGATGAGGAGGTTGTCGTCGGTCAGGCAGTAGCGCGAGGGCCGCAGCCCGTTGCGGTCGAGCGTGGCGCCGATGAGCGTGCCGTCGGTGAAGGCGACCGAGGCCGGGCCGTCCCAGGGCTCGATGAGCGCGCCGTGGTACTCGTAGAAGGCCTTGCGGTCGGCCGGGATCTCCGGGTCCTTCTCCCAGGCCTCCGGGATGAGCATCATCATGACGTGGGGGAGGCTGCGGCCCCCCATCATGAGGAACTCGACGACGTTGTCGA
The DNA here is from genome assembly GCA_022340545.1 of Acidobacteriota bacterium. GTDB lineage: Bacteria > Acidobacteriota > Vicinamibacteria > Fen-336 > Fen-336 > JAJDNS01. Next base: position 308 of record JAJDNV010000326.1, on the reverse strand, counting down.
GGATGCCCGAGTCGGAGCTGCCCTCCTGGACTATGGGCCGCATCTTCTGGATCTCGTCCTCCGTGAAGAGCGACGAGGAGAGGATGGCCTCGCGGGACTTCATCCAGTTGATGTTTCCACGCAGCGTGTTGATCTCGCCGTTGTGGGCGAGGGTCCGGAACGGGTGGGCCAGCGGCCAGGTCGGCAGCACGTTGGTCGAGAAGCGGCTGTGGATGAGGGTGAGGGCGGACTCGAACGACTCGTCGGTGAGGTCCGGGAAATAGGAGGGGACCTGCGCCGGCGTCAGCATCCCCTTGTAGACGATCGTC
>JAJDNV010000221.1 GCA_022340545.1 Acidobacteriota bacterium | reverse complement strand
GCGTCTCGTCGTCGGGGACATCCCCCCCCTGGCATTCGCCGCGGCGTCCGAGGCGGGCGTGCCCGCGGTGGCCTTCGGCAACTTCTCGTGGGACTGGATCTATGAGCACCTGGCGGCCCGTGAGCCCGCTCTCGGAGAGGCCGCCGCCGCGGCACGGGCTGCGTACGGCGCGGCAATGTTGCTCCTGCGCCTGCCCTTTGCCGGGGACCTGAGCGCGTTTGCACGAATCGAGGATCTGCCGCTGGTCGCGCGCCGGCCCACGGTCGACCGAGGTGAGGCCCGCAGGCGATTGGGGCTGCGAGACGAACCCACGGCGCTTCTCTCGTTCGGCGGCATGGGGCTGCCGGGCCTCGAGCCGACCGCGTTCGGCTCCCTGTCGGGCTACCAGTTCCTCCTCACCGGAATCTCGGGCGAGGGGCCTCTGCCCGCCAACGCGCGTCGGCTGGCCGGTGGGGAGGTGGAGAAGGCGGGCCTTGACTACCCCGATCTGGTTGGGGCCGTCGACGTGGTGGTCACGAAGCCGGGGTACGGCATCGTCAGCGACTGCATCGGGGCGGGCACGCGGATGGTGTACACGGACCGCGGCGACTTCCCGGAGTACCCCATCCTCGTGCGGGGCCTGAGTCAGCACCTCCCGGCGGCCTTCGCGTCGAACGAGGAGGTCCGGACGGGCAATCTCGGCGCGGCCCTGAGGTCCGTGCTGAGCCGGCCGGTGCCGCCGACGCCCGATCTGTCGGGGGCCGAGCGTGCCGCGGAACGCCTCCTCGAGCTCGCCGGGATCTAGAGTCCTATTACCGAAGTCGTGTGCGTGCTCTGAAGCGTTGGGCGCTCGGCGGCCACCCCGTCTGCGGCGGGGTGCTCGGATCGCGCCGAGCCGCCGGCTCGGAGGGGCACGCTGGATACGCCGTTGTTCGCGACCCGAGCACTCCGAGCGTCAGCTTCGAAGCGCAGCTGCGTCCTCGTCGGGGCCCCGGCCGCCTGCGCGCCTCTGCGCCCATCCCATGAGCCCGACTTCGGTGACGTACGACTTGAGGTCGCTCACAGGCCCAGTACGGCCAGGCCGTGCATGGCGTACCTCTCGATGTCCGCCTGATACCTGCGGTAGAGCTCCACGTTCGCCGGCGGCACGGCGAGCGCCTCGCTCCCGCTGGCCCCGGCCCGGGCCAGGGCCTCTTCGAGCTGCCTCAGGTCCGACTCCGAAAGCTCGCCCGCTCCGGGAAGACCCTCGCGTTGCGCGACCTCGACCCCGGTCTTGAGGGCCTCCTGCACATGGCGGGTCGCGTCGGCAACCGCCTCGGCCGGAAGGCGGCCGGTCTGCGACTGCGCCGTCGCCACCGCTGCGGTGAGATAGAGCGCGGTCTGGATGAAGTCGTACTCGGCCTCCGACATGCCGACCTCGGCGAGCGACTTGACCTGGACGAGCCGGAGGTCACCGTACATCTCGACGGCCGTGGCCCCGGTGGCCAGGATCTCGGAGAGCGTAGGGGGAGTGTCGCGCCCCTCGAACCGGCGCCGGAGCTCCTCGAGGTCCGACTCGTGGGCCTCGTAGACCTCGTGCACCTTCCGCCGAACGTGCAGGAACGCACGAAGCCGGGGCTCGGCAACGACGCCGCCCGCAGGCCGTTCCCAGGGGTGGGCGTTCGCCTTGCGTTCCCAGGCCTCGATCTCGCTGCTCCGGGTGGCGATCGCCTCGATCCCGCTCGCCCGGCCCCTGAGCCAAAGGAGCCCCAGGCCCAGCCCGGCCACCAGGACGGTGGTGGCGAGGATGGCCAGGCACCCGCATCCCGCGAGGATCTTCGTCCCTGCCCCCATCGTGTCTCCCCCGGGGTCCGCCGTTCGACGGAGTATATCGTCGGGGTCGGCTTCGGGTTATGATGGCCGTTCGCGACGGGTGGTTCAGGGACGCGCGAGGAGGATGTCGATGGAACCGACGTGGCACGACGGACTGAGCCGCAAGGCCCTGGTGGAGCTGGTCGAGGCTCTGCTGCTGGCCATGGACAAGTCCGTGCCCCGTCTCGACGCCATTGCCCACCACCTGGCGCTCATGTCCCAGCAGGGCGAGGACTTCGAGGTCCTCGGAGGGATCGGCGACCAGATCGCCGACACGAGCGACGAGCTCTACTCCGCGAGCGACCGCGAGAAGCTCCGGGAGTGGGGAAACGAGATCGACGCCCCGGGCAAGGCCCACTGACATCCCGACGGCGGACCCAGGCAGCCGGAGCGGCACCGATGACTCGAGACGCACGGTGAACGAGCGGGCCGACGTCCGTCCCGAGACGGTGGAGCCTCCGTCGAACGAGGGGAGACCCGAGGGGCGGGCGAGCGTCGGGATGGTGAGCCTCGGGTGCCCGAAGAATCTGGTGGACGGCGAGGTCATGCTCGGGCGGCTCGAGCAGTCCGGTCACCGGGTGGTGGTGGAGCCGAGAGCGGCCGACGTTCTCGTCGTGAACACCTGCGCGTTCATCGACCGGGCCAAGCAGGAATCCGTGGACGCCATCCTCGAGATGGCACGCGAGAAGACGACGGGGCACGCGCGTCGTCTCGTGGTCACCGGGTGCCTGGCCCAGCGGTACGACGCCGAGCTCCGGCGGGAGATCCCCGAGATCGACGCCACCCTCGGGACCGGACAGGTGGAGGCGATCGTCCGCGCGGTGGACGGGGAGGCGACCTCCCTCGCGGACGCCCCGGAGGGCCCGCCCTCCTGGGTCTACGACCACACCGCGCCGCGGCTCCTGGCGACGCCGCCCTGGCTCGCCTACGTGAAGATCTCCGAGGGCTGCGACTACACGTGCTCCTTCTGCATCATCCCCACGCTGCGTGGGCGTCACCGCAGTCGGGGGGTGGAGGACATCGTCGCCGAGGTCCGGGCCCTGGTTGGTCGCGGGGTGCGGGAGGTCGTCCTCGTGGCCCAGGACTCCACCCGCTTCGGTCTGGACCACGGCGTGCGTGACGGCCTCGCGTACCTCCTGCGGCGCCTCGGCCGAATCGACGACCTTCGCTGGATCCGGGTGATGTACGCGTACCCGCAGACGCTCACCGATCCCATCCTCGACGTGATCGCCTCCGAAGAGAAGGTCGTGAAGTACGTGGACATCCCGCTGCAACACGCCAGCCAGCCGGTGCTGAAGCGGATGAAGCGTCCCACCGGACGGGGTCACCTCCTCGGGCTGATCGAGCGGATCCGGGATCGGGTCCCGGGGGTGGCGATCCGGACGTCGTTCATCGTGGGCTTCCCGGGCGAGACGGCGGAGGACTACGGCCGCCTGCTCGAGTTCGTCGAGGCGGCCCGCTTCGACAACGTCGGCGTCTTCAGCTACTCGGACGAGGAGGGAACAGCCTCGCACGGCCTGCGCGGACGCGTTCCGGCCCGGACTCGGGAGTCCCGCCGTCGCCGGCTCATGGCCCTCCAGGAGAAGATCTCGGCCCGAAGGAACCGCACCCGGGTGGGTGAGCGAGTCGAGGTCCTGGTGGAAGGGACGCACCCCGACACCGATCTGCTGCTCCGCGGGAGGACGGCCACCCAGGCCCCGGAGATCGACGGGCAGGTGATCATCAACGATGGGAGCGCTGAATCCGGGACCTTCGTGACGGTGGAGATCACCGAGGCCCATCCCTACGACCTCGTCGGGCGGGTGATCGCCACATGACCATTCCGCTCATTCGAGGCAGGCCTCGAAAGGCTCGTACGCTTCGGTGTTTTCGGCACTTGCCGCCGCCGCCCGCCCCGGCCGGACCGGGCAAGACGCTTGCCTGGGGAGGCCGCTGACTGTTAAGATAGCGGTTCGGTTCTGGGAGTGTTCACCAGAGTGGGGTCGCCCACTCTTTTTTTTGGAGGGTGCAGGCCTGGGGAAACAGGACGGGGCGCTCGAGCGTGTCCGCGCCGCGGCCGAGCGGGTCACCGCCGCCCGGGGTTTCGAGCTCGTGGACGCCGAGATTCGCAGGGCGGGCGGGGGGCAGCAGTTACGCCTCTTCGTAGACCGGCCCGGCGGAATCGGACTCGACGACCTGCAGTCGGTCTCGGAAGAGGTCTCGGCGATCCTCGATGCCGAGGATCCCATCGCCGGCTCCTACACCCTCGAGGTCTCATCCCCCGGACTGGACAGACCCCTCAAGACGGAGGCGGACTATCGGCGCTTCGTCGGGCGCCTGGCGAAGCTCTCCAGCTACGAGCTGATCGACGGACGCCGTCACTGGACGGGGCGGATCGCCTCCTGCGAGGAGGGGGTCGTGACCCTGAGCCTCGAGCAGGAGAAGACGGACGCGCGCATCCCCTGGGCCAAGATCGCCCACGGGCGTCTCGAAGTGGAGTTTCCCCAGCAGGGGTAGTGGGTTAGCGAGCGGCATTCATGGCCAGTCAGCTGCGTCAGCAGATCGAGCAGATCAGCCGGGAAAAGAACATCAACCCGGATGTGATCATCGCCGCCATCGAGGATGCGATCCTGACCGCCTCGAAGAAGTACTTCAAGGAGGAGGAGGATCTCCGGAGCCGCTTCAACGAGGAGTCGGGCCAGATCGAGGTCTTCGCGGTCAAGCAGGTGGTCGAGGTGGTCGAGATCGAGGAGACCCAGATCAGCCTGGATGGGGCGAAGAAGCTCTTTCCGGGGGCGGAGGTCGAGCTCGGTCAGGAGATCGAGTTCCCGAAGCCGACCGACATGCTCGGGCGGATCGCCGCCCAGACCGCGAAGCAGGTGATCTTCCAGAAGGTCCGGGAGGCCGAGCGCGACAACGTCTACGCCGAGTACTCCGGGCGTGTGGGCGAGGTGGTCAACGGGATCGTCAAGCGCCAGGAGATGGGCGACTTCGTCGTGGACCTCGGCCGGGCGGAGGCCCTGCTCCCGCGCAAGGAGCAGAGCCGGGCCGAAGCCTACCAGACCGGAGACCGCGTCCGGGTGGCCATCGTCCGCGTGGCCAAGGCGGCCAAGGGCCCGCAGGTCATCGTCAGCCGGACCGACCCCTCACTGCTGATCAAGCTGTTCGAGATGGAGGTTCCGGAGATCTACGACGGGACCGTCCAGATCCGGGGCGCCGTCCGCGAGGCGGGCGAGAGGGCGAAGGTCGCCGTGATCTCCCGCGAGCGCGACGTCGACCCCGTCGGGGCCTGCGTCGGGATGAAGGGGACCCGGGTCCAGTCGATCATCCGTGAGCTGCGGGGCGAGAAGATCGACATCGTCGAGTGGAACGACGACCCGACCGGGTTCGTGATCAACGCGCTGTCCCCGGCCAAGGTGAGCCGGGTGTCCATCGTCGACGAAGAGCAGCGGATCATGGAGGTCGTGGTCGAGGACAAGCAGCTGAGCCTGGCCATCGGCAAGAAGGGTCAGAACGTCCGCCTCGCCGCCAAGATCGTGGGCTGGCGGATCGACATCAAGAGTGAAGAGGAGAAGCGCCGCGAGGTCGAGGCGGAGATGGCCCGAATGGCGCGAATGGTCGACGAGCTGAAGAGCCTGGAGCGCTTTGGAATCAGCGAGAAGATGACCCAGAAGCTCGTCGACGCGGGCGTGGCTGGCCTTCCCCACCTCCTCGCGATGACCGACGAAGAGCTGACCGTGATCGACGGCATCGGTCCGAAGACCGCGCAGAAGATCCGTGAGGCGGCGACCCAGTCCAAGGTGGAGTGGGACGAGATGGACGCCGCCGAGGCCGAGAGGCTGGCCGCGGAGCAGGCGGCGACGCTGGCGGAGGAGGAGCTGGCCGAGGACGTCGAGCCCGAGGAGGCAAGCGCTGACGAGACGGCGAGCGCAGCGGTAGTCGAGGGCCCGGCAGCCACGGAGGAGGGTGAGGACGCGGGGGAGCCGTTGGGCGGTGGCGAAGCCCTCGACGAGGCCGGTGACGAGGTGAAGGGGGCGGCCGCCGAAGAGGCGGCGGACCCTTCGGACGGCGGGGAGGGGCAGGCGGATGGCGAACGTTAGGGTATTCAACCTCGCCCGCGACCTGAATCTCACGAGCCGTGAGGTCATCGAGCGGCTGCTCAAGCTCGGCGTCGAGGTGAAGACCGCGTCGAGCTCCGTTGACGAGGACACCGCGGACAAGCTTCGGCGCGCGCTGAAGATCGACGCCCTCACGAAGAAGCGCAAGAGGGTCTACGGCAGCGAAGAGGACGAGGACGACCGGGACCGGCTGGCGCGGGAGCAGGCGGAGAAGATCGCCGCGGAGAGGGCGGCGAGGGAGAAGGCCGCCGCGGAGGCGAAGGCCGCCGCGGAGGCCCGCAAGACGGGCCGCCGGCGGCGGACGGCGAAGCAGGCCGAGGCGGAGGAGCCCCCGCCCGCGCTCGCCCACGCGCCCGGCGCCCCTCGCCTGGCCCCCAAGTCGGCCACGCCCCCGCGGCCCGTCGAGGATGAGGAGGAGGTTGTCGCGGTGCCGGCAGCGGCTCCTGAGGAGGAGACCGCGGCCGTGACGGAGGTCCCGCCCGCCGCGCCGGCTCAACCCCCGGCCCCCGCCGCGCCGCCGGCGGCCGCGGCTGCCCCGGGCGTGAGGCGCAGGACAGTGACGGTGCCCCGACTCGGAGGGCCGGTGCGGCCGATCGCCCCGGCACCGCCGGCACCCCCGCCAGCCCCGCCGACCCCCCCGGCAGCGGCGAGCCCGGCTCCGGCCACGACTGCGGCCAGCCCCCCGGTGGCGACCCCACCGCCGACGGTGCGGCGACCGCTGCGGCCCATCGCGCCGCCGCGCCCGGTGAGCCCGCACCCGGTGGCGGCCCCTTCGCCGCTGCCACGCTCGCCGCACCCGGTCTCGCCTCGTCCCGGAGTTCCGCGCCCCGTGTCTCCCTATCCCGGTCGGTATCCGGGACGGCCGCCCGGACGGCCGCCGGGGCGGCCGGTGGGCCGCCCCGGTCCCCGGAAAGGGCGCCGTCAGCCCGTCACCGCTCCTGCCAAGGAGGAGCGTCCGGTCTACACCGGGCCCCCTCGCCACATCACCCTCTCCGAGGGAGTGACGGTGAAGGAGCTCGGGGAGAAGATGGGGGACGTCAAGTCCCGGGACATCATCAAGGCGCTCATCGCCCGGGGCGTGATGGCGACCCTGAACCAGAGCGTGGACCCGGAGCTGGCGATCGAGCTCTGCAAGGAGTTCGGCTACGAGGCCGC
>JAJDNV010000324.1 GCA_022340545.1 Acidobacteriota bacterium | reverse complement strand
GCGGTCGGCGCAAAGGCGTATCTGAAGAGCGATCTCGAGTTCCTCGGGGTCGCCGCGAAGCCACTGCGTGCGGTGGCGCGCGCCTTTCTTGCCGATCATCCCGAGACCGATCGCTCCTCCCTCATCGGGCTCGTGCAGACGCTCTGGAACCGACCGGTCTTCGAGCTCAAGGCAGTCGCGGTGGCGCTCCTCGAACGGCGGACGACGGATCTCGTCACCGGCGATCTCGCTCTGGTCGAGGACATGCTGCGGCGCTCGCACACCTGGGCGCTGGTCGACTGGCTGTGCACCAAGGTGGTCGCGCCGTTGGTCGAGAGCGATCCCGAGACGGCCAGAAGAGTCCTCGAAAGGTGGTCTCGCGACGACGACTTCTGGGTCCGCCGTGCGTCCCTCCTCGCCCAGCTGCCGGCCCTGCGCGCCGGGGGAGGAGACTTCGAGCTCTTCTCCGCGTTCGCCTCACGCATGGTGGGCGAGAAGGAGTTCTTCATCCGCAAGGCGATCGGCTGGGTGCTGCGAGACGTCAGCAAGAAGCGTCCGGACCTCTCGTTCGGGTTTCTCTCGGAGCACATCCACGAGATCTCGGGTCTGACGCTGCGGGAGGGGTCCAGGTACTTGTCGAAGAGGCAGCGCGAGGCGCTCGGTCGGGCCCGTCGGTAGGGCGATCCCGGCCCACGGGCGTGCTATCATCCGCCCACCGATGCAGGACAACGAGCCGGCGTGGGGTTCGAGCGCCCGCTCCTCGGTCGCCCCATGACACCCGAGAAGATCGGCCGCTACGAGGTCGTCGCGCGCCTGGGTCAGGGGGCCATGGGAGAGGTCTACCGAGCGCGGGATCCCGTTCTCAAGCGCGACGTTGCGGTCAAGGTCATCCTGACCGGGCGGGGAGAGGACGAGACCCTACGCAAGCGCTTCCAGCGCGAGGCCCGGGCGGCGGCAAAGCTCAGCCACCCGAACATCGTCACGGTGTTCGAGCTCGGGGAGCACGCCGAGCAGCCGTTCATGGCGATGGAGCTCCTGGAGGGCACGGACCTCAAGCAGGCGATCCACAGCGGCGAGCTCGCCCTGGCGCGCCGCCTCGAGATCCTCGAGCACGTCTGCGAGGGACTCTCCTTCGCCCACTCGAACGACATCGTGCACCGCGATCTGAAGCCCGCCAACATCCACCTCGGTGTGGACGGCAGCATCAAGATCATGGACTTCGGCCTCGCCCGCTTCGGCGGCTCGAACATGACCCGCACGGGCATGGTCATGGGCACGCCCCACTACATGTCGCCCGAGCAGGTGAAGGGGGGCAAGGCGGACGCCCGCTCGGACGTCTTCGCCCTCGGCGCCCTCGGGTACGAGCTCCTCACCGGTCGAAGGCCTTTCGAGGCCGAGACGATGCACGCCGTCCTCTTCAAGGTCATGCAGGAGGAGCCCGCTCCGGCTCGCGAGCTGGTGCCGTCCCTCCCGCCGGTGATCGTGCAGGTGGTGGAGAAGGCCCTGGCCAAGGACCCGGCCGCCCGCTTCGCCGACGCCGGGGAGATGCTGAAGGCGGTGCGCAAGGCGCGCCAGGCGGTTGCTGCCGGAAAGGGAGATCACCTCCTGAGCGAGCTTCGCCCCCGAGCCAAGAGCCCGGCTGCCCGCCGGCGGGCAGCGGGGGAGAGCAGCGCGTCCGGCTCGGCGTCTCGCTCCAGCCAGTCGGGGGCCCGCGGGGGCCGGAGCCTGCCGTGGGCCGTGGCGGTGTTGGCGATCGTCGGGATCCTGACAGTCGGCTTCTTCGCCTTGCGCTCATGGATGGCCCCGACGCAGGAGACCGAGGCGGACGCCGGCCTGAGGAGCGCGGTGGCCGACATGCAGGTCGACCTGGCCCGTCGACGCCTCCGGGACGGCGAGCTCGCCGAGGCGGCCCGGCACGCGGACCGGGCCCTGAAGCTCGATCCTGACAGCGCAGAGGCCCGGGGCATCCAGGAGCGCGTGAACGAGGCCTTGGAGAGCATCGCCGCCGCCGCGGAGCGGGCCCGTGCCGCGGCCGAGGGTGGCGACGTCGCGACCCGCAACGACGCCCTCTGGGACCTGATGCAGCTGGACGCATCGAACGAGGTCGTGGCGGAGATGGCCCCCGACCTGGGAGAGGCCTTCCGTCCGCGGGCCGAGGAGGCCCGCCGCCTCATGACCGAGGCCCGGCGCCTCGCCGAGGAGGCGCGGGCGAACCGCCTGCCGGAGTTCTCGGGGGCAGAGCGGCTCGGCCGGGACGGCGAGCGGGCCTTCCGGGACGGCGACTACGGGACGGCGGCCCGCTGCTTCCTGGATGCGCGGAGCCGCTTCGCGCGGGCCGCGGGCCAGTAGGCGAAGCGCCGCTCCTTCGGCGCCGGCCCACTCCCGTGGCCCGCGCCGGGAGCCCGGGTCCCGTGGTACCCTTCGCGAAGACAAGATTCCTCAGCCAGGAGCCGGGCGCGTGTCTGAAGTGCGCCCGCGGGGGCGTCCGGGAGGAGCCATCGGGCTGTGATGGGTCTCGACCAGGTCGGGAAGTACAAAATCCTCGGCCAGATCGGCCAGGGGGCGATGGGCGAGGTCTATCGTGCCCACGATCCGTTCCTCAACCGCCTGGTCGCCCTCAAGGCGGTCTCGCCGGACCTGGGCCAGGACCCGCAGTTCCGACGACGGTTCGAGCGCGAGGCCCAGGCCGCGGCCCAGCTCAATCACCCCAACATCATCACCGTATATGACTTCGGCGAAGACGCGGGCATCGCCTACATGGCGATGGAGCTCCTCGAGGGGCGGGACCTTCGGGAGGTCTTCGCCGCCGGGCAGCCTCGCTCGCTCACGGAGAAGATCGACCTCATCCTCCAGATCTGCGACGGGGTGGGCTTCGCACACGGGAAGGGCATCGTCCACCGCGACCTGAAGCCGGGAAACATCCACATCCGGCCGGACGGGCAGGCCAAGATCCTGGACTTCGGCCTGGCCCGGGTCGACGCCTCGGACATGACCAAGACCGGCACGGTGCTGGGGACCCCGTACTACATGTCGCCCGAGCAGGTGCGGGGACAGAAGGCCGATGCGCGCTCCGACGTCTTCTCCATCGGCTCGATCTTCTACGAGGCCCTCACCGGCCGCCGGCCCTTCGCCGCCGAGTCCTCGCACCGGATCTACGAAAGGATCCTCGCCGACGAGCCCACCCCGATCCGGGATCTGGCCCCGAACACCCCGGACCTCGTGGCCGCCGTGGTCGAGCGCGCCCTCAGCAAGGATCCGGCGGGACGCTTCGCCGATGCCGGGGCGATGGCGGCGACCTTGCGGCAGGTCCGACAATCGCTGCCCTCGGGGGCTCCCACGGGCGTCTCCTCGGCGAGCCGGGGCTCGGCAGACGAGACGATCCTGGACGAAAGCGCGACCCTGACCCAGATCCCGCCGCCAAAAGGCCCGGAGGTGGCCGGCTCGGCCGCCCTCGCCCCCGACCCGATGGGACAGGCGGAAACGCTCGTCTCCACCGCCCGGCCCAGCCGAACCGTGGTGCGCGGGGAGGTGGAGGAGCTCCCGGCGAGACCCTTGTGGCCCTGGGCCGTGGCGGGCGTCCTGGTCCTGGTACTCGCGGGTGTCACGTGGATGGTGTTCCGCCGCGCACCCACCGTCGAGGCCCCGGAGGCGGCGGGGGAGCAGGTGGGAACTCTCACCGAGGCGCTGGTGGCCAGCCAGATCGAGCTGGCCCGCGAGGATCTGGCCAACCGGGAGTACGAGCAGGCCATCGACCGGGCGCAGCAGGCCCTCGACATGTGGCCGGAGAACGCCGAGGCGCAGGATCTCGTCGACCAGGCGCGTCGGACCCTGGAGGAGCGCGACGCCGCCGTTCAGGAGGCCCGGGCGGCCTGGTTCGATGACGGCGACGCGGACCGGGCCGCGGAGGCGCTGGGCCGGGTTCTGTCCCTCGACCCGCGGCATCCGGTCGTCGAGGAGCTTTCGAACGCCCTCGACGAGCGCTTCCGACAGCAGGCCGAGGGCGCGCGGGGCGAGGTCCAGGGCGCGCGGGCCGCCGCCCAGCGGGAGGGTGCCTCGTCCCTCGATGCCTTCTCAGCCGCTCGAGGGCTGGAGCGGGAGGCGACGGCGCTCCTGGCACAGGAGCAGTACACGGCCTCCATCCAGAAGTTCGTCGAGGCCCGCGATGCCTTCCGCGGCGCCGCACGGGCCGCCCGGACTGCCCGGGCCACGCCAAGCCCCACCGCGATCCCGGCCACCCCTGCTCCCACACCCGTCGCCCGGGTTGCAGCACCCCCACCGCGGGCGGCGACGCCACCCCCCACCGCACCGCCTCGCCCGGCCCCCGCGTTGCCCTCCACCCGTGCCGCCGTCGCCACCCCTGCCCCAAAGCCCACTCCGGCGGCAACGGCCCCCGCGACCCCGGCCCCCGATCCGACGGTGGGCGTGCGGCGTGCCATCGAGCGGTTTCGCCAGGCGCTGGTCAGCCGGGACATGGCCCTCTACCGCGCGGTGATGCCCGAGCTCTCCTCCGACCAGGAGAAGAAGCTTCGCGACTACCTCCAGAGCCTCAAGTCCTACGACGTGGCGATCCAGATCCTGGCCGTCCACCTCGGCGCCAACGGCACTGCGACCGCC
>JAJDNV010000207.1 GCA_022340545.1 Acidobacteriota bacterium | reverse complement strand
GCCAGCACCGGGGGCCGAGCTCCGTCGAGGACCGCCGGGGCCACGACTGCCCCGTCTTCGTCGAGAACCTCGCCGATCCGCCCCAGCGCCTCGCGCCCCGCCATGCCCGCGTGGAAGGCCGCACCCAGCGACCGCAGGGGTCGGTAGAACTCCGGCGCCAGGATCAGCACGAAGAGCGCCGGGCCGAAGGCCAGCTTCGCGTAGAGCAGACGCAGGCCCACCTCCACCGCCACGATCGCGGTGCCCAGCATCGCGAGGAGCTCGAGGACGAGGGCGGAGACGAAGGCGAGCCGCAGGACGTCCATCGTCACCTGACGGTAGCGATCGCTCGCCCGGGCGATCGCGTCGGCCTGGTCGCGTGCCCGACCGAAGGCCTTGAGGGTGGCCAGCCCCTGCACCGCGTCGAAGAAGCGGGCGGAAAGACGCGACAACGTCACCCACTGCTGTTCGGTGCTCCGGCGGGCCCGGGCGCCGATGAGCCACATGAAGAGCGGGATGAACGGAAAGGTCAGAAGGAGCACGACCGCCGAGAGGATGTCGGCGCTCGCCACCGCGAGCAGGATCAGGAGGGGGACGATCCCGGCGAGGAACACCTGGGGCAGATACTGGGCGAGGTAGGCGTCCAGCGCCTCGACGCCGCCGACCGCACTGTTCTGGAGCTCACCGGAGCGCTCGCCCGAGGCGTACTGCGGCCCGAGGGCCAGCAGGCGGCGCACCAGGCGGTCGCGCAGCTCGGCGCGCACCGCCCCCGAGAACCGTTGGGCCATCGCCTCCTGCCCCCACGTCGCGGCGGCACGGGCCACAGCAACGCCCACGAGGCCGACGAGGAGCGGGAGCACCGGGTCGAGGCCCGCCCCCTGCAGGAAGACGGCGTCGACGACACGACACAGCAGCGCGGCCTGGAGAACCACGAGCCCCCCCGCCATGGCCCCCAGACAGACGGCGAGGGCGAGGCCGCGACGCGACCCCGCCCTCGGAGGGATGATCCGGGTGAGGATCCGCACCCGGCTACGGTATCAGTACTCCAGCTCTGTTTCCGCGGTGATCCGATGGCGGAACACCCAGTAGGTCCAGGCCTGGTAGGCGAGGACGATCGGCACGAAGATCAGCGCCACGACGCTCATCACCGTCAGGGTGTAGGGGGTCGAGGAGGCATTGTAGACCGTGAGGCTCCAGTCGGGGTTCAGGCTGGAAACCATCACCCGCGGGAAGAGCGAGACGAACAGCGTCGCGGTGGCGAAGAGGATGGTGAGGGCGGTCATCACGAAGCCCCACCCCATGCGCTCGCGGTGGATGAGCCACCCCGCGGCCAGCAGCGAGCCGAGGGCCGAGAGGGGCACGAGCCCGGGGTTCAGGCCCACGCGGGTGAACGCGTCGGTCCACACGTAGGTCCCCACCGCGAAGAGCAGGAGCAGCACGGTGGCGACGGGGCCGACCTTCTTCGTGGTCGCCAGCGCCCGGGCCTGGATGGGATCGGTGCTCTTGAGGTTCAGGAAGATCGCGCCATGAGTCGTGAACAGCGACAGGCTGGCGAGGCCGGCGATCAGGGTGTAGGGGCTCAGGAGATCGAAGAAACCCCCGGTGAAGGTCTTCGTCTCGTCGATCGGTGTTCCCTGCAGCAGGTTGGCCAGGGCCACGCCCCAGAGCAGGGCGGGGACGACGCTCCCGAAGAAGATCAACCAGTCCCAGGTGGTCCGCCAGGTGGGGTGCCGGTCCTTGCTGCGGAACTCGAAGGCCACCGCCCTGACGATGAGGGCGAGGAGCATGAGAAGGAGCGCCAGGTAGAAGCCGCTGAACAGGGTGGCGTACCAGTGAGGGAAGGCGGCGAAGATGGCGCCCCCGCCGGTCAGGATCCACACCTCGTTGCCGTCCCAGACCGGGCCGATCGTATTGATGATGCGGCGTCGCTCGGAGTCGGTCTTCCCCAGGAAGGGCAAGAGGATGCCCACCCCGAAATCGAACCCCTCCAGGACGAAGTAGCCGGTGAAGAGAACGCCGATCAGCACGAACCAGAGCGTATTCAGATCCATGATGTCCCTCCCCTCAGGCCTCGGCCGCGGCGGTGGTGAGCGCCGGCTCTGCCGGCTCGGGCGGCTTGAGCCCGGCCCGGGCGTACTTTCTGAGCAGATAGACGTCGGCGACAATCAGCGCCGCGTAGACCAGGGTGAAGGCCAGGAGCGAGAAGAGGACCTCGCCCGCGGTGACCGCGATCGAGACCCCCTGGTCGAGCCTCATGAGGCCGAAGACGATCCACGGCGCCCGCCCGATCTCGGTGAAGATCCAGCCGGTGCTGTTGGCGATGTAGGGCAGTGCGATGGCGGGCACGAGAAGGGCCAACAGGTAGGGGCTCGTGCCCAGCCGGTCCTTGAGCGACGCCCACGTCGCCCAGGCGGCCAGGAGGAGCATGACCATCCCCGCCCCGACCATCGCCCGGAAGGTCCAGTAGGTCCACTTCACCGGAGGGACGTAGTCACCGGGGCCGTACCGGGCCTCGTACTCGGCCTGGAGCTCCCGGATCCCCTCGACCTCGCCCGAGAAGCGATTGTGGGCGAGGAAGCTCAGGAGCCCCGGGACCTTGATGGCGAAGACGTCCTTGCGCTCGACCTCGTCGCCCCATGTGAACAGCGACATCGGCGCCGGGTCGGCTGTCTCCCACAGCGCCTCCGCCGCCGCCATCTTCATCGGCTGGACGCCGGTCATGTACTGGGCCTGGCCGTGACCCACCACCGTCACCGCCACGGTGGCCACCAGGCCGTAGACCGCGGCGAAGCGGAACGACCGGCCAAAGGCGTCGCGGGTCTCGTCGTCCTTCGCCCGGGCGAGGTGCCAGGCGCTGATCCCCAGCATGAAGAACGCGGCGGTCGCCATGGCCGCGGTGATGACGTGGGGGAACTGGACGAAGACGTGAGGGTTGGACACGAGGGCCCAGAAGCTCTCCATCTCCGCCCGGCCGCCCCGCAGCGCGTAGCCCATCGGCTGCTGCATGAAGGAGTTCGCGATGAGGATCCACAGCGCCGAGATGTTGGAGCCGATGGCCACGAGCCAGATGGAGGCGAGGTGGGCCTTCTTCGGGAGCTTGTCCCACCCGAAGATCCAGATCCCGAGGAACGTGGACTCGAGGAAGAAGGCCAGCAGGGCCTCGATGGCCAGCGGCGCTCCGAAAACGTCGCCCACGAAGCGGGAGTACTCGGCCCAGTTCATGCCGAACTGGAATTCCTGTACGATCCCGGTCGCGACGCCGAGAGCGAAGTTGATGAGGAAGAGCTTTCCCCAGAACTTCGTGAGGCGCTTCCAGGTCTCGTCACCGGTGACGTACCAGATGGTCTGGAACACCGCCAGGACCCAGACGAGTCCCAGCGTCAAGGGCACGAAGAAGAAGTGGTAGACGGTCGTGATCCCGAACTGCCATCGGGCGAGGGTCAGGGCGTCCATGAGCGTTCGCTCCTCTCAGATGAACGGCCGGATACGGAGGATCCTGTGCAAAGCATATTCCAGCGGGCCATTGTCACGAGTGCCTCTGGCAGGGGGCCCTTGGGCGCAGCCCGGGGTCGCAGGGTCTGCCCACGGGCCGAGTCCACTGCAAGGACTGCGCGAGCCCATCTCCCGTGGGAGGCGCCTCCCCTGCGGGCTCTCGATGCCGGCGGCGCTGCCGCGGCCGCACGGCATCGTCGACCGTGCCCGGCTTTCGGGCCCGGTGGGATCACTCCGTCTTCGCGGCGGCCTTCGAGCGGGTATTGATGCCCAGAAGGGCGTACGGCGGGCACCAGCCGATCAAGCCGGTGGCGATGGGCAACAGGCCGACGGCCCCCCACCAGCTCTGGTAGGCCACGCCAATCCCCACGATGACAACGCCGACCACGACTCGGATCGTCCTCTCGGTTCGTCCGACGTTTGCCTTCATTTCCCGCCTCCCTCGAGCCGAAACCCCTCGATACGTATGCCTCCATCGAGGCCGTGGCCCCGGCCGCCAGCCTATCAGTTCTGTGGTGCTTCTGGGTGCCAGCGGCTGCCCGAACGCCAGCTCGAGCCGCATGCCGTGACGCGACCCGCTCTTCTGACAATGATATGCGCCATCGGGAGATCACCGGGTCCCTGGAACCTACGTGAACGCAGGGCCCGGGCGGTCCCTCAGTCCTCTCCCTCGAGCGCGCGACTCACCGCGGCCTCGGCGTGTATGGCGGCGGTGTCGAACAGCTCCACGCTCGCATCCGGCGGGGAGAGGAGGAGGCCGATCTCGGTGCACCCGAGGATGACGCCCTCCGCGCCCCGACCGACCAGGGATGACACGATCTCGCGGTAGCGGGCCCGGGAGGCCGCCTGGATCTCGCCCCGGCAGAGCTCCTCGTAGATCACCCGGTGCACCTCGTCCCGCTCCGACTCGGTCGGGATCAGCAC
>JAJDNV010000320.1 GCA_022340545.1 Acidobacteriota bacterium | reverse complement strand
CCGAAGTTCCCGCCCTCGGAGGCGTAGGCGCTCAGGGTGTAGTCGAGGCCGATGTGCTCGAAGAGGAGCAGGTACCCCATGAAGGTGTAGATGCCGGGGTCGGCGAAGTAGTCGGCGGAGGGGACGACGAAGAGAAGCTCTGCCCCCTTGCGGTTGATGCTGGGGTTGACCTTGATCCCCGTGACCTCTTCCAGCTCGTCGGCCAGGAAGTCGACGTTGTCCTTGAAGGTGTGGGGCTGGATCCCCATGTGGTTGCCGGTGCGTTGGCAGTTGGCCACCGGCTCCATCACCCAGTTGATGTTCAGCCCCACGAGGTTCATGAGCTCGCGGGCGAACATCGTGATCTCGGCGGTGTCGATGCCGTAGGGACAGAACACGGAGCAGCGCCGGCACTCTGTGCACTGGTAGAAGTAGTAGAACCACTCCTTGAGTACGTCTTCGGTCAGCTCCCGGCCGCCGGCCAGGCGGCCCAGGATCTTCCCGGCCGTCGTGAAGTCGTTGCGGTAGATCGATCGCAGCAGCTCGGCGCGCAGCACCGGCATGTTCTTGGGGTCGCCGGAGCCGAGGAAGAAGTGGCACTTGTCGGCGCACGCCCCGCAGCGCACACAGGTGTCCATGAAGATCTGGAGCGAGCGGTACTTGCCCAGGCGGTCCTTGAACCCCTTCTGGATGATCTCCTTCCAGTTCTCGGGCAGCTTCCAGTCGGCGTCGGTGGGCGACCACTCGCGTGGGTTGGGGAAGCCCATGTACTCGAGGTTCTTCGCGGCGCCGGGATAGCTCCAGGTGCCCCTCTTCGCCTCGAAGTCGACCCGAGGGTCCCGCCAGTCGCGCGCGGGGGGCCGGTAGGTGATCTGAAGCAGCTCTTCGGGTGTCTTTGTTGCCATGTCGCTAGCCCCTGTCGAGCGGGATTCCCGCCCCCTCGAGCTTGTCCTTGAACTCCTCTTCCCACTGGGCGTAGGTGTGGACCTCCACCTCCGGATTGATGGGGTTCACGTGCCGGCGCTTCCGGTTGTCGTTCGGCATGTTCCGGGTGGGGCTCAAGAAGACACCGCCCATGTGCATCAGCTTGCTGAAGGGGAAGTAGGCGAAGAGGACGCTCACGAAGAACACGTGGACGTAGAAGGCGAGGCCGATGCCCTCCGGCACCGCGGGCCGCAGCGTCACGAGACCGAGCGCGAGCTGCTTGACGGCCAGGAGGTCCACCCTGGTGAAGTAGCGCATCAGGATCCCGGACAGCGCCACCGCCAGCACCAGGTAGAGCGCGAGGTAGTCGGAGGCGAGGGAGATGTAGCGGACCAGAGGATTGAAGAAACGCCGGCCCAGCAGGTACAGCAGCGCGGCCACGATGACCACGTCGGTGAGGAAGAGGGTCGGCACCGCCACCTGGAACAGCTCGTCCACCCTCTCCAGCCCCTGAACGAAGACGGGGACGGGCTCCAGAAAGAACCGCAGGTGTCTCAGGAAGATGATCAGGAAGCTCCAGTGGAAGGCGAGGGCCCCGAGCCAGAGGAGGCGGTCCGACTGGTGGATGAGCCTCTGCCCGGGGGCCAGCTCGGCCTTCGTGTTCCGGAAGAGCGACCGGAAGAACAGGATCTCCAGCGCCATCCGGCCCACCGTCCACTTGGCGTCGGGCGGGCTCTCGAGCTTGTTGGCCTTGATCCAGGGCAGCGACTGGTGCTGGCCGCAGCTCGTGGTGATCTTGAAGGGGACCGGCGCGCGGGCCCAGCACAGGATCCGGTACACCAACCCGAGCAGAAACACCGCGATGGCGGCATAGGGGATGACGACGCCGAACAGGAGCTCCTGTCCGGCAATGCCGGTCCCGAGCCATACGGTGCCGAGGAGCACCGCGACGACGATCAATGCAGACAGGCCGTTCATGCCTCAACCCCCTTCTACCGGCGGTCCCGCGCCCACCTCGGTGTCCTCGGGCTCACCGGCCGGAGTCTCCCGGTTGAATCGCTCCAGCAACGCGGCGGTGCGACGCTGAGCCTCCCGCACACGGATCTCGAAGACCTGCTCCCGGCAGCGGGTGTAGATCTCGAAAGCGCTGAGCGCCAGGGCGTCGACCCTCGCCTCGAGCTCCGACTGTGCGTTCGCGGGGAGGCCCGTGGGGGAGGCGCCCTCGACCACCTCCCGGACCGCCCGCTTCAGCAGAAAGACGAAGCCCACCGCCTCGGCCGGCGAGAAGTCCTGGACCGCGCGGATGCGGACGATGGCCTCGAGGGCCTCGGGGACGCCGTCCGCGCCACGCTCCAGGAGCACCCCGTCGAAGATCGTCTCGGTTGCCCGGTGGATCGACTGGCCGACGGGGTTCTTGAAGCCGTCTTTCTCCGACCGGAAGAAGCGCACGGCCTCCTCGGGATAGGAGTCGAAGACGAGGCTGCGCCAGCGGTCGAGGGCCTCCGATCGGTGAGGCTGTACCGCGTCGCGCACGCTGAATCCGTGAGCCGTCATCTGACGCCCGAGCCTCCTCGGCGTCCGGTTTCAAGGGAGCTCTCGGGGGCCGTGCCGGCCCCCGGTTTGCCGCCGCCGGGTTTCGCTGGATCTAGACGCAGCCGGTGGGCTTGGGGAGACCCGCGACCTTGCAGGCGCCCTTGGCCGGACCGGACGGGAAGAGCTCGTAGATCTTGTTGAGCTTGAACCCGGTCTCCTTGCAGAGCTTCCGGATCATCGGGGCCACCCCGAACTTGAGGTAGTAGTCCCGCAGGTAGTTGACGACCTTCCAGTGCTCCTCGGTGAGACCCTCGACGCCTTCGGTGGTGGCGATGGCCGCGGCCACCGTCTCATTCCACTTGTCCGGCTCGGACATGAAACCATCCTCGTCGACGTCGATCGAGACTTCTCCGTGGGTGAAGGTGGGCATTCTCATTCCTCCTTTGCGTCCCCCTCGGCCGGGGCCTCGGGGGCGCTCGTGGTGTCCTTCTGGACCAACGCCTTCTCGGCGCGGTCGAGACTCTTCAGAAACTCGGGTCGGGGCTGGTAGCCGAGGCGCGTGGCGCGCGAGAGCTCGGCCCGGGCCTCCTCGACGTGTTCCGTCGCGAGAAGCCCCACCGCCAGGAAGTAGTGGGCGGCGGCGTGGCCCTCGTCGAGCTCCAGCACCCGTCGATTGCAGCGGGCGACCTGCTCGGCATCGTTGAGATACAGGTGAGCCTGGCCCATGTTGAAGTGGGCGATCAGGAGATCCTCCTGCCGGCGGATCGCTTCCTGGTTGGCCTCGAGGCAGCCCTTGAAGTCCCACTTCATGAGGAGGGCGCCGCCCAGGTTGACCCAGGCCTGGACGAGATCCGGGTCGAGCTCGAGCGCCCGCCGGTACGCCTTCTCCGCGGCCAACATGCGTCCGCGCTCGGTGTGGGCCAGGCCGAGGTTGAAGTGCGCGGCCGCCGAGTCCGGCGCCTCCTCGACCCGCTTCTGGCAGCGGGCGACGCGGTCTTCCCTGGTCTCACTCATGGGTCTCATCTCCAAGGACCGCGTTCTTGAGATTCCGCCAGGCGTCTTCCTCAGCGGGCCGGGAGACGTCGACGTGGGGCTCGACGGCGTCGAGCTCCGGCGCGACGAGCTCGGGCGAGGACCCCGCCACCTCGGCCAGGGCGTCGAGGATCGCGAGGCGCAGCCCGTCGTCCCACGCCATGCCGGCGAGGGCCGACACATGGGGGGCGAGCAGATCCGGGGCGCGCCGGCCGATCTGGCCGAGCGCCGGAACCGCGTACACGCCGTTCGTTGCTGACTCGTCGTTGAGCGCCCAGATGAGGCGTCGGGCGACGTCGCGTCCCAGCTCGGGGTGGGCGGCGGCGGCGTGGCCCAGGACCCGGGCCGCGCGGTCGCGGATCGGGTGGCTGGGGTCGTAGAGGCGGGCGAGGAGCGGGCGCACGAGCCGCGCGTCCGTGGCCGCGCGCTCGACCAGCTCCGTCTCTCGACCCTGCAGCAACAACTCCCTCACCTCCTCGCTCAGCCGCATGCGGCCGAGATCCCCGGCGTCTCGCGCTGGCGGGTGCGGGCCAGCGCGACGAGACCCGCGGCCCACTCCGGCGTCCCGAGGGCGTGCAGGTGCAGATACGAGGCCCACACACGCCCGACGACGATCCCGTCGCGCCCGTCGCCGAGCCCCGGTCCGCGATCGAGGCCCACGACGCTGGCCGAGCGGTGCTCTCCGCCCCGGACCTGCGAGTAGTGGAACTCGTGTCCGCGCAGACGGGTGCCCTTCTCGAAGAAGGGGTTCGGCCGCTCCACCGTGCCCTCCGCGTAGCCATGCCCGCGAGGCCTCGAGGTCTGCTCGACGACCAGGTCGAGCACCCCGGCCATGGGGTGCGAGACCCCGTCCGTGATCAGCTCCTTCGCGAGGTACATCAAGCCGCCGCACTCCGCGTAGACGGGCATCCCGGCCGCGACCGCCGCCGGCAGCGTCCGCCGCAGAACCCGGTTCTCGGACAACCGGCCCGCGTAGAGCTCCGGAAAGCCCCCGCCGACGTAGAGCGCGTCGACCTCGGGGAGTGCGTCGCCGGCCAGCGCGGAGAAGAACGCGAGCTCGGCCCCGCGCTCCTCCAACGCCTCGAGGTTCTCGGGGTAGTAGAAGCTGAACGCCTCGTCCCGAAGCACACCGATGCGTACCCGGGGGCCGCTCGTGGGCCGCTGCCGATCGGGAAACTCGATCGGCGGAGCCCCTCCCGCGACCTTCTCGATCATCTCCAGGTCGACGTGGGCCTCGACCAGGCGGGCGGCGGTGTTGACCGCCTCCTGCGTCCGCGGGTGCTCCGCCGCCGTCACCAGGCCCAGGTGACGCCCCGGGAGCGGGTCGTCGTCGAGGCGGGGGATGGCGCCCAGCACCGGCGGCCCCCCGGCCCGGGCGAGGGCCTCGCGGATGACACCCTCCTGCCGTGACGTGGCGACGCGGTTGAGCACCACCCCGGCCAGCGGAACGTCGGGATCGAGCGTCCGGCAGCCGAGCACCATCGCCGCGACGGTGCGGGTCGTCTTCGTGACATCCACCACCAGCAGGACCGGGGCGCGGAGGCGCTTCGCCAGCTCTGCGGTGGAGTGGGTTCCTGCCGCGTCGAAGCCGTCGAACAGACCCCGGTTGCCCTCGATCAGGGCGAGGCCGGCGGACTCGCCGCCGCTCGCGCGGGAGAGCGCCTCGCCGAGGGCCTCGGGGCCGTGGAAGAACGTGTCCAGGTTGCGCCCCGGCCGCCCGGTGGCCGCCCCCAGCCACGCCGCGTCGATGTAGTCCGGTCCCTTCTTGAAGGGGGCCACGTCCACCCCGCGGGCCTTCAGGGCCGCGGCGACCCCCAGGGCGACGAGGGTCTTCCCGCTGTCACCCGAGAGGCCGGCGACGACGAGGCGGGGCGTGGTGAAGCGCACCGAGTGGCCATCCCTTCTCTGGACCATCTACAGGAGGTCCAGGAAGCCGCAGGGGCACTCCGGACCACACTTCTTGCAGCCGTCGCACGTGCTCAGGTCGATCTTGTAGTAGTGGCCCTGGGTCGGGTGCGGGATCTTCTTGAAGCAGTTGCTCTGGCAGTACATCCAGCAGCGCTCGCAGCCGAAGCAGTTCCCGCAGCTGAAGCAGCGGGTGGTCTCCTCGAGCGCGGCCTCCTTGGTGATGCCGAGGTCGACCTCGTCCATGGGCTTGGCCAGGCGCTCCTCGGCAGACAGGACCTTCCGCTCTGCCCGGGGCTTCTCGTCGTAGTAGTCCAGCTTGATCCGCTCGGGGCCGATCGTGGGCTTGGTCGACCACGGGCGCGGCTCGACTCCGCGCAGCTGCGCGTGGATGCTCTCGGCGGCCTTGCGGCCCTGGCCGATCGAGATGGTGGCGAGGCCCAGGGCCAGGGTGTCGCCGCCGGACCAGACGCCCTCGATCGCGGTGTGTCCCCACTCGTCCACCTCGAGCCACGAGCCCTTGGTCTCGATGGCGCCGAGGGTGGACCAGTCGGGGGCCTGGCTGACCGCCATGATCACCGAGTCCGCCTCCATGTCGTAGACGTCGCCCTCGATCGGGACCGGGCGCCGGCGGCCGGAGTCGTCGGGCTCCCCGAGCTCCATGCGCTGGACCGACAGCTTCTGGATCTTGCCGTCGGCACCTCGCTCGATCCGGGCCGGGGCGGCCAGGAACTCGATCTTGATGCCCTCCTCGAGGGCCTCCTCGATCTCGCGCTCGATGGCCGGCATCTCCGTCCGGGTCCGGCGGTAGAGGATCGTGACCTCGGCCCCCAGGCGCCGGGACATGCTGGCGGCGTCCGAGCTGAGGCGGAGCGAGACCCGGGCGGCGTCGATGGCGGTGTCGCCGCCTCCGACGATCACCACCTTCCCCCCGAGATCCAGCGTCTCGCCGCTGTTGGCCTTGTTGAGGAACTCGGTCCCGGTGAAGACACCGGGGCCCTCCTCGCCGGGCAGGCCCATCGTCTTGCCCTTGTGGGCGCCGATGCCCACGAAGACCGCGGCGTAGTCCTTCTTCAGGTCCTCGAGGGTGACATCCTTGCCGATCGTGACCCCGGTCTTCAGCTCGACACCGAGGTCGAGGATGCGCTGGACCTCGGCGTCGATGATGTCCCGGGGCAGACGGTACTGGGGGATCCCGTAGCGCAGCATGCCGCCGGGCTTCTCGAAGGCCTCGAAGACCGTGACCTTGTACCCGCGCCGGGCCAGCTGGTAGGCGCAGGACATCCCCGACGGGCCGGAGCCGACCACCGCGATCTTCTCGTCGTAGGGACCACCGTTGTCGAGGGGCTTTAGCGTGAGCTTCCTCTCGATGGCCCAGTCGCCGATGAAGCGCTCCACGGAGTTGATGTCGACCGCGCCGTCCTTCTCCTTCCGGTTGCACTCGGCCTCACATGGGTGAGGGCAGACCCGTCCCATCACCGACGGGAAGGGGTTGGTCTCGACCTCGACGTACCAGGCGGCGTCGCAGGCCTCCTCGAGGCTGATGCCCATCTTCTCGCGCTGGGCGATGGTGGTGAGCCACCCGCGGATGTCGTTCCCGCTGGGGCAGTGGCCGGTGCACGGGGGAAGCTTCTCCACGGCCTGGGGACGAAGCGAGGAGATCTCGGAGGGGGAGCCGCCGCCCCCGGTGGAACGCGCCTTGAAAGGCGTGGCGTCCTTCTTCTTCTTCAACAGTCCCATCTCAGTGGCCTCCTCGTGCCTCGTCCCCGTTGGTCGCGGTGTGGGCTAGGCGTACGGATACAGGTTCCTCTTGAACTTCTCGAGCTCGCCGAGGAGCTTGTCGTGCTTCTCTTCGTCGTAGATCAGATAGTCGAGGAGGGTTTTCTGGACGAAGAACGGGCAGTCCTTGGCCAGCTCCTTACCCAGCTTGATCGTCTCCCGCTCGGCCTCGTCGTGCTTCTCGATCTCGTCCCAGATGACCGCCAGGTCGTCGGGCGTCAGCTGTACGGGTGTCCGGGTCAGGCTGTCGATGATGAACTGCTGCACACGGTGGTGCTGCACGGAGTCGTTGCGGATGATCTCCATGATCTGGCGGACGAGGAGGTTGTCGGTCTTCTCCATGAGCCCGGTGCAGGTGTCGATCGCGTCGCGCTCGATCCCCTGCCACTGCCGCATGGCATCGACCATCTCCTGCGTTCGCTGTGCCCCCGTCTTCTTCTTGGCGGCCTTCTTCCCGGTCGCCTTCAGCTTTGCCATTTCAGTCTCCCTTGGGTGTTCTGATCCCGAGCGCGGGGGCCGGAAGGCTCCGGCCCCCGTTCATTCGGTCGTTCCCTCGGCCGCTCGCTTGAGCGGCCAGCCCTCACGCGCCTTCCGGCGGGAGCGTGATGTAGCTGCCCCCGACGTAGCTGTAGATGCAGCGGCCGGAGTCGATCAGCTGCCGGATCGCCAGCTTGCACTTCTTCTTGTCGCAAGCGTCCTCGCCGAACTGCTCGATCATGGCCTTGGTGAGGTCCATGGCCTTGAGGTTCTTCTTGCCCTTCGTGGACTTGACCAGCTCGTACATGGCGTTGGCGACGTCGTCCACCGATGCCTCGGACATGGCTGACTCCTAGTGCTTGAGCTGCGCAGACCGCTTGAAGGTCTCGCCGGCGTGGGTGAAGTCATCGATGTGGTACCGGGTGAAGGGGATGTCGGTCAGCTTGAAGAAGCGCGGCCAGCCGATGCGCTCGATCCACTCGCCCATCCGCTCGTGCTTCCGAGCGTTCTTCGCGTAGACCTCGACGATGTTCTTCACCGCACTCACGACCTCGGGCCAGCGCGGCGGGTTGTTCGGCAGGAAGGGGACCGCCAGCTTGGAGAACATCGGCTCGTGGCGGGCGTTGGAGACCTTGCCGCCGACCCAGATGGAGATGCCGTCGGTCTTCGCGTTGTTGATCTTGACCGCCGGACACACGGTGTAGCAGTTGCCGCAGTACATGCACTGCTCGTCCTCGATCTCGATCGAGGGCTTGTCGTTGACGGTGGCCGGCCGGATGGCGCCGGTCGGACACGAGGCGACGAGGGTCGGGACCTCGCAGACCTTCGGCACGTCGGCGTGGTCGATCCTCGGCGGCCGGGTGTGGACCCCGAGGACCGCGATGTCGGAGCAGTGGACGGCGCCGCACATGTTGAGGCAGCAGGCGAAGGCGATGCGGAGCTTGGCCGGCAGCTTCATGTCGACGAAGTGGGGATAGAGCTCGTCCATGATGGACTTCACCACGCCGGAGGCGTCGGTGGCCGAGGAGTGGCAGTGCACCCAGCCCTGGGTGTGGACGATGTTGGAGATCGCGTTGCCCATGCCGCCGACCGGGAAGCCGAGATCCGCGAGCTCCTTCTTGAGGGGCTCGATCTTCTTCTGGTCGGTGAGCAGGAACTCCACGTTGTTGCGGCTGGTGAAGCGGAGGTACCCGTCGCAGTACTTGTCGGCCAGGTCGGCGAAGTTGCGTATCGTGGTGATGGCCAGGAGCCGGGGGCTCGCCGCCCGCACCGAGTACAGCTTGTCCCCGGACTCCGCCACGTGCAGCAGCACGCCGGGCTCGGGGATCTCGTGGTAGGCCCACTTCCCGTAGTTCTTCTTCACGATCGGGGGGAGGTGCTTCTCGTAGTGGGGGGGCCCGATGTCGGTCTTTCGATCAGGGATAGCCATGTGTATATCCTCCTCGGGCCGCGCTACTGGGCGCCCTCGACGACCTCGTCCTGGAAGAAGATGTAGGGGTTTGCCCGTGGGTGGCTGATCATCTCGGGGACCGGGTCGAGTCCGATCTGATCGAGGAACGTGCCCAGCCCCACCCGCTGGATGAACTCCCCGACGCGCTCGCGGTTCTTGCCGTGCTCACCCCAGAAGTCCCAGATGGCCTCGGCCAGCTCCTTGATGTCCTCGTAGGGGGGCTCCATCTCCAGGAAGGGCACGAACACCGCGGACAGCAGCGCCCCGCCGATGATGGGGGCCTTGGCCCCGATGAGGATGGTGGCGCCCCTCTCCTTGCCGGGCTTGAGGGCCTTCGACAGGACGTTGATGCAATGCATGCACTTCACGCACTCGCCGTTGTCGATGTCGAGAGTCTTGCCGTCCCAGCTCATGCAGTCCGAGGGACAGAGGTCACAGACCTCTTTCTGGATGTCGACGCCGGCCTTGGCGTACTCCTGCACCTTCGCCTGGTCGACCTGGATGTCGTCCTTCCAGGTCCCGATGACCGACATGTCGGAGCGGGCCACCGAGGCCACGCAGTCGTTCGGGCACCCGGCGAACTTGAACTTGAACTTGTAGGGGAAGGCCGGGCGGTGCAGCTCGTCCTGGTAGTTCTGGGTGACGTCGTAGCAGGCGTTGAGGGTGTCGTAGCAGGCCCACTCGCAACGGGCCGGGCCCACGCAGCAGCTCGGGGTGCGCATGTCGGAGCCGGACCCGCCGAGGTCCCATCCCTTCTCGGTCAGCTTCTTGAAAACGGGCTCGAGGGCCTCGGTCTTGGAGCCAAGGAAGATGATGTCGCCGGTGGAGCCGTGCATGTTGGTGAGGCCGGAGCCGTGCTCGTCCCAGATGTCGCAGATCTCACGGAGCGCCTTCGAGGTGTAGAACCAGGCGGCGGGCTGGTTCACGCGGTAGGTGTGGAACTCGGCGACCTCGGGGAACTCCTCCTGCAGGTCGGAGTACCGCCCGATGACGCCCCCGCCGTAGCCCATGACACCGACGAGGCCGCCGTGCTTCCAGTGGCCGATGTGCTCTTCGTAGGACCGCTCGAGGACACCGAGCAGGTCCTGCACCATGGGACGGTCAGCTTCCTTCTTGATCTCCTTGATGAAGCTGGGCCACGGCCCCTTCTCGAGCTCGTCGAGAAGCGGTGTGGCCGGGGTCTTCTTCTTGGTCATTGATACTCCTTTCGACGGCTAGATCCGT